>JALZJP010000071.1 GCA_030859715.1 Chloroflexota bacterium
CCGTGAGTCGTGAGTCGTGAGTCGTGAGTCGTGAGTCGTGAGTCGTGAGTCGTGAAGAGTAAAATTTCCGGAATCCGGGTCGTCAAGATTCCGGCGGCCGCGGGCGCCCGTCTTACGACCTACGACCTACGACTCACGACTCCGTCCGTTCGTCGTCGGCGCCGCTTCCGCCAGCGTCTCTTCGATCAGGCGGGTTTGGGTCGCGGGATCGAGCTCTTTGCGGACGATGCGGCCCGCCGCCATCACCGCCAGATCGGCGACCTCTTGGCGAAGCTGCTGGCGGGCTTGTTGCGTTTCCTGACGCAAGGTCGCTTCGGCCCGGGTGAGGTACTCCTCGGCCTGGGCGTTGGCCTGCTCACGCGCCCGGTTCAGCGTCGCCTCGCCCGCGTCGCGAGCTTGGGCCACGATTTGCTGCGCCTGCTGGCGGGCTTCGACCAAGACTTCTTCGTTCCGGGCCGCCGTCGCCGCCAGCTCCGCCTTCATCCGCTCGGCAGCTTCGACGCTTTCCCGAATCCGATCCTGACGTTCATCGATCACGCGCGTGATCGGCCCCAAGGCGAAGCGCCACAACAGCCAGAGGAAAATGATGAACGCGATGAGCTGGACAAGCAGGTTCCAGCCATTGATCCCCAGGCTGTCCAACATTGACCACATGCCTCCTAATCTCGCCTGAGCCCGGCGCCGCACCGGCGTGATGACGCCGCCAGCGGCGTGGTATCCGGTGCGGCTGTAACGACCTACGTGAAGAGAATGATAATCGCGATCACGAAGGCATAGATAGCGACCGCTTCGGACAGCGCCGCACCGATGATCATCGTGGTCCGGATCGCGCCTTCCGCTTCCGGGTTGCGGCCGAGCGCTTCCATCGCGCCCTTAACCGCCAGACCAATCCCGAGCCCGGGGCCGAGACCACCGACCCCGATCGCGATCGCGGCGCCGAACTGCTTTGCGACATCAACGTCCACCGTCTCTTCCTCCCCGCGTCCAGAACTCGAACGCGCTCTTGCTCACGCTCGGAAACGACTCCCCGTCGCCCCTCCCGTATCCCAACCTAGAACCAATACCATCGCGCCATGAACCTGGCGCTCGAATCGTTCTCGAATGCAAACCGCGCGAGCGCGAGGCGGTCCGCGCCGGCAACCGTCGCCGTCGATTAATCGCCCGCGGCTCCGCTGGCCACCGGTCGCCGGGGCGCCGGCTCAGCCTCACGGGCGGGCTCGGCCGCGTGATGCTCCTCCTCGTGATGCCCCGCCGTCGCCAGCGTGATGTAGATGAGGGTGAGGAGGGCGAACACAAGCGCTTGAATGGTGCCGAACAGGACTTCGAGGAAGAGGAAGACCACCGGGAACAGCAACGGGATGACCGCGATCTTGATCGCGTTTGCCATGCCGACCATCACCGCCAGCAAGACTTCACCGGCGAACACGTTGCCGAAAAGCCGGAACGAGAGCGAGAGGATGCGGGCGAACTCCTGGATCAGCTCAAGTGGGAAAATCCACCAGGGATTGGCCATGTGCTTGATCCGGCCGACCAGGCCGTGGGAACCGACGCCCAGGACCTGAACCGTGGTGAACGTCACCAGGGCCATGGCCAAGGTCATGTTCAGGTCGGCGGTCGGGGCGCGGAAGAGCGGGATCAGCACCGCGTGGTCCGCTTCAGCTTCAGCGTCAGATTCGGCTTGGGCCAGGGTCGCGACCGAGCCGAGCCCCGGATTGACCACTTCGGCCACGTCCAGCGCCGCGTGCTCGTCGCCCAGCACCGGCTCATTGTGGTAGACGCCGATCGTCCCCACCCCGGGGAACAAGCCAGAGAAATTCCCGAACAGGATGAAGATGAAGATGCCGGCCACCAGCGGGAAGACGCGGCGACCCGCCGCCTTGCCGGCGGTGCTTTCGACCAAGCTCAGCAGAAACTCGACGATCAGCTCGGCCACGCCCTGGGATCGGCCCACCGGAATCAACCGCGCTTTGCGCGCGATCACGGTGCCGGTGATGAGGATCACGGTCATCACGATCAGCATCGTCAGGAACGAGTTGGTGATCGGGATTGGTCCGACATTGAAGAGCGTTTCGGCCGCGATTGAAACGTGAACTTCCATGCGGGCGCTACTCCTCGCCGTCCATGCGTGTCCGCTCCACCCGGCTCGCCGCCGGCGGCGCCGCCCGATTGGCCGACCGGTTTGCCGTTAGTGCCGCGAGCCGTTTGCCAAGCGGTCCGGGCGGGCGATCCGATCGCCCGATGCGGGCCAGTTCGTAGAGCTCGTAGCCCGCGGCGACGAGGGCGAGCGCGGTCCCGATCAGGGTGAGGGTTGGTCCCGTCCCGAGCCACCGGTCGAGCGCGGCGCCGCCGGCGATCAACCCGATCAGCGTGACGACGATCGAACAGCCGAGCCCAACCGCCGCCCCGGTGGCTTCCAATTGCCTCGTGTCTTTCGTCGGCTCGGTTGCCACGGGCGACCCCAAGTGATGTGAATAATATCACAAACTCGAACCACGAGCCTACCGGCCGGGTAGCGCCACCCGGTTCCGCAACCGGCGCGCCGGCCCAATCCGCATCCTACCCTAACCGTGCCCGCGCCGCGGCCGTACTCCCGCGAATCGCGCCAGATTATCAAACATGTTCCGGCCCAACCTCTGCCACCGCCGCGCTGCCGGCGGGCCAGGCATCTCGGGCACCTGCCCCTCCCGCGCCCTAGGCTTTTTCGCTCTCCACCGCCTGATCACCGGCCCGATCGCGCGTGTCGAACTCTTGGACAATCTCTCGCTCGCTTACCCACCGCTCCTCGTAGCGCGCCCCGGTATGGGCGCCGATGATTCGCCGCCAGAATGCTTGCGCCGCCGCGTTGGCTCGAACCTGAAGGACCTGCCAGGCGCCGGGGAACCGCTGGAAGACCGCGAGTGCCATAGCGCCGCCGAAACCCCGGCGGCGATAGGCCCGCGCCACAAAGAAGGCGCCGATGAACCGCCGCTGACCGCTGCCGGCAATCGGGCTTGATTCATCGAGCAGCACGAACCCGGCCGGCTTGCCGTCGACCCGGAGCAGCAGCGCGTGCTTGCCCGGTTCGGTCCAATAGCGTTCCAACCACGGCCGCGAGCTCGGCACGAACCATCCTTCCTCGTCGACATCAGAATGCTCGAGCTCGCTGAAGTCATAGAGATAAAACTCAAACAGCCGTTGCGTCAGCGCCCGTTCTTCCGTTCGAACCTGGCGCAACGTCCAGGAGCCGGGGCTGGACTCATCGGCCGTGTCCGCCAGGCTTCGGCTCGGCTCTTGCTCCACGCGGGCTCCTGACACGCATCGCTCAGCGATCACACCGGCCCCGGCGGTCCTTTGCCCTGGCCGTCAGGCGTTAGGATACCCCCACCCCCGGTCGCGGCAGCGCGGCAACACGGGGCGCGAGCCGATAATCGTGGAGGATACCCGCCATGTGCGTAGGGCTTGACCAGCAGCCGACGGGCGCCGATGAATGGATCCTCGACCATCCGCCGTTCCGTCGCTTCATCGACGAGGTCAACACCATCCGGACGTCGAACGCCGGCGCGGCGGCCACGATCGGCGCCATCCGGCCGCGATTTGCGGAGCTCTTGGCCGCCGACGACTGGCTGCCCGCCATCTACCAGCAGCCGGCCGCCAAGAGCGGCATGGGCTCCGGGATCGGCACCTGGCTGCTCTACCGGGCGGGGGATGGGGGCCTGGCCCTGACGGCCCTGGTGGTCCCGCCCGGCGCCGCCACTCCCGTCCACGATCACCTGGCCTGGGGATTGGTCGGCCTCTACCGCGGGGACCAAGACGAGGAAGTGTTCACCCGCCTGGACGACGGGTCGGCGCCGGATCACGCCGACCTCGCGCTGGCGGAACGACGGCCGCTCAAGCCCGGTGATTTCTACGAGCTGCTCCCGGAAACGGACATCCACCGCGTGACGACCACCTCGGACGTTACCTCCGTCTCGCTTCACCTGCTCGGCAACGACAACGGCTGCATCTGGCGCCATCAGTTCACCCCGGAAACGCACCGGGTCGAGCCCTTCAAGTCCGGCTACGTCAACGTCGATTGCGAGTCGAACGAGGTCGTTGCTGAGCAAACTGGTCGCGAGGCGCTGGAATGAATTCCGCGCCGCGGCCGCGCGTCCTCGATTCTGGACATGTTTGTCGAAGTTCGAGAATCAATCCTCACCCAGGTACGCCTTGCGCACCATCTCGTTCTGCCGCAGGGCGGCCGCGCTGTCGGCCAGGACGATGTGCCCGGTTTGGATGACGTAGCCGCGGTTGGCGACGGCCAGCGCCATTAGGGCGTTTTGCTCCACCAGGAGAACGGTCATCCCCAGCTTGTTGATGTCCTTGATCACCCCGAAGATGGCCTCGACCATCAACGGCGCCAGGCCCATCGACGGCTCGTCGAGCAACAGGAGGGTCGGCTTCGCCATCAGGGCGCGCCCGATCGCCAGCATCTGCTGCTCGCCGCCGGACATCGTCCCGGCTTGCTGGTTGAGCCGTTCTTGGAGGCGGGGAAAGAGCGCGAACACCCGCTCCATATCGGCGGCATCAACCCGGCCGCGGGCGAAGGCGCCCATTTCGAGGTTTTCTCGCACCGTCATCCGGGAGAAGACGCGGCGCCCTTCCGGGGCATGGGCGACGCCCATCGCCGCCACTTTGTGCGCCGGCTGGTTGCCAATCTGACGATCGAACAGGGAGACGGTGCCCCGTCGCGGATGGAGCAACCCGGATATCGTTTTTAGCGTTGTGCTCTTGCCCGCCCCGTTCGACCCGATCAGAGTGACGATCTCCCCCTGGTTGACGGTGATCGAGACGCCCTTCAGGGCATGGATGTGTCCATAGTAGGTATGGACATCGTGCAAGTCGAGCATGGGTTGGGAAGCGGTCGTCACGGCCGCTCCCCCGCCTCGGCCGCGATTTCCACGGTGACTCCTTCCGGTGGTTGGGAAGCGATCGCCGCCGCGCCGGCGCCCAGGTAGGCTTCGATCACGGCGGGATCACGCTGGACCTGGCTGGCGGTGCCGTCGGCAATCTTGACGCCGTGATCGAGCACGGCGACTTGGTCGGAAATGCCCATCACCACCTTCATGTCATGCTCGATCAGCAGGATCGTCAAGTTGAGGTCGCGTCGCATCTGATCGATGAACGTCGTCATCCGCGCCGTTTCCAGCGGGTTCATGCCGGCGGTCGGCTCGTCCAGCAAGAGCAAGGTCGGCTGGCTGGCCAGCGCCCGCGCGATCTCGAGCCGCCGTTGATCGCCGTAGGAGAGGTTCTTCGCGGTGACGGCGCCCTGGCCGCCGAGGCCGACGTAGGCAAGCAGCTCCCTGGCCTTGAGCCGCGCCTGGTGCTCCTCGCGCACCACGCCGGGCGTCCGCAGCACCATCTGCACCACATTGGCCTTGAGCCGGGAATGCATGCCGACCAGCACATTGTCCAGGGCCGACATGTTGGCAAAGAGCCTGATGTTCTGAAACGTCCGGGCGATGCCGCGAGCGGTCACTTCATCCGGCCGCAACGCCTCTTGACCGAACAAGCCGCGGCCGCCGTAGATCGTCTCGCCGGCGAAGATGATGTCTCCGGCGGTCGGTTTGTAGATACCGGCGACCATGTTGAAGAAGGTCGTCTTGCCGGCCCCGTTCGGGCCGATCAACCCGGCGATCGCCCCTCGCGGGATCGCCAGATCGACGTTATCGACCGCGACCAAGCCGCCGAATCGCTTCGTCACCCCGCGGGCTACGAGCACCAGCTCCGCCGTCTGGACCAGAGGGATCGCATCAGCCCGGGCGCTCATGCCCGCTCTCCCGCGCTTGGCTCGTCGTCCTGGCGCACGTCGTACATCGCTTGCTGCTCCTGGACGGTGATGTCTTGATCCTCCGGCCGCATCTCCGCCGCCCGCTGGCGACTGGGGAACAAGCCGCCGGGACGTAAGATCATCATCAAGACGAGGGCCAGGCCGAAGATCAAGAAGCGGTCCGATTGCAGATCGTGCTCACGCAGGAAATCGAGGTTGAGCCGGTCCCCGATCCAGTGCAGCGGCGCGTTCAGCTCATCGGCCAGCACCCGGTCGAACGACTGGATCAGAAAGCCGCCGATGATCACGCCGTAGATGTTGCCGAGGCCGCCTAGGATCACCATGGCGAGGATGATGATCGAGGTTGAAAACTGGAACTGATCGGGATAGACCACCGTGATATAGCCGCCGTAGATCGAGCCGGCGAAGCCCGAGAAGGAGGCGCCGAGGGCGAACGCCCAGAGCTTGGTCCGGACCAGGTTGACCCCCATGCTGGAAGCGGCGACCTCGTCTTCCCGCACCGCCTGCCAGGCCCGGCCGAGGCGTGATTTGTAGACCCGATTGATAATGAACAGGGACAGCACCCCGACCGCGACCACCAGCCAATACCAGTTGTCGAGATCGCCGGAGGAGAAATTAATCGAATTGCCACCCGGCAAGGGAATCGACGGCGGCCGCGCGATCTGGCCGATGCCGTTCGGACCGCCGGTGATCGCCGCCGCGTTGATAAAGAAATCAGGCACGATCTCGCCGAAGCCGAGGGTGACGATCGCCAAGTAGTCGCCGCGCAAGCGAAGGGTCGGCGCCCCGATCAGGACGCCAAAGACCGCCGCCAGCACCCAGCCCACCGCCATCGCCGGCCAGAACCCCTGGAAGAATTCCGGGATCCATCCGTTCTGAACGAAGACGCTGCTGGGAGAGGTCAGAAAGGCGCAAGAATAGGCGCCGATGACGAAGAACGCGACATAGCCGAGGTCGAGCAGGCCGGCATAGCCGACAACGATGTTGAGCCCCATCGCCAGGATGATAAAGACGAAGATGGGGATCCAGGAGCCGAGCCGGTTGATCCCGAGGGCGCTATCGATGAAGGGAACCAGGGCCAGGGCGATGATACCGAGGATCAGCCACAACCGCTCCCGCCACGCCTGGCGCTGGTCGGCGTCGTCCTCCCATGAAGCGGATGCCGCGGGCGTCGCAACCATTCGGATCTCCTGCCCCGGGCCGACCGGGTCTGGCTAGGCGCGATCGGGAACCTGTTCGCCGAGTAATCCGGACGGCCGGAAGACCAACACCAGGATCAGCAAGCCAAAGATGACGGTTGGCGTCCACTGGGCGCCCCATTCCGGGATGAACTGGCGGATGAAGCCGTCGCTCATCGCCCAGATGATGCCGATCAGGAAGCCGCCGAGCACCGCGCCGCTGAGATTGCCGATGCCGCCCAGCACCGCCGCCGTGAAGGCGAAGAGCCCGTACTGGAAACCCATCTGGAAGCGAGCACTGTTGAGGTAGTAGACCGCGATCATGCCGGCCGCCCCGGCCAGGGCGCCGCCGATCAGGAACGCCGTTCCGATCGTGCGATTGACGTCGATCCCCATCAACGCCGCCGCCTCGCGATCCTGGGCCGTGGCCCGCATCGCCGCCCCGGTCCGGGTCCGATAGACGAACCAGCTCAGGCCGATCAAGATCGGGATCGTCACCAGGACGACGAGGAAATCGATCAACCGTATCCGGAGATTCGTGTCGAGGCCAAACCAGGCGGTCAAGATGTTGAGGCTTCGGATTTCGAGCGGGATCACCGCTTCCGGCGTCACCGGGTTCGAGCCGCGCCAGTAGATCGCGATATTCTGAAGAATGAAGCTGAAGCCGATGGCGGCAATCAACGGCGCCAAACGGGGAGCGTTGCGCAGGCGGCGATAGGCAACGCGATCGATGAAGTAATTGATGCCGCCGCTAAACGCCATCGCCGCCAACAGCGCCAGGACGAGCGCTCCCACCACGGCGGCGGTGGCGGACTCCGACGTGACGCCGACCCATAACACGACTTGCATCGTGAAGAAGGCTCCCATCATGAATACTTCGCCGTGGGCGAAGTTAATCAACTCGACGATACCGTAGACAAGCGTGTAGCCAAGCGCGATCAGGGCAATCATCGCGCCGTAGGTGATGCCGATGATGAGTATCTGGAGAAAGAGATCGAGGTTGAAATCCACGTTCGTTTCAATCCTCACCCTAACCGACAGTCGGGGGCAACGGCGCGACGGGCGAGGAGCAACCGGCCCTTACGCTAAGAGGAACCCAGGTTGCACTGCCAGCAGTGGGCAAACGGCACGAGCGGCGGACCAGAAACCCTGGTCCGCCGCGTTGCCACTCGCCGGTGTTAGGCGACCGGCGGCGCCGCGATCTCTTCGAGGAAGACGATCGCGCCATCTTGAATTTGATTGAGGCTGACCGTGGTCAGTGAGGTATCACCGGTCTCCAGGAACTCCCAGGTTCCCAGTAAGCCGGCGAAATTGTTCGTCGCGAACATCGCCTCGAGGATGGCGACGCGATCATTGTCCTGGACCTGATCGAGGGCCTGGATCGCGACCACTGCCGCCTCGTAGGCGTAGAGGGCGTAGGCGTCCGGCTCGTGCCCGAGCAATTCCTTGATCCGGGTGTACCATTCGGCGCCCGCCCCCTGGAGCGCGTTCGGCGGCAGGCCGGCAAAGGTCACATAGGCGTCCTGGGCGGCTTCGCCCGCGCCGTCGATGAAGGCCTGGTTGATGAGACCGTCCGGGCCGATGAACGTCACTTCCGAGGCCGGCATCACCGAGCGCAAGTCTTGCACAAGCTTGCCGGGGTTAAGGTTGGTGATGGCGCCGACGTAGATCACATCCGGGCCGCTGCTGGCGATCGAGGTCATCAACGCCAGATAGTCCGGGGCATTCGGGTCGAACGCCTCGAAGCCGGCGATGGCGCCGCCCAGATTCTCAAACGTGTCACGGAAGGCGACCGCCACGCCCCGGCCATAGAGCTGGTTGTCGTGGAGCACGTAGGCGCTGCTGAGTCCGGCGTTCTCCACCGCCCAGGCGGCCGCCGCCGGGCCCTGGAGGTCGTCGGCCGGCACCACGCGCATGTAGTTGCGAACGCCGGTGGGGTAGTACCGATCCGGCTCGCCCTCTTCGTTGTTCGGCGAATCCTTGGTCAGTCCCGGATAGGTGTTCGCCGGCGAGATCATCGCCATCGGTCCGGGATCGGCTTGGTTCAAGATCGGGATCGAGACCGCCGCCGCGCCCGAGTTGTAGGTCGCGATGTAGACCATCGCATCCGGATCGTTGACGACGCCCGTCGCGATCTCGGCTTCGCGGGCCGCGTCCCACGAGCCGTTGTTAGCGGCGATGCCGTCATCCATCGCGGTGTACTCGATGGCGAAGCCGCCGGCCGCGTTGCCGAAGTCGTCCAGGGCCATCTGCAGCGAGGCCACCATGTCGCCGCCGAGCTGCTCGGACGCGCCGGTCAGCGGCCAGGACGAGATGAACTTCACCATCCCGAGCTCGGTCTCGGTGATATGCTCGATGTCGGGGTTGCCGATCCTCATCGCCCCCTCGGCCTCGGGCGTCGCGTCTTGCGCCCCCGCCGGCGCCGCTCGCAGCACTTGCCCGATCAGGGTCGCCGACAGTCCGATCGCCCCCGCCCGTTGGGCGAACTCGCGGCGGTCGATCTTCTGCCGGTGCAACTGGGCGATGAGATTACCGATTCGATCGTGGGCCATGGATTCACCTCCATACTTGAACCGCCGCCGCTCCGGTCACCGTTGACGCGGGCGATCTCCCGACCACCCCGATCATTTCTGATCCGAAGACCCGGCGTGCCGTCCGTATCGCATGATCCGAAACTTCGCTGGATGCGATGCCGGAGCATAGCGTAGGCACCCTGAACTGTCAAACCAATACGCGCGAATCAAGAAGTCCCGAAAGTCCCGGCGCAATGATCCAAACCGGCGCGTCCTCCCTTATCACGTTCAGGGGCCGCGGCTTGACAGCGCATGGCCAACCTACCGCAACCGGGCGGCGGGAAGCGATCGCTATGGTCACGGCTTGGTGGAGAACGGAATGCGACCGCTCAGTGAGTTGTTTGCCGAGGCAGCCAACCGTCCGGGCACGAGCCTGCCGACCCGGCGCGGGATGCTCGCCCTGGCTGGCGCCGCCGCCAGCGTCCCCGTCATCGTCGGCGTGGAATCCGTCTTCGCCCAGTCCGCTCAGCACAGCGGTAAGAAGGCAAAGGACAAGCGGGAGGATCGGCGGGAGAAAAAACGGGATCGGAACAACAGGCGCGACATTGCTGTCCTCAACTACGCCCTTACCCTTGAGCATCTGGAGTTCAAATTCTACCGGCGAGGTCTCGCCAGGTTCGATAGTACCGACTTTGCTGGCTACGACAGTGACGTCCGCCCCAACCTGGTGGACATTCGGGACCATGAGCTTGAGCACGTCGAGGCGCTCACCGCGACCATCCGGGATCTCGGGGGAAAGCCGGTCAAGGCAGCCGACTGCTATAACTTCGAGGATGCGTTTGAGGACGTCGATGCGTTTGTAGAGACCGCTCAGGCGCTCGAAGACACGGGAGTAAGCGCCTACACCGGCGCGCTTGCCAAGATCTCATCGGCCGACCTTCAGACGGTCGGCGCCACGATCGCCACGGTTGAGGCTCGCCATGCCGCCTATCTGAGGGACGTCAATGGGAATGATCCGTTCCCAAGAGCCTTCGATACGCCGCTGTCTAAGGGCGAGGTCCTCGATATCGCCGCTCCGTTCTTCGACTGCGAGTAAGTCAAAGCTTGCGATCGTCGGAGTTAAACAGAACGCCGTCCCACTTCCCTGGGACGGCGTTCTGTCGTGGCCGGGGTCATCCTCTAACCACCAAGTTTGGGGGAACTCTCTGATCTCCCGCGGGATTGGGGGCAGGGGGTCGAGCGCGAGATCAGAACGCCGGCACGTAGTCCGGGTCGATCTGGCGGATGCCGCCCTCGGGCGGGGCGTAGCCATGGCGGTCAAGCTCGTCGACCACGGCTTGGATCACGTCGTCCGGGGTCGAGGCGCCGGCGGTGACGCCGACCAGGCCGACGCCGTCGAGCCAGCTGGCGTCGATTTCCTCCGGCCGCTCGATATGGTACGAGGGCACCCCAAGCGACAGGCCGACCTCGGCCAGACGAGCGGTGTTGCTGCTCTTCTTGCCGCCGATCGCCAAAATCAGCTCGACCCGCTCATCCTCGATCAGGCGCTTGAGCGCGTTCTGGCGTTCGCTCGTCGGCTCGCAGATCGTGTTGCAGAGCCGGAACTCGCCCCCCTCGGGGATGACCATCGCCTGCAACTGTTGGGCAAAGGCCATCAGCTCATCGACATTCTTCGTTGTCTGGCTGACCACGGCCACTTTGCGCGGCGGCGTCACCGTGTCCGGCCCGCTATGGCCGCGGGCCGCGTTCCACGGCAGGTCGGAAATCTTCTTGGCGGCGATCGCCTTGCTCGTCCCGGACCAGCCGATGACGCTGCGCACCTCGGGATGGTAGGCATCACCATAGACAACGATGAAATAGCCCTGCCGCGCCAGCTTCTGCGCCAGGCGCTGGACCTTCGTCACCAGCGGGCAGGTCGTATCGACCAGCTCGACCCCGGCTTGGGCCGCCTCGCCCGCCAGATGCGGTCCCATCCCATGTGCCGTGATCGCGACCCGGCGAAACCCGCGATCGACTGCTTCCTCGACCGTGGCCGCCCCTTCCACCCCCCGCTCGCGCAGCCGGATCACCACCTGGGGGTTGTGGATCACGTCGCCGATCGGCGCGATCGGGCCGCCGGCATCGGCCGCGTTTTGAACGATGTCCAACGCCCGGCGGACGCCCCAGCAGTAGCCGAGCTCGGTCGCGACCACGACACGGCCGCGTCGCGTGGAGATGCCGGTGCCGGTCGCGGTCGCTGGTTGAGGCGTGACGGTGACCATTGGTTGCTTTCCTTGATTCGTCTGCTCCGGCGGGTGATGACAAGCGGACGGCCGCCGAGACGTCACCCAAAGTATAGTCTGGACGACCACCGGCGGGCGGAAATCAGTCCATGAATGCCGAATGCCCTTCCTCCGATGACGGAACGCGACAAAGAGCGCGCCGCGGCGCGGGCGTCGCAAGTGGTAACGTTCGCATCACAATCGGTCATGTCGCGGCGTGACGCACCGGGTTGGCCGGTTGGGATAACCGGGCCGGCGCCTATCGTCACGATCGCACGGGCGGACGGTCCAGCCCAGCGGGACTAGCGGAGACGAGGGTCGCGCCAATGCCACGAACAATCCGGGATCAGATCGGCAGGCGCGGGATACCGCTCATCATGGCTATCTGCGCGGTGCTGCTGGTCGCGCCGGCGGGCGTCGCCCCCGCCCAGGAGGCGAGCTCGACACCGCCGGCGGCGGGGCTGCCGCCGAGCGAGATCGGCCCCGATGCGCCCCACCTGCAAACGGTGGCGCAGGGCGTCGTCGGGTTGGATGGTCCCGTCGTCTGGCGGGTGCGCGAGGTGTCGCTCCTGGGCAGCACGGCGCCGGAGACCGGCGGCTTCTCCTTTGTCCTGCAACGAACCGGAACCGGGCTCGTTCGCAACGAGCTGACTGGACGCCGGACCAGGCTCGAACCGGGCGAAGCCTTCTTCATGCCCACGGGCGACCCCTTCGTCCGCACCGCGGTGGGCGACGACCCGGTCGTGGCCTGGATCATCGAGATGGTCGCCCCCGATCAACCAGCGATCCTCGGCCTCGAAGGGGGGACGGTCCTCGTCACGACGCCCGAGATCAGCGACTACCCGGCCGGCTCGTTCGATGCCGAGCTGATGCGGGCGGTTCTCCTGCCGGACGAGTCGATCGCGGTCTCCACCCGCACCGGCCCCGCGTTGTTGATGGTGACCAGCGGCCGGGTCCGCGCCGGCGCCGAGGACGATGCCGAGCCGGGGACCGTCAGCGCCGGGACCGGAGAGCTGCTGACCGGCCCGGTCACGATCACCAATGACCAACCACAAGCCGCCGTGGTCGTGATTGCCGCCATCGGCGAGGCCGTCGACGGGGCGGAATTCTCGGTGGCTCAGGCCGAGCCGGACGTCGCCGAGCCAGAGGTGGCCGCGCCGCCGCCGACCGCCGCCCCGCCGGTCATCGTGGCGGAACCGCCACCGCCAACGGCCGCGCCGCAACCGCCGCCGAGCGGCGGCGACTCGGATAGCGACAACCTGACCGATGAGCAGGAAGCCGCCATCGGCGCCGATCCACTCAATCCGGACACGGACGCCGATGGCATCGCCGATGGCGACGAGATCAACATCTACGGCACCGATCCCTTGAGCAACGATACCGACGGTGACGGCCTGCTCGATGGCGAGGAAGTCTTCAACTTCGGCACCAACCCGCTCTCCTCGGATACGGACGGCGACGGTCTGACCGACAACGACGAGATCTACACCCACGGGACGAACCCGGTCGTCGCCGACACCGATGGCGACGGGGTGCCCGATGGCGAAGAAGTCCTCATCTTCGGCACCGACCCGCTCGATCCCGCCAGCGCCCCGTAAGCGCGACGGCTCCGAGCAAAGCCGCGATTGACGGGGCAGACAGCCCTGTTTACGATGCGAGAGGCGGCAGCGTGGGGTCCGTTTGGGGGGTATGGCGTGGACGATCAACGGGCCGGCGCGTCCGGGCCGCCGGACGACGGCCGGGGCGCGCCTCGGGTTGCCACGGCCCCGGTCAATTGGAACAACGTCGACCTGGCCGGCACGGTGGCAGAGGTGCCGTATCCCGACTTGCTCGATGAGATGGCCGCCGCCGGCTACGACGCTACCGAGCTCGGCGGCAACTTTCCCATTGATCCAGCCACGTTGCATCACGACCTGCTGACGCGAGGGATGCGGCTCTGCGGCGCCTTTCACTCGTTGCCGCTGATCGACGATGACCGGATGCGGTCCCGGCGTCCGGCCCTCACGGGCCTGTTGAAGCTACTCGCCGGCGCCGGCAGCACGGACGTGAACTTCGCCATCGAGGCAACGCCGGAGCGGATCGCGCTCGCCGGTCACGTCCCGGCCGACGGCGGCGCCGGCCTCTCCGCCGCCGAATGGGCGCGGGCTGGTCGAAATTTGGCCGAGGCCGGCGAGATGGCGGCCGAGCACGGTTTGCGGGCGCACTTTCACAACCACGTTGGCACATTTGTCGAGACCCCCGGCGAGGTCGAGCGCCTAATCGCCGAGCTGAGCGGCGACCACGTTGACATCTGCTTCGACGGCGGCCATTACGCCTACGGCGGCGGCGATCCGATCGCCTTTGTCGAGCGCCACCGCGACCGGATCGGCTACGTCCATCTGAAGGATGTGGATCCCGTGGTCTTGCGCGATGCCCGGGCCCGCGAGTTGAGCTTTCTCGATGCGTTACGCGAGTTCGTCTTCTGCGAGCTCGGTCAGGGCATGGTGGACATCCCCGGCATGGTTCACTCGCTCCGCGCTGGCGGCTACACCGGCTGGCTGGTGGTCGAACAGGACACCACCCCGCGCGATCCCACCGTCAGCGCCCGCGCCAATCGCGCGTTCCTGCGCGAGCGATGCGGGCTGTAGTGGTACGATCAGCATCTCGGGTCAAGGCAATCGCCGCTGCGGCGTCGCCGGAAGCTAAAGCCATCCGGCTGAGTGACGGAAGCAGCCTGAAGGAAGCTGAGATCGGCTCCACACCTGACAATGTGAGCAACAAGCGGCCAATCGTAGCTTCCTTCAGGATGCTTTCGAGTGGTCAGCTGGACGTCATTAGCCTCCAGCGAAGCTGAGACGGCGATCGTCAACGAAGGACATGTTCATGGCCAGCACATCCGCTCCTGCCGAGCATCTGCTCCGCTCCGCACGCTCAGACGGTTCGCCCGGCGAGTTGATCAACGTCACGCCGGAGCGCGCCGGTTGGGCCTACACCAGCCTGATCGTGCAACGGCTGGAGCCGGGCGCAACCTGGACCCACGCCACGAAGGATGACGAGGTGGCGCTCGTGCCGCTCGGCGGCACCTGTACCGTCCATTCGGGTGATGACACGTGGGCGATCGGCGGCCGGGCGAGCGTCTTCGCCGGTCCCCCTTCCGCCCTGTATCTGCCGCGAGACAGCGAGCTGACGGTGACGGCGGAGACCGCGGTGGAGCTGGCCGTCTGTGGCGCCCGGGCTGATCAGCGGCGGGAGCCGGTCCTGATTCGGCCGGAGGATGTCGCGGTCGAGATCCGCGGCGCCGGCAACGCGGCCCGGCAGATCAACCACATCATCAAACCCGAGTTCCCGGCTGACCGCTTGCTCGTGGTCGAGGTTTTCACCCCCAGCGGCAACTGGTCGAGCTATCCGCCGCACAAGCACGACGTCAGCGACTTGCCGGCGGAGGCGGACTTGGAAGAGATCTACTACTACCGGATCGACCCCGCCGGCGGCTTCGCCTTCCAACGTCTCTACACCGGGGATGGAACAATTGACGAGGCGTATATCATCCGCGACGGCGACCTGCTGCTGGTGCCGGAGGGGTATCACGTCTTTGCCGTCGCCCACGGCTATACCGGCTACTATCTGAACATCCTGGCCGGCAACGAATCCGCGCGGACGATGCAACCAGCGGACGATCCGGCCTATGCCTGGGTGCGCGGCACTTGGCGCGACGAGATGAATGATGGCCTCCGCGATTGGCGCGACATCGAGCGCCGGATCAACGGAGCCGCTGGCAAACGACCTTAGCTCGCTGGAAGACGCAAAGGAGCGACCCATGACAACCGTCCGGTTGACGATGGCGCAGGCCGTGGTGCGGTATCTCTCGCGTCAGTATGTCGAGCGGGACGGCGTCGAGCGGCCTTTTTTCGCCGGCATGTGGGGCATCTTTGGCCATGGCAACGTCGCCGGCATTGGCCAGGCCCTGGCCGAGCGCCCGGATCAGCTCACCTACTACCGGCCGCAGAACGAGCAGGGGATGGTGCATGCCGCCATCGCCTACGCCAAGATGCGGCACCGGCTGCAAACCTTCGCCTGCGCCTCCTCCATCGGGCCCGGCGCCACCAACATGATTACCGGCGCCGCCACCGCGACCGTCAACCGCCTGCCGGTCCTCCTCTTGCCTGGCGACATCTTCGCCAGCCGCCGTCCCGATCCAGTCTTACAGCAGCTCGAGCATCCGCTCAGCCTCGACATCAGCGTCAACGACGCCTTCCGCCCGGTCTCGAAGTTCTGGGACCGGATCAACCGGCCCGAGCAAATCCTGGCCAGCCTCCCGGAAGCGATGCGAATCCTCACCGATCAAGCGGAGACCGGCGCGGTCACGATCGCGCTGCCGCAGGACGTCCAAACCGAAGCCTACGACTATCCCGCCGCATTCCTCGCCAAGCGGGTGCATCAGGTGGCGCGCGCGGTCGCCCCCGAACCGGAGCTGCGGACCGCGGCCGAGCTGATCCGCGCCGCCGAGCGGCCGTTGATCATCGCCGGCGGCGGGGTCATTTACAGCGAGGCGACCGCCGCGCTGGCCGATTTCGCCGGCGGGCTGGGCATCCCGGTGTCCGAAACCCAGGCCGGGAAAGGCGCCCTGCCCTGGTCACATCCCTGGAACGTGGGCCCGGTGGGATCAAACGGCGGCCTCGCCGCCAACCGGCTGGCTCGCGAGGCCGATTTGGTGATCACGATCGGGACCCGTCTCTCCGATTTCACGACCGCCTCCCACACCGCGTTTCAGCACCCGCGGGTCCGGTTCTTGTCGATCAACGTCGCCGCCAAAGACGCCGCCAAGCTTGGCGCGTTCCCGCTCGTCAGCGACGCCCGGACCGCGTTAACGTCGCTGCTCCCCATGCTCCAAGAGGCTGGCTACCAGACCGCCGCCACGACCGGTGATCGGGTCGAATCGTTGAAAGCGGAATGGGACAACGCGGTTGATTCGATGCGGGAGGTCTCGGACCCGGCGCGGCCGTCGCAAGCGAACGTGATCGGCATCGTCAACGACGCCGGCGGGACGCGCGATGTCGTGGTCTGTGCCGCCGGCAGCATGCCGGGCGATCTGCTGAAGCTGTGGCGCCCGCTCGATGCCAAGAGCTATCACGTCGAGTATGGCTTTTCTTGCATGGGCTACGAGATTGCCGGCGGCCTCGGCGTGAAGATGGCCGATCCGGAACGTGAAGTGTTCGTCATGGTCGGAGACGGCAGCTACCTCCTGATGTCGAGCGAGATCGTTACCTCCATTCAGGAAGGCTTCAAGCTGATTATCGTGGTCGTCGATAACCATGGCTTCCAATCCATTCACGGCTTGCAACGCGCCTCGGGCTCCCCGTCGTTCGGCAACGAGCTGCGCTTCCGCAACCCTAAGACCGGATTGCTCGACGGGAAACCGGTGCCGATCGACTTCGCGGCCAACGCCGTCAGCCTGGGCGCGGTCGCTTGCAGCGTCCGCACCGCCGATGAGCTACGGGCCGCGCTTGACCAAGCGAAGCGGGAAACCACGACGACGGTGATCCAGGTCCGCCTCGTCAACGAGGCCCGGGTGCCGAGCTTCGAGAGTTGGTGGGATGTGCCGATCGCCGAGGTGTCCGGCGATCCCGATGTCGTGGCCGCTCGCGCCGAGTACGTCGAGGCCCGGGACCGAGCGCGACATTTCGCCGCCGTCGAGACGGAGTGAGCCGCCCGCGCTCGTCGTAAGTTCGTGACAAAGCCGCGACCAACTCGTGACCGGGGAGACGCTATTCAGCCATTCGCGGCACCTATCATGCCTATTCAGTCACATGATGGGCCGCGGTCGTCCGCGGCACGAACGAACGCGGTAGCGGAAGGAGAAGCAACGTGATGAGGGTTGATTTCATCGCCGCCTGGCGGCGCTTCCCGGCTCGCTTGCGAGCCCGCGTCGTTGCCCCCGCCATCCTCGCCGGTATGCTCGTCCTGGCCTCGGCCTGGACATCGTACCGAACGGCCGAGGCGCACGCCCCCGGCATCGCGACCGCGGAAATTGACCTGGTCGTGCGCGAGGCCCCGGCCGCCGACGGCGCGATCGTGAGCGAGCTTGCCGCCGGCTCCGAGATGGAGCTGACCGGCGATGCCAGCGGCGAGTATGTCGAGGTCGCCACCGGCGGGCTCGCCGGGTGGGTCGATGTAAGCACCATTCGCGCCGGCCAGATCCAAACCGCCACCGCCACTGTCTTGACCGAGATCACCGACGCCCCGGACGTCGATGGCCGTCTGCTGATGGTCGTCCCCGCCGGTGAGACGGTCATCTTGACCGGAGCCGCGGTCGACCAGTACCTCGCCGCCTCGTATGACGGCACCGGCGGCTGGCTGCCCGCCGCCAACCTCGCCCCTTAGCGAATACCCTCCTTGGTCCACTCAAAATAACCCGCTCGAGGCGCGACCTTCGCTGCATCGTCGCCCCGGGTCGCGTATCATGTGCGCACGGACGCTGATTGGAAACGACCCGAGTCCATTCGCCCTGCCTGTTCAGCGTGCGCGGCGGTGCCGCGCGGGAGCGGACAACCGTGAATGTCCTGAGTTGGTGGAACCTCATCTTCGTCCTGCCGGCGGTCGGGGCGTTGCTCTACCTGTTGCTCCTGGCGACCGGAACCGTCGACGGCGATACGGGCGACGTTGACGCCGACCTGGATACCGACCTCGACCCCGGCAACATCCACGGCATCGAGCACGCCTTTAGCGGCGCCGGCGCCTTACCCGACGGTGAGCCCGCCCAGTCGGGGGGATTGATGCACATGCTCAGCCTGGCTGGTGTCGGCCGGGCGCCGCTCTCGCTCCTGCTCGTCAGCTTTGCCTTCCTGTGGGGGTTCCTCGGCTGGCTGGGGAACATTATCTTTGGCACGGTGATCGCCTCGCCGGCCCTGTTCATTTGGCCGTCCCTGGCGCTTGCCCTCATCGGTTCCCTGGTGCTGACCCGGTTGCTCGCCGGCGCCCTCCACCGCCTGCTGCCGGCCACCGAAACCTATGCCGTCAGCAACCGGCAACTGGTCGGCCGGCTGGCCAGCGTGCGCTACGGCGTCACCGACAGCACGGGGTCGGCTCAACTCTACGACGATCAGGGCCGGATGCATGAGGTGCCGGTCCGGATCCTCCCTGGTGAAGCGCCGATTCCCGCCCACAGCAGCGTTGTGCTGTGGCGCTATGATCCGGATGCCAACGCGTTCTTGGTGACGCCCGAGCACGATCCGCATGAGGCTGTCGCGTCTCCCCGGCGCCTGCCCACCCACGAGGAGGTACGTGAACGATGAATCGCGGCAACAGCACGGGCGGCATCGGTCTGCTCTTCATTTTGATCGCCTTGGTCTTCATCCTTGGTCCGTTCATCGCGACGAGCGCCGGCTTCACTAGCCTGTCGGGACCGAGCCAGGTGATCTTGCTCGCCTTTGGCGTGGGGATCCTGATCATCGGCGCCATCATCACCACCATTACCCGGCTCTACATCAAGACCTCGGCCGACCAGGCCTTCGTCCGCACCGGTATGGGCGGCCAACAGCCGATTATCGACGGCGGCGCGTTGGTGGTGCCGGTGGTCCACGAGATCGTTCCCGTCTCGCTGCAAACAATGCGACTCGACGTCGATCGCTCCGGCCCCGACGCCTTGATCACCGGCGACAACCTGCGGGCCGATGTCGCGGCCGAGTTCTACATCAAGGTGCAAAAGATCCGGGAGCACATCCTGGCCGCCGCCACCTCGCTTGGTGAGCGGTCGGTCGAGCCCGAGAACGTCAAGCTACTCGTCAACCAGAAGCTCGTCTCCGCTTTGCGCACGGTGGCGGCCACCCGGCCCCTGCACGAGCTGCACACCAAGCGCGACGAATTTGCCCAGGCGGTGCAAGTCATCGTCGAGAAAGACCTGGCCCACAATGGCCTGACCCTGGAGTCGGTGACCATCTCCCGCCTCGACCAGACGCCGCCCAACGCGATGCGGGGTGAGGACAACGTCTTCGACGCCCAGGGTCTGCGCACCATCGCCGAGATCACGCAGCGGCAGCGGGTCGAGCGCAACCTGATCCAGCGGGAAGCGGATCAGAAGGTGACCGCCCAGGACGTCACCCGCGATCAGTTCGTGTTCGAGCAGGAAGTCGCCCGCGCCAATGCCGCCGCCCAAAAAGACCGCAACATTCAGATCGCCCAGGCCGAGGCGAAACAACAGGCCGACACCGTCGCCGCCGAGCAGACCCGCCTGGCCGGGGTGGCCCAAGTGAAGCGGGACGAAGCCATCCAGGTGGCCGAAGTGGAGATGAACCAGGCGCTCGAAGTCGCCAATCAGCTTCGCGAGCAGGCGGCCCAAGTTGCCGAGATCGACAAGATGCGGACGGCCGAGCTCGCCACCCGCACCAGCCAAATCCAGGTGGCGACCAAAGAGCGGGACCGGGCCGCCGCCGAGGCGGAGCGATTTGCCGCCGAAGCGCGGATGGAGGAAGAGCGACAGGCTGTCCGCACCGTGGAAGTGACCCAGACCGCCGAGCGCGACAAGTCGCGGGCCATCATCGAGGCCCAGGCCGAGTTTGAGCGCCGCCGCCTCCAGGAGCAGGTCACGGCCGACGTCGCTGCCTACGCGGTCGTCAAAGCCGCCGAAAGCGCCGAGGTCGCCGCCACCCGAGACGCCGCCGCTCAACTCACCCGAGCCCAGGCGGACAAGGAAGCGACGACCCTCCGGGCCGAAGGCGAGCGGGCCGTCCAGATGGTGCCGGTCGATGTCGAACGGCAGCGGGTCGAAGTCGAACGCGCCCGCGTCTCGGTCGAGCGTCAAGAGCTGGAGAACAAGGCCCAGTTCGAGACGATCTCGCGGGATCTGCAAGTCGATCTGGCCCGGATCGAGGCGGAAAAAGCGGTCCGCATCGCCGCCGCCGAGTCGTATGGGGCCGCGATGTCCAACGCCCGGATGACGGTCTGGGGCGACCCCTCAACCATGAACCGGATGGCGGAGACCTTCTTCCAGGGCCAGCAGCTCGGCTTTCTCCTGGATGGAGCGATCCAGTCCACCCCCGACAGCGTCAAGCAAGCCCTGACCACCATTGGCCAGGAGCTGCTGACCACCCATTCCCCGAGCAGCAATGGCGACGGCGCCGCCCCGGCCCCACCCCAGCCGATCCGCCCGGCGCCGCCTGAGACACCCGACCGCGACTCGTAGGCCACTGAACCAGCGCGTTCTTCGCAGGAGGAACGGCAAAGGGCCACGGACACTTGCAGCCCGTGGCCCTTTGCCTTTCGAGAATGCCACTTCTCAACTGGCGAATCGTCGATCCTGACAGGCAACCTCGGATTCGTCGTCCGGGAGCCCGCAGTAGCGCCCGCGAGCTGCCTCGACCTCGTGAAAATGCTCGTCAGCCCAGTCGCGCAGGACCATCAGGGCCTCGACCAGCGTCTGCCCCAGCGCGGTCAGCCCGTACTCGACGCGCGGCGGGGTGTCGGGGTAGACGGTACGCTCGACCAGACCGTTGCATTCCAAATCCCGGAGGGTCTGGGTCAGCATCTTTTGCGACACCCCGTCCAGCTCGCGCCGGAGCGCGTTGTAGCGGATGCTGCCGTCCGCCAGGGTGGTGATGACCAGTACCGCCCACTTGTCGGCGATCAGCGCCAGCGCCTGGCGCGGGCTCGCCACCGCCGGCTTGCCTCCCCCACGGGAAACCCGAATTTTCTCCATTGTGACGCTCATGTCCATTCCTTCTCGCTCGCCTCTAGAGGCGCGTATTTTGGATACTTAGGGCACTTTTGCGTGGCTACCGTACTTTTCAGTACCTACTTTCCAATGGATAGCCTAACAAGCTACGATGACTAACGCAACCCCGCGTCGGGGTGCCAGAGAGCGCGCCCGATGGACGAGACGGCGCCTCGATGAAGGACAACCTCTCATCCTGAGGAGACGACGTTGCAGACAACTGCCTCGACATCGTTGCATCCGAAGCGCCCGCTCAAGGTGGGCTATTTTTTACCCGAGACCGAGCACCGCCGTGGCCCCGAGGTCGCCCGATGGACGGAGTTGCGGGCGCTTGCCGAGCGGGCCGAGGCGGTCGGCTTCGACTCACTCTGGGCGGTAGACCGCCTCCTCTTCCCGGCCGGGGACGAGTTTGTTGGCTTCACGATCGAGGAATCGCATGGAGGCTGGGAATCCTGGACCCTGATGGCCGGCCTGGCCGCGGTCACGACCCGTGTTGAGCTTGGCCACTATGTCACGAACAACCTTTTCCGCAATCCCGCCTTGCTGGCCAAGATGGCCGCCACCGTCGACGAGATCAGCGGCGGCCGCCTCATCCTCTCGATCGGCGCCGGCGACGGCGGCGGCGATGCGGCAATGTTCGGCTTCCCGACCGACCACCGCGCCAGCCGCTTCGAAGAAGCGATTAAGATCGTGAGCGGCCTGCTGCGGACGGGGCGGGTCGATTTTCACGGCCAGTATTACCAAGTCCATGATGGTGAGCTGCGCCCGCGCGGGCCACGCCCTCAGGGACCGCCAATCTTGATCGGCAGCGGGTTGGGACCGCGGATGCTCCGCCTGGCGGCCCAGCACGCCGACCTCTGGAACACATGGCTCGAGTTTCGGCCGGAAGACGTCGCGGCGGGCCTGGAGCCGCTGTTGGCCGCCTGCGCCACCGTCGGGCGCGACCCGGCAACGCTCGGCATCGTCCTCGGCGTCCCGGTCGACCTGCCCATCCCGCGCCAGCATCCGCCGTCGACCGCTTATGGCGCCGACCGGGCAAAGTCGGCCGCCGAGAGCGGCGTGCTGCTGAGCGGCGAACCAGCCGCGATCGCCAAGGGACTGCGAGCCTACGCACGCGCCGGCATCGGCCACGTCGTCATCCATCTGGACCCGGACACGGTCGAGGGGATCGAGGCGTTCGCGCCGGTGCTGGCGCTGTTGGACGGCGAGTAAGCGTAAGTCGGAATCATGTGCCGGGCCTCCGGGGAACATGGCAAAGACGCGCCTCGAGTCCGCCGGGCTTCCCGGGCCCGGTCTTGCCCAAGCTACGCATCATCACTGGGTCAATCGATCAGCTCGATTTCAACGAAGACAAACTCGGCGTCGTTATCGTTGATGACATCGTGGGCGACGCCCTTTCCGCGCGCGTATGAGCGGCCCGCGACCAAATCACCAACGGCGAGGCTGCCTTCCGTTTTGAGCGTCAACCGGCCGGTTGTCATCGGTACCACGATGTAGTCGTACCGATGAACATGCCAGCCGGTGTGGGCACCGGCCGCGAATCACCACTCGGTGACGACGACCCGATCATTCGTGATCTGTTGGGTCGGCGCCGCCAGCGGCCGCCGGCCATCGTCGATCGGGGCGCTCACGCGGGTTCCCCCTGTTCGCCCCTCTCCGGCAACGCGATCGTTGCCCCGTTGGCTTCGAGCGACGACCGCGCGGCCAGGGCAACCTGAAGCGCCAGCAATGCATCCGTTGCGGTCACGCGATCCGGAGCCACACGATTTCGGATACAGTCCGCGAAATACGCGATTTCAGCCGCGAAGGGGTCGAACTGCTCGACCGGGATGATCGCGGCCTCTGCCGCCGCCGGATACACCGTCAATCGGTTGAGGCCGGCGCCCTCCTCAAAGCTTCGGCCCCCGGCCTGAAAGTGGTACTCCGCCGCGCCGGCGTCGCCGAGGACTTCGAAGCGTGAGCCGAACGGGTAGGTGTCCGGCATCTCCATCCCGCCATCGACGATCGCCGAGGCGCCGGTTTGGTAGTCGATCAAGACCTGCACCTGGTCGAATCCGCCCGAGCGCTGGTTGCGGCGTCCTCGCGCGGTCACCGCCGCCGGTGCCCCGAGCACCCAATTGAGGGCGTCGAAATCATGGATCATCATATCGACGACGGCGCCGCCGGTGAGGTCGGCCCGCGTGAACAGATCGGACCAGGCCGGGAACGCCTGCCGCCGGGTGGCCAGTGCCGATCGCGGCTGGCCAAGCTCGCCAGCGGCGACCCGTCGCCGCAACTCCAGGTACTCCGGCCAGAAGCGCAGCACATGCGCGACCATGAAGGTTCGGTCCGATGCCGCGGCCGTCGCCATGATCGCCCGCGCGTCCAGCTCGGTAAGGGCGATGGGCTTCTCCAGCAGGACGTGCTTACCGGCGACGAGCGCCGCCTCCGCCGCCTCGCGATGCAATGGCGACGGGAGGCAGATATCGACCACGTCGATCGCGGCATCACTCAGGATCGACCCGAGATCGTCGGTCCAGCCGGTCCCCAGCGATTCCGCCAACGGCGCGGCCCGCGCCGCCGATTTCGCGTAGATGGTCGTCAGCTCGACCTCGGGCAAAGCGTGCCAGGCCTGGGCATGCGTGCCGCCCATGAACCCAGCGCCCAAGACCGCCACCCGCATCGCGTTCCGCTCCTTCGCCTCTGCCATCTGGTCGTCTCGGCGTCCGTTGGGGATAACGCGGTCGATTCTAATGACGCGCCCGCGCCGCTGTCAATCGTCGTCGAATGTCGGTTCGCCGCCGTAGCGGTTGCTGGTGGGCAATTCGACGATGAAGATCGACCCGCCGTCGACCGGGGCTTCCGCCCAAATCGTGCCGTGATGCAGGCCGACGATTTGGCGCGCGATCGGCAGGCCCAGGCCGGTGCCGACGACATCCTTCTGTTCGGGCCGGGGCAGCCGGGCGTAGCGAGAAAAGATCGTCTCCAAAGCCACCTCGGGGACACCTAAGCCATGGTCCCGCACGGAAAGCCGGACCATGCCGGCTTGATGGCTGGTCGAGACGATGATCGCACCGTCCGCTGGTGAGTACTTGATCGCGTTCGCGATGAGATTGGTCACCACTTGGAACAACAGGTCGGGGTCGCCAACGAGCGGCGGCGGCGCCGGGTCGAACCGGGTGACGAACTGATGGCGGGAGGCGGTTGGCCCGAACGAGGCGATCACGTCGTCCACGACCTGCCGCAATGAAACCGGGATCCGCTGCACCGTGATCTGACCCGACTCGAGCCGGTCCAGGTCGAGCAGATCGCTAATCATGCGGGCCAAGCGCCGCGCGTTCGTATTGATGGTCGCCGCGAAGCCGCGAGCTTCCTCCGCCGTCAGCGATTCATCGACGATCAGTTCGCTGAACCCCTGAATGCTCGTCAGCGGTGACCGGAACTCGTGGCTGATCACCGCCAGGAACTCACTCTTCACGTTGCTCGCCCGCGCCAACAGACGATTGGCCGCCCGCTGGCCGGCGAGGGCGGCATGGACGTCTTCCTCGGCTCGCTTTTGGTCCGTGATATCGAGCAAGAAGCCAATCCAGTAGAGCGGGCTGCCGTCCGTCTTATCGCGGACCAGCACGGCCTCATCCCGAAACCACATCATCCGCCCATCAGCGGCAAAGACGCGATACTCGGCGCGGTACGGCTCCCCGGTCAGCGAGCTTTGTTGGTCGATGGCAACGACCCGATCATGGTCGTCCGGATGCATGATCGTGAAGATGAACCGCGGGTTCTCGACCCAATTTTGGGCGGAATAGCCCGTGACCTCTTCGACCCGCGAGCTCAAATGAAGCAGCGGGATGGTGTCCCATTGACTGCCGGGAGCCACGATGTAGGTGAGGGCCGGCATCTGCTCGACAAAAGTCCGGTATCGTCGTTCCAACTGGCGCAACCGTGCCTCGGCCGCCTTACGCTCGCTGTTATCGCGGAGGATGGAGGAAAACCCGACCAGCGCGCCGTCCGCGTCTTGCAGGGTGGAAACCGTGATCTCAACGTCGATGAGCGACCCATCTTTGCGCAGACGGGTGGTCTCGATCCCAACCAGCGCCTCGCCGGGCGCCAGATTTCCCAGTCGCGAGCGCCGCTTCTCAATGTGTTCCGGCGGCACCGTCAGCTCAAACGATCGCCCGATCGCCTCGTCCGCCGAGTAGCCAAGGAGCCGCTCCGCCGCTGGGTTCCAACTCGTTACGATATGGTGGATGTCGGTGCTGACAATGGCGTCCGCCGACCATTGGACAATGGCCGACAATCGCGCCAGTGCCCGCTCGCTATCGCCAGACACTCTGAATGCTCCGTCGCCACCCGGCCGATTGCTGGCTCCGTCGAAGGTGGCCCGCCATGAATTCGATAGCCTGAGTCGTGGTTACGCACGTCACGCGCCACGTCACTGTTAACGCGCGGTGCCCACATGCATCCTTCCCGCGACGAGTGCCTCACGCCGCTTGCTTTGTCTACTCGTTGGGAGCCGGCACGAACTGGCGGACGAACTGATAGGACGCCGCGAGCGTTCGATTCACGTCCGCCAGGGGTGGCCACGGCTCCCCCTGGAACTCGACTTCGACCGAACACGGTCCATCGAACCCGGCCGCGTCCAACACGGCAAAGAGCCGATCAAAGTCGACGTCGCCGGTGCCGACGGTTGGAAAATTCCAAACCCCCGGCCCGCCGATCTGATCTTTGACGTGCATGTGGTTAATGAGCGCCGCTGCCCGCTCGATGTCATCCTCCGGTCGCGTCGCGCCATAGAAAATGACATTGCCCGGATCATAATTGATCCCGACGTTCGGCTTGTCGATCTGACGCACTAGGTCCGCCGCCATCGCCCCCGTGGCCAAGAGTCCGCCGTGGGTTTCGAGGCAGATCGAAATCCCAACCGCCGCCGCTTCGTCGGCCACGCCGCGGATGCGGGACAGGAACGCGGTGCGCTGGTCGTCCAGGCTGCCGCCGGACGTATCAGCGTGGCCACCAGTCGAGGTCGTGATCATCGTCATGCCCAGCACCCGGCAGATGCCAAGTGTTTTCCGGAACTCGACCACACCCTCGTCGGTGGTCAGTTCGGAGTGGGCGCTCATGCTGACCGGGGTGAGCCCGTGCTGGCCTAGCAGCGCTTTCACCCGCTGGATCTCCGCGTCGTCCGCATCCCGGCTGACATGCTCGGTCCAGCCGGGGACGCTCGTCAGCTCCACCGATTGAAAGCCGGCGGCGGCGATGCCGGCCAGCGCCTCTGCCAGCGAGTACGTGTGATACGAGTTCGTGGACGCCGCGAGCCGATCAGGCATCGGTCCTCCCTTGCTTCGCTTGTGGCCCTCACCCCCAACCTCTCTCCCAACCGTGGGAGAGGGGAGTTCGCGCTAGGAGGAATTCAGGCTTGTTACCAGTCAGTCACTGAACCATGACCGGCCGGGGTTGAACTGCATGTACTCGATGAAGATGCCGTCTTCCCGGGTGAAGGCGACGGTCGCGAACGGCGGCTCACCAACTTCGAACGGCGGTAGGTAGACATCCTTGCCGGCCAAGTGGGCGACGAGATCGTCGACCGCGTAGGCAACGTGGGGCGTGCTCTTGAACTCCTCCGCGATCGCGCAGTCCGGTTCGTAGCGCAAATACTCGATCCGGTTCGGATCGTGCGCCGGGTTCGTCACCCAGACCTTGCTGGCGTTGACGTAATCCTCGGCCGGTAGCGGCTCGAACGCGCGTAAGCCGATATGGTGAAACCGTCGCTCCGGCCGTTGCTGGTCAGCCATGCTGCCTCATCCCGCATTGTCCGCCTCAGCGCGCCCGGCTAGTTGGTCGGCGTGGCGTCCATCCCGCCGGGCTGGATGATGGCGCCGTCCGTCCCCGCCCCCTCCGGTTCCGGCAGCGCCGCGAACTCCTCGCTCAGCTCGTAGCCGGTGGCCTCGGCAATCACCTGGTCATGGTCGAACTCGTTGGCGGCGGCGATAAAGTTGTTCGTCAGGATCGCGTCGGCACTGATTTCCTCGGTGAGCTGGCCGATGTCGTACGCGGTCTGAAGGAACAGGCCCCAATCATCCTCATTGTGCCAGCCCCAGCCCTCGCGGGTTAACCAGTCACCACGATAGACGTTGGCCAACTCCCACATCGACTCCACCGCCACCGCCATGTCGGGGAAGACTTCGTTCAGCACCGGGCGTGCCTCGACCGTGATTTGGGTCGCCGCGCGGGGATTGAAGTGACCAAACTCCATACCCATCGCCCACCCACGAAGGTAGCGACTGTAGATCTCGTGCAACGCCGTATCTTCGGCGTCGGCCTGTCGAATGACGAAGGAATTGGCGGGGAATCTCGACCACTCGTAGCCGAGGATGTAGTCGAATTCGAATCCAGTCGCCCGCCATTGCGCCCGCAACCCCTCCCACGAGAGCGCGGCGTCAGCTTGCCCCTGGGCGAGGGCTTGGCCCCAGGTCTGGCCGGAATCGACATACGACACCTGGCTGACGTCGACCCCGGCCTGCGCCAGAATCGGATCCGTGATCCCCTGCCAACCGGCGGAGCCGAGCACGATCGTCTTGCCCTCCAGCTCGGTCAAGCTCTCCGGTCGTTGACCCACGGGAAACGCGAAGTCGAACACGTCGTAGGCGCCCATCTGGAAGACGGAGGTCAGGGGGATCCCTTGCTCGATCATCAAGGAGTAGACGCCGGGGGAGGGATACGCCATGTCCGCCTGCCCAGTATCGACCGCCCTCGTCCCCGCCGTGGCTTCAATCGGCCCAGGTTCCAGGGTTGTCTGGATATCGCCGAAATAGCCCATGGCGAGCGCCACCCAGTAGGGATAATCGTCCAACACGTCGATGGTGCCGCGGGGCGAGACCCACCGCACGCTATTGTCCGCCGGTTGCGCGGCGAGGAGATGCGCGCGGCCGCCGAAGAGCGAGGCGGATGAGGCGGCCAGCCCCAGTCCCGCCGCCCGGCCGAGCATCCGCCGGCGTGAAAACGGGCTCCGGCTGATAGCGTTGAGCGACGAAATTCGAGCAGTCATCGACATGTCCCTTTCTGTCCGCGATCCCAACTCTGGGATCACCCACGGTTCGCTTGATCCACCTGTTCGTCACGATAGGCGACCTCGTTATTTCGTTGCCGGCAGTCCCTCCTCCGGCATGAGCAGCCGCGCCATCTCGTGCGGCGACCCTCAATGTGCCGGCCACTGGCTCAGGCTTGCCAGCTCGCCCACTTTTTGCCGATCCAGTAAAAGGCGATGTAGATACTGACGCCGATGATCGCCAGCAGCGCGATGATCGCGTAGAAATTCTCCATCCGGACCATTGAGGACCAGAACATAAGCTGGTTGCCAAGGCCGTCTTTGCCGCCGACCATCTCGGCCCCGACCGCGGTCAGCAGGCCGAAGATGGCGCCGACCATGAGGCCGACGATGATCATCGGCAGGGCCAGGGGGAACCGGACCTTCATGAAAATCTGGAACGTGCTGGCGCCGTAGGAGCGGGCGAGGGCAATCTTGGCCAGGTCGGTGCGGCGAAACCCGGTCGCCGAGTTGATCATCACCATCGGCCCCGAGGCGAGCGCCACCGCGATGATTCGGGGCGTGCTCGTGAAGCCGAGGTTTAGGATCAGGAGGGGAACGAGCGCGATCATCGGCGTGGTGACGAGAAGCAGGATATACGGGGTGATGACTTTTTCGACGAACGGGAACTGGGTGATCACCGCCGCCAGCACGAGCCCGACCGCGCCGCCGATGCCGAACCCGACGAACAGCTCGTACAGGGTCACTTGCACATGCGGCCAGAAGAGGGTCGGAAAGTTCGTCACCAAGGCGGTGGCGATCGCGCTCGGCCGGGGAAAAATATACGGCTTGATATCGAACAGGATCACCGCCAGTTCGGCGCCGCCGACAATGATCACCGCGACCAAGGCGATCACCGCCGCCTCGGCCCAGCTTTTCGCAAAGCTGGCGTTGCTCAGGGCGGACCAATTCGCGAGGTCCACCTGACCGGCCGGCTCATCGGCCGCTGGCTTCTGGCCGAATGCCGGAATCGTTTCGCGCAACTCGCTCGCCATGCGGCGTCTCCCTCTGCTCTTAACCTGGCACCGCGGTTGCGGCCGGCGGCTCGGCCCCGGCAAAACGCCCGGTCTCGATCGTGGTCTTGATCTCGATCACCCGCGCGATGAACCCCGGGGTAAAGGTCATCGCGATCGTCCGCGGCCGGGGCAGGTCGATCGGGAAGATATGCGCCAGCCGTCCCGGGCGCGGCGTCAGCACGACGACGCGATCCGCCAGAAAGATCGCCTCCGACACATTATGGGTGACGAAGATGATCGTCTTCCCGGTCTCCATCCAGATCTTCTGAATGAGCAAGTTCATCTCGTCCCGGGTAAACGCATCCAGCGCCCCAAACGGCTCATCCATCAAGATGACCGCGGGGTCATATGACAGGCAGCGGACAATGCTCGCCCGCTGCTGCATGCCGCCCGAGAGCTCGCGCGGCATTTTCGTCTCAAATCCGGTCAGGCCGACTTCGGCGATCAGCTCCCGGATCCTGCCGGCGTACGGCTTCGGATTAATGCGCTTGATCTCGAACGGAAAGTGGATGTTCTGCCACAGATTGCGCCATGGCAGCAGGTTCGCATCTTGGAAGATCATACCGATCTCGGAGCGGGGACCGGTCACCGGCACGTTGTCCAGAGAGACGCTGCCCCGCGTCAGATCGTGCAAGCCGGACATTGCCCAGAGCAGCGTGCTCTTGCCACACCCCGACGGCCCCACGATGCAGACGAACTCGCCGTCTCCGATCTCGAGCGACAGGTCATCGAGCGCGTGGACGGCGCCGGAGGCGGTCTTGTACGCCTTCGTGGCATGGTTCACGGTCATTTTGATTGACGGCAGCGGCCGCCGATCGGGCTCCGGCGCATGCCGTGACGATTCGACGACACCGGCCTGAGATTGGATCACGGTCGCTCCTCCCGCACCGGTATGCCCGCGGTCTTCTGGTCAAACCGCGGGCGTCGCCGGTTACGCCGGGGCTTGGGCGCTCATCTGGGTCCGGATCGTTGGCAGGGATTCTAGGGAACCACGGCATCCGGTGTCAACACGATGTGCTAACCGCTGGCCACGCCGCGATCGCCAACCGCATCCCGCCAGCCGTGATTGGCCGGGGACCCGGCTCCCGTCGTAGGATGCACCGAGCGCGAGACTGTCGGATTGAACGCCAAAAGAGTATCAATGAGCAACCAGGCAACCGTACGCGTCGTCGTTACCGGCATTGGTATCGTCTGTCCACTCGGCCTCACCCGCGAATCAGCGTGGGCAGGGCTCGTCGCGGGGCATTCCGGCGTCGCCACGATCACGCGCTTCGACCCCGGCGGCCTGGAGACGACCTTTGCCGGTGAGGTGCGGGGCTTTGACCCGGCGGCAATCGTTGGTCGCAAAGAGGCGCGGCGGACAGACCGCTACACGCAGCTCGCGATCGCGGCCACGCGGGAAGCGATCGCCCAGGCAGAACTGACGATTGCAGGTGAGAACGCGGACCGGGTCGGCGTCGTCATCGGCACCGCGATCGGTGGCCTCGAGACGCTCGAAGCGGGCGCCAACGCGTTGGCCGAGCAGGGAGCGAACCGGGTGTCGCCGTTTTTCTTTCCGATGTTCCTGCCCAATATGGCCTCGGGCGTCGTCGCCATTACGACCGGGGCCAAGGGACCGAATTTCGCGCCGACCTCGGCCTGCGCCAGCTCCGCCCACGCGATCGGCGAAGCCGCGGCGATGATCCGGCGTGGAGCCGCCGACGTCGTCTTGGCCGGCGGCGCCGAGGCGCCGGTCACCCGGTTGGGCGTCGCCGGATTCAACGCGATGGACGCGCTGTCAACGCGCAACGACGATCCGGCGGCGGCCAGCCGGCCGTTCGATGCCGAACGCGATGGGTTCGTCCTCGCCGAAGGGGCGGCGATCCTCGTCCTGGAATCGGCGGCGCATGCCGCGAAGCGGGGGGCGCCGCCGCTAGCGGAGCTGACCGGGTATGCCACAACCGACGATGCCAACCATATGGTCCAACCGGCCACGGGCGGGATCGGGGCCGCCAAGGCGATGCGCGGCGCCCTCGTGGATGCTGGGCTGGAGCCGGAGCACATCGGCTACGTCAACGCCCATGGGACATCGACCCAGTTGAACGAAAAGCTAGAAACCGCCGCCCTGAAGACCGTTTTCGGCGAGGACGCCTACCGGTTGCCCGTGAGCTCCACCAAGTCGATGACTGGCCACTTGCTCGGGGCAGCGGGAGGCCTGGAAGCGGCCATCGCGATCCTTGCCATGCGAGACGGCGTGATCCCGCCGACCATCAATCAGCGGACGGCTGACCCCGACTGCGACCTCGATTACGTGCCGAATGTCGCCCGGCAGGCGGCACTATCGCACGCGATGAGCAATTCGATGGGCTTCGGCGGTCACAATGTGGCGCTCATCTTTTCGAAACCGGCGGCTTCGGGCGGCTGATCGCGCTATTCGAGGTAGCCGCGCAACTTCCGGCTGTGGCTCGGGTGCCGGAGCTTGCGCAAGGCTTTGGCTTCGATCTGCCGAATCCGCTCCCGCGTGATCCCGAACTCGTGGCCGACTTCCTCGAGCGTGCGGAACCGACCATCTTCCAGGCCAAAGCGGAGGATGATGATCTTGCGCTCGCGCTCGGTGAGCTTATCGAGCGCATCGCCGATTTGAGATTTGAGCAACTCCTGCGATGCCAGCTCCAGCGGCTGCGGCATTGTCTCGTCTTCGATGAAATCGCCCAGAAAGGCGTCGCCATCCTGGCCGACGGGGGCTTCGAGCGAGATCGGATGACGAGAGACATCCAGCACCTGACGGACTTTGTCATCCGAGATATCCATCGCCCGCGCGATTTCTTCCTGGGTCGGTTCACGCTCCAGGATCTGCTGCAACCGGTGGCCCGTCTTTTTCACCCGGTTGATCGTCTCGCCAACGTGGACCGGGAGCCGGATCGTGCGGCTTTGATCGGAGATGGCGCGGGTAATGGCCTGGCGAATCCACCAGGTGGCATACGTGCTGAATTTGAAGCCCCGAGCATAATCAAACTTGTCGGTGGCCTTCATCAGGCCGATATTGCCTTCCTGGATCAGGTCCAGAAACGACAGGCCGCGGCCGACGTATTTCTTTGCCACCGAGACGACGAGCCGCAAGTTGGCTTGGATGAGGTGCGCCCGGGCTAGCTCGCCATCGAGCTTGTCCGCCTCGAAGCCGCTACTCTCCCCGGCGCTGAGCGTTAGGTCGAGCAACGCCTCTTCCGCCAGCTTTCCCCGTTCCATCCGCTTCGCCAGCCAGACCTCTTCCTGCATCGTGAGCAGGTCAGTCTCACCGATCTCCTGCAGGTACAAGCGAACCGAATCCCCGACGCCGGCGGCAAAGTCCTCGACTGGAGCATGGCGAGCGGACGATTCGGCCAACACCGATTCCCGCTGCTTCGGCCGCGGCTTGACGGGGGCCTGATCGACCACCTCGATGCCTTCCGCCACCAGCGAGGAATAGAAGTCGTCGAGATGATCGAGATGCTCTTCCGCGTTCGGAAACGCGGCGATGATGTCGTCCGACAGGAGGTACCCTTGATCTCGTCCCTTGGCAATCAGGCTAGTAACCATATGACCGCTGCACCACCCCGTACGAAAGCGCTGCCACCAGACGACGAACGAGTGAACGGGCAATGCGCGCAAACGCCAATCGAAAGCAAATGCCCCTCCGAACCGAGCGGTGGGGCAGGCAGTCAGAATCCTGGATTCGGCGGGTAGCGACCAGTGCGGGCTGGCATAGTCCCCTCACAATAGTCGGCAAAAAGTTGCGCTAGGCGGGCTTGGCTTCGCTTTACTCGTCGTTAGTGTAGCGAAGGTTTGCGCATATTTCAAGAGGTAAAATCACTCGCGCTGGCTTTCGGCACAACGACCGCTCGTTTCACGTCATCCGCGTCTCAACCGGACAACCTACGAGTGGGCACGACATCAGTCGCCGGCAGCGAGCCATTCCGGGCAAGCCCCGCGATGGTATAATTCGCGGCTGAAACGCGAAAGGACTCGATCGAGTCCCGGCTAACACGCGGGCAAACCCTGGAAGCGGACGATGTCTGGACACTCGAAATGGTCGACCATCAAACGGCAAAAAGGCGCCGCCGACGCGAAGCGGGGGCAGCTCTTCACCAAGCTCGCGCGGGAGATCGCGGTCGCGGCGCGGGAAGGGTTGCCCGATCCCGAGTCGAACTTCCGACTGCGCCTCGCGGTGGACCGCGCCCGCACCGCGAACATGCCGAAAGACAACATCGAGCGGGCGATTGAACGCGCCGCCGGCGGCAGCAACACCGAAAACTTCTCCGAAGTATTTTACGAGGGGTACGGGCCTGGCGGCACCGCGATTATGATCCAGACCATGACCGACAACCGCAACCGAACGGTCGGTGAGGTCCGCGCGGTGTTGACGAGGGCCGGCGGTACGCTTGGTGAAGCGGGCAGCGTCGGCTGGATGTTCGATCATGTTGGGCTGATCGAGCTGGAGGCGAGCGGTGGCGATCCAGACGATCTGGCCCTCGTCGCCATCGACGCCGGCGCCAGCGACATTCAGATCGACGATGGCTCCGTTGCCGTGTTCACCGACGTGCAGGACCTGCACAAGGTGGGACAGGTGCTCAAAGAGGCCGGCTACGACCTGGCCTCGACCCAACTGACGATGCGGCCGAAGACTATGCTCACGCCGGAGCCGGACGCCGCCGTGAAGACCATCCGCTTGGTTGAGCGTTTGGAAGACCTTGACGATGTCCAGGAAGTCTTCACCAACCTCGACGTCACCGATGACGTCCTTGCCCTGGCGACCTCGTAAGCGAACCGGAGCGGATCGCATCTCCAATGATCACGCTTGGCATCGATCCCGGCACGGCGCGGCTCGGCTTTGGCGTCGTTTCCGGGGTTGATCAGCCACGCGCCATCGAGTTTGGCGTGATCGAGACTGAAGCGACGAGCCCGATGCCGGACCGGCTCGCCGCCCTCTTCGATGCGGTCACGGACTTGCTGCAACGCCACCAACCGGGCGCCCTCGCGGTCGAGCAGCTCTTCTTTGCCCGCAACGTGACCACCGCCATGACCGTCGGTCAAGCCCGGGGCGTTGTCCTCCTCGCCGCGGCCCGCGCCGGGGTTACGGTGGCGGAGTACACACCGTCGGAGGTCAAGCACGCGGTTGCCGGCTACGGCAAGGCCGATAAGTTCCAAATGCAGGAGATGGTACGCCTGCTTCTGGATCTCGCGACCGTGCCGCATCCTGACGACGCCGCCGATGCCTTGGCGGTCGCCCTCTGCCACCACCAGACGGCGCCGTTTCTCGCCCGCCTGGCCGATCAAGCGGGAGCCGGCAGATGACGATCGCGAGCCGGATCGATCGCTCCCGCCTTGACGAGCTCGTCGTCGCCCGCGGCCTGGCGGACACCCGCTCCCGGGCCCGAGCGTTGATTCTGGCCGGCGACATCAGCGTCAATGGACAGGTGGTCCACCGGGCGGGGGCGATGGTTCGCGCCGGCGACGAGCTCGGTCGGACCGAGAAGGCGAGATTTGCCAGCCGCGGTGGCGAGAAGCTCGCCCATGCCCTGCAGGTCTTTGGCATCGACGTGACGGGCCAGGTTGCGGCCGACCTGGGCGCCAGTACCGGCGGCTTCACCGATTGTCTGCTCCAAGCCGGAGCCGAGCGCGTCTACGCGGTCGATGTCGGCTATGGTCAGATCCTCGACCGGCTGCGGCGCGATCCGCGGGTCGTCGTCATGGATCGCACCAACGCGCGTTCAGTCCTGGAGCTGCCGGAGCCGATCGATATCGTGACGATCGATGTTTCCTTCATCTCGCTCCGCCTCGTGCTGCCCGCGGCCGTCCGCGTATTGACATCCGGTGGCGCCGTGGTGCCGTTGATCAAGCCGCAGTTCGAGGCTGGCCCGAAGGATGTCAAGAAGGGAGGAGTGGTCAGAGACCCCGCCGTCCATACCCGGGTCCTCGAAGAGGTGCTAACGGGCGCCGAAGAGCTCGGGTTCGCGGTCCACGGCGTGACCGCCTCCCCGCTGAAGGGGCCTGCCGGGAACCGCGAATTCCTCGCTTATCTCCAGACCGCCGGTGAGTCTCGACCGCTAGCGGGTTTGATCGCCGATGCGGTCGCCGAGGCGCACGCCCAATGACGGGGTCACGGCGTCCCTTTGACGACATCAGACACGCCCTCGATCCGGTTCCACGAGGAGACCACGACGAGACGTCGCCAACCGTACGTCTCGACCCGAACCGGGCCGCACGGACCGGGGTACCCGAGGTCATCCTCGCCGGGCCGAAGCCGCTGGCCGAGATCGTGGCCGCCCTGAGCCGCCAGGCGGAGCTGACCGGGCGAGCGATCGCGAGCCGTTGCTCGGATGAGATCATCGCCGCGCTGCGAAGCGAGCTCGAGCCAAGGCTCCAGGTCGAGGTTCATTTGGAGGCGCATGCCGTCGTCGTGCGCGGCGCGGGAAGCATTGTCTCTGCCACCGGGGGCCGGGTCGCGATCATCTGCGCCGGTACGTCCGACCGTCCCGCCGCCGCTGAGGCGGCCCTCATCGCCCGTGAAATGGGCGTCGCCGTGGAGGAAATCTATGACGTCGGCGTGGCCGGCTTGCATCGCCTGGTCGAACCGTTGGAACGGGTCATGGCCGCCGGCGTGGACGCCATCGTGGTGGCCGCCGGCATGGACGGGGCGTTGCCCTCGGTGGTGGCGGGGCTGGTCCTCGTTCCGGTGATCGGCCTGCCGACCTCGGTCGGCTATGGTTTCGGCGGCCAGGGCATCGGCGCCCTCACCGCGATGCTGCAATCGTGTGCCCCCGGTTTGGTCGTCGTCAATATTGACAACGGGATTGGCGCCGGCGCCGCCGCGGCGCTCATCGCGAACCAGGCCGCCGGCGCCCGGTCATCCTCTCCCCTGGAGCATGGTCTCGATCAGCGCCCGGGCCGCTGAGCCCGCCGTCTGCCGCCGGGACGCCACGGCTTCGATGGCCGCCGCGATCGCGGGTACGTCGTTGGGCGAGGCGAGCAACCGGCGCTCGATCTCGGTTCGCAGGCTTGCCAAGACTTCGTTCCGGGCGGCGATCAGGGTCTTCTCGTCCCATCGCCCACTGTCGATCAAGTAGCGGCGGTGTCGTTCGATCTCAACCCAAAGCTTGTCAACGCCCTCACCTGTCGCCGCGATCGTGTAAAGCACCGGAATCTGCCTCGAGACATCGGCGGCGAGGGGCATCACCGCCTGACGTAGCGTGCGACCCAAGTCGCGAGCACCGGGACGGTCGGCCTTGCTGACGACGAGAATATCCCCGATCTCCAACATGCCGGCTTTAATTGCCTGGACCCCGTCGCCCAGGCCGGGCACCTGCAGCACGACCACCGTCCGCGCGAGAGTCGCGATCTCAACCCCATCTTGGCCGGCCCCGACGGTCTCGATCAAAATCACGTCGAACCCGGCGGCATCGAGCACATGAGCCACGCCGGCGGTCGCCGCCGCCAATCCACCACCCCGGCCCCGCGCCGCCATGCCGCGGATAAACACGCCGTCGTCGGCGTGGTGCTCCGTCATCCGAATTCGATCCCCCAGGACCGCTCCCCCGCTGACCGGGCTGCTGGGGTCGACCGCGATGACGGCCACGCGGCGCCCGGCGCCACGAATCGAGCCGAGCAGGGCATTGATCAGCGTGCTCTTGCCGGCGCCGGGCGGGCCAGTAATCCCGACGACATGCGCCCGTCCGGTCAACGGGTAGAGCTCGGTCAACGCTCGCTGCCCCGCGTCGCTCCCCCGCTCGACCTGCGAGATGAGTCGTGGCAATGCCCTGGCATCCCCGGACCGAAGCCGTTCCACCAGGCTCACCGGCGTCAGACCTCGTCCCCGCGGACCGGCGCGTGCTCACGAATGAACGAGATGACGGTGCCGAACGAGGTGCCCGGACCGAAGACGGCGGCCACGCCCATCTCGGTCAGGAGCGGAATGTCGGCGGCAGGGATCGTCCCGCCCGCGACCACCAGGACGTCGTCGAGCCCGCGCCCTCGGAGCTCGGCCATGATCCGCGGGAAGAGGGCGAGATGGGCGCCGGAGAGGATGCTGAGGCCAACGACATCGACATCTTCGTCCAACGCCGCCCGGCCGATCATTTCCGGGGTCTGGAACAGCCCGGTGTAGATCACTTCGAACCCGGCATCACGGAGCGCCCGCACCAGCACCTTCGCCCCGCGATCATGCCCGTCGAGTCCCGGCTTCGCCACCAAGATCCGAATCGGCCGCCCCACTGGTTGAGGCGGGGGCTGACCCGCCGTGTCCGACATTCGCTGTTCCCATCTCCTGGTCAGCCGACCAATCAGCGCTCGCCGTCGTAGCGATAGAATCCTTCGCCCGACTTCCGGCCCAGCAGACCGGCCGCGACCATGCGCCGCAGCAATGGCGCCGGTCGGTACTTGTTATCACCGAAGTCGTTCTGAAGCGTATCCAGGATATGGAGGCAGACATCGAGCCCAATCAGGTCCGCCAACGCCAGCGGACCGATCGGGTGCGCCATCCCGAGCTTCATCACGTCATCAATCGCCTCTCGGGTCGCCACGCCGTCGCTCAGGGTAATGATCGCCTCATTGATCATTGGCATGAGGATCCGGTTCGAGACGAACCCCGGCGCGTCGTTGACCACGACCGGCGTCTTGCCAAGCCGATGGCAAAACGCGACCGATCGCTCCACCGTGTCATCGCTGGTTCGCAGCCCGCGCACGATCTCGACCAGGGGTAGGACCGGCACGGGATTGAAGAAGTGCAGGCCGATGACCTGGCCCGGGCGCTCCGTCGCCCCGGCTATCTCGGTGATGGACAGGGAGGACGTGTTCGAGGCCAAAATCGCCCGGGCCGGCGCCGCCTCCGACAGCATCCCAAACACCGATCGCTTGACCGACCGCACCTCCACGATGGCCTCGATCACCAGGGCAGCCGTCGCGGCGGCGACCGCGACATCGACGGCCGGGACGATGCGCGGGCGAAACGCGGCCACCTCGGCCTCGGATCGTCGCCCCTTCTCCACCCCGCGGCGCCATGCCGCCTCGATCCGGTCGAGGCCGGTTTCCACCGCCGCGGCCGACATGTCGTACCAGGCGACGCGAAGGCCGGCTTCCGCCACGACCTGAGCGATGCCGCTCCCCATTGTCCCCGCCCCAATCACCAAGACCGAGTCAATGCCGTCATCGTTCGCCTGCTCGGGCTTGACCCCACTCTCAGGCGGATCATCTAGTTGCGGTGGCATTCGATCCTGTATCCCCATGGACGACACTATGCCGCTGGCGCTCAACCATTGGTTCCATCTTGATTCTACCGCCTCGCTCCGCCCCGGCGCTCCATAAGCGTCATGTCTGATGACGCTCTGCCGACCAGTGAGAGGGCTGCCGTTCGAGGAGTTGGCTCATTCAAGGCTCAGTTTCTTCTCGGGCGAAGGCGGCGGCTCCGCCAGTGGCTTCTGATTACACAGGTTCATCGCCGTGGTGATTCCCTCCTCCAGCCAGATCAGGCAGCAATCCGCCGATCGCTCGACGATGGCCGGTAGGGCCGGCGCTTCCTCCGCCGTGAAGCGGGAAAGCACCTGCGTCCGCGCGATCGCCGCGCTCCGACCAATCCCAATCCGCAGCCTCGGCACCTCGACGGTGCCCAATTGCTCAATCACGGAGCTGAGCCCGTTGTGCCCGCCGGCGCTGCCGCTTCCCCGCAGGCGCGGCGTCGCGAACGGCAGGTCGAGGTCGTCCAACACGATGAGCACCTCCCCGGCGGCGACACGATACCAGTGCGCGACCTCCCGCACGGCATGTCCACTCAGGTTCATGTAGGTTTGCGGCTTAACGAGGACGACTTTTTCGCCATTCAGGCTCGTCTCGGCAAGCTCGGAACGGAATCGCGAGCGGGCCGTTGTCGCGCTCAATCGTCGTGCCAGCTCCTCGACCACCATGAAACCGAGATTGTGTCGCGTTGCCGCGTACTCGCGGCCCGGGTTGCCCAAGCCAACCACGATCTTCGTCGTCACGATCTCTCCCATACGCTTCCGCCGAGCAGCAATGCTATACTCCCTAGCGATTCTGCCACGAGACGGGATCGTTGATGGCCGGGCTCGCTACTCCTGTCGAGGACTCCACGCATGTTTGGTATCGGGTATCAGGAAATGGTGATCATCGGCGTCGCCGCCCTGCTCATCTTTGGGCCGGGACGATTGCCCGAGATGGCCAGCCAACTCGGCAAGTGGGTACGCGATTTCCGGCGCATGAGCGCCGATCTGACAAGCGAATTCGAAGGCGCGATGTCCGAGATCGACGATGTCAAGAAGTCGGTCCAGCGTGAATTCGGCAGCATGAGCAAAGAGGTTGCCGGCGTCTCCAAGAGTGTCAAGCAGGATTTGTCCAACGCGGCACGGGCTGGGTCGAAAGCCAGTGGCACGAAAGCCACCGGCACGAAAGCGGTCAACCCAAAGACTGGAACGGCACGAGCAATCGGCGCCAAGCCCCCCGGCGCCATCCCCGGCTCACAGCTCGCCGCCAAGACGAACGGCACCGCCGGCAAACCGAGGATCGCGGGTACGAGGGCGATCGCGATCAAGGATCTGCCGGTTGCGACCAAGGCCGATCCCCTGGCCGATGTCTCGTTCCTGGATGACGACGTTCCCGCCGCGAAGAACGGGCATGCCGCCGTTGCCGAGCGGGCGGCCAGCGACGCCGACCTCGATCCCGCTGTCGCTCGCATGCGGCAGCGCCGGGCTGCGGCTGGATATGGCCGTCGCACCTAAGTTGGCTGGTTCGAGCCACCCCACCGTACCGGCTGATTCCGGTGTAAAATGGTCGTAGAAGTATGGTCGCCACCAGCGGCGCCCGCCGTCTCGTTTGCCGTACACGTCGAGGATCCGCGATCGGCCGCTCGCCGCGGCACGCTGACGACCCGATCCGGCGCGATCGAGACTCCCGCCTTCATGCCGGTCGGCACTCGGGCCACGGTGCGCACCCTCCACCCGGACGAGATACTCGCCACCGGTTGCCAAATTCTGCTGGGCAACACGTACCACTTGATGCTGCAACCGGGCTTGGAGACGATCCTCCGCGCCGGCGGCCTCCATGCGTTCATGGGCTGGCCGGGTCCGATTCTGACCGATAGCGGCGGCTTTCAAGCCTTCAGCCTGGCGCATCAATCGAAGGTCACCGAGGACGGCGTCGCCTTCCGGTCTCACATCGACGGCTCGACCCACTCACTCTCACCGGAGCGAGCGGTCGAGCTTCAGCTTGGCTTTGGCTCCGATATCGTCATGGCGCTTGACCACTTCGTCGGGCTGCCGGCGGCGCGATCGGCGGTCGCCGCCTCCACCGCCCGGACGGAACGCTGGCTCAACCGCTGCATCGCTTCTTTTCGCGATCGGGATGGAGCGGCTCGCGGCTCGGCCCTGTTCGGGATCTGCCAGGGCGGCATGGACCCGGACCTACGCCGCGACAGCGCCGCCATGCTGGGCGAGGCGGACGTGACCGGCTGCGCCATCGGCGGTCTGAGCGTGGGCGAGCCAAAACCGATCATGGAGGAGATGTTGGCCGCCGCGGTGCCGGCGCTGCCACGGGCGAAACCACGATACCTGATGGGAGTCGGCTCGCCCGAAGACCTCTGGGTCGGCGTCAGCCACGGGGTTGATCTCTTCGATTGCGTGTTACCGACCCGGTTGGCCCGCAACGCGGCGCTGTTTACGCCGAACGGACGCATCAACATTCGGAACGCGCGGTTCCGTGAGCTCCATGAGCCGATCGAGGCGGCGTGCGATTGCGCGACCTGCCAGCGGTTTACTGCGGCGTACCTCCACCACCTGTTTCGGGCCGGCGAACTGCTTGGGTTGCGGCTGGCCTCGGTACACAACCTCCGATTCCTGGTCCGGCAGATGGAGACCATGCGCACCGCGATCGCGGCGGGAACGTTCCGCCAGGCCGAAGCCGCCTTCCACGCGCGCTATCGCCCGGTCGGCAGTCTGCCGCCGCCCGGTCTACAATCCGCTGATGAGTAGCGATGTCGCGGCAGCAAGTGATGAGGACGGGCTTCGCTACGAACCGGAGCTTGATCCAGAACGGGCCGGACTGATCGCGGCTGGGATCGACATCATCGAGATTGCCCGCATTCAACGAGCCCTGGACGACTTCGGCGATCGGTTCCTGCGCAAGGTCTACACGGAGCGTGAACAAGCCTGGTACGGCTCCCGGGTGCCAGAGCTAGCGGCCCGGTTCGCCGCCAAGGAAGCCACCTCGAAAGCCTTGGGGACCGGCATCCGGGGCGTGTACTGGCGCGAAATGGAGATCATTTCGAACCGGCGCGGCAAACCGGTCCTCGTCCTCCATGGCAACGCCGCCGCCCGCGCCGCTCACCTGGGCTTGATCGCGTTTGATGTCTCCCTCACCCATTCCCGGACGGAGGCAATGGCGTTCGTGGTTGCGCTCCGGGAGCCCCGGCGCCCTGGCGGAACGAGTTGATTCCCCAACGACAAGGAGCGATCTTTTGACCGAACCGACTTCCTGGCCACGACCGACGCTTGGCGCCGACGAGCGGATCATCGACCGCGCCGCCGCCCTTGCCGCGCTCCCCCGTCGCTCGCCGGGAGCCCACAAATGGGGAGTCGGCGGCCTCGTCGTGGTGGCTGGCTCCCCGGGATACGCGGGCGCCGCGATCTTGACCACGATGGCCGCTAGCCGGGCTGGCGCGGGTATTGTGATGACCGCCATGTCTCGATCACTGACGTCCGCGCTGAACATCCACGTCCCGGAGGCCGTCATCATTCCGCTACCGGACGGTGACTCCAGCGCCAGCGGCCGTCGCGCCGCCGAGTTGATCGAGGCGAAACTCGAGCAGGCGGCCGCGATCGTGGTCGGCCCCGGCCTCGGCGAGGATACCGCCGCCGGCCTCTTGCTGGCCGCTCTCTTTGGCACCCGAACCGTACGCGATGAGATCGGGTTCGGCACCAGTGCCGCACATGTCCCGTCGAACGGGGAAGATGCTGGTCTGCTGGCGGCCAGCGCCAAACCGGTGGTGATCGACGCGGACGGGCTGAATTGGCTTGGCCAGCAGGGCGAATGGTGGCACCGCCTGGCACCAGGGCAGGCCGTGCTGACGCCGCATGCCGGTGAGTTCGAACGACTGAGCGGACTGTCGGTGGATGCAATCGCCGCCGATCCGGCCGCGGCCGCCCGCGACGCCGCCGGCCGGTGGCAGCAGATCGTCGTCCTCAAATGTGGTCACACGATTGTCACCGACGGCACCGTGACGCTGGTCGCGGCCGACGCGCCGCCCTCGCTCGCCACCGCCGGCACCGGGGACGTGTTGGCCGGGACCATCGGCGCCTTCCTGGCCCAAGGTGTCGCGCCGCTGGCGGCCGCCGCGCTGGCGGTGTATGCCGGCGCCCGGGCCGCCCGCCGGGTCGAGGAACGGACCGGCACCTTGGGCCTCGTCGCCAGTGATCTCCCACTCGCGATCGCGGCGGAGCTCGCCGAGCTTGAGCGTGGAAAGGAGAGCGATCGTGATTGAGCGAGAGCGAACCTATCGGGTATCCGACATTATGTCCACTGATGTTCCGATCGTGACGCCGGCCGACAGCATCGCCACCATTTCCCGGCTGCTGGTCGAGCATCGGATCCCAGGAGTGCCGGTCGTCGCCGACGGCGAAATTATCGGCATCGTGACCGAGGGTGACCTCGTCGAACGTGATGCCGAGATCACGGCCCCGTCCTTCTTCTCCTTCTTCGATGCCGTGATCGAAGTCGACGCGGGCCGATCGTTCGATGACGAGCTGCGACATGCCCTGGCGACAACGGCCGAGGATTTGATGTCCTCCCCGGTCTACAACATCCTGCCCACCGCCACGCTGACCGAGCTGGCGACGCTGATGATTCAGGAGAACGTCAACCCGGTGCCCGTCGTGAACGAAGCGCTGGAGCTGATCGGCATCGTTTCGCGGGCCGATCTCATCCGGATGATCGCGAAGCTGGAAGCGGCGTCAGGTCCGGCCCCGGGGCCCTCACCCAGACCGTGATCGGCCCCGGCCCCAACCATCCCGTTGCGGCGCCTGACCAACGCGCCACCCGGGCCGAAATCGACCTCGATGCCCTGCAGCGCAACGTCGAGCTGTTGCGAGGCGGCTTGGCGCCCGGCACCGAGCTGATGGCAGTGGTGAAGGCCAACGCCTACGGTCACGGCGCCCGGATGGTTGCCGAGACGGCGATCGAGGCCGGCGCTTCCTGGTTGGGCGTCGCCACCGTCGGCGAGGGAAGGCAATTACGCGCTGGCGGTATCGCGGCTCCGGTGTTGGTGCTCAGCCCGATCTCACCAGCCGAAGCGGAGCTCGCGCTGCAAGTCCGGCTCGATCTCACCATTGCCACGCCAGAGCTGCTCGCGGCAATCACCGACGCTTCGCGTTACGCCACCGGCACCGTGGGTGTCCACATCAAAGTGGATACCGGCATGAATCGATACGGCGCCGATCCTGAGCTGGCGGCCGCTCTCGCTCGCCAGGTTGCGGCAACGCCGGGTCTGCGGCTGGCCGGACTGATGACGCATTTCGCTTCGGCTGACGACCCGGACGAGCGTTTCAGCGAGCAACAAGCGGAGCTCTTTCGGCGCTGTCTCACCACCCTGGAGCGGGAGGGCATCGCCCCGGAACGGCGACACCTCGCCAACAGCGCGGCAACGCTGCGTGGGGCAGCGCATCACGCCGATCTCGTCCGGATCGGTATTGCAATGTACGGACTACGGCCATCCGCCACGATCCCGCTGCCGGCTGGTGTACGGCCGGTGATGACCGTGCGCAGCACGGTCGGCAGAGTCCACGCGCTTAGTCCAGGTTCAATCGTAGGCTACGGCGGCGCCTATCGGACGCGATCAGCCGAACAGGCCGTCTTGGTCCCGATCGGCTACGCCGACGGGTACCGACGCGGCCTCTCAAACCTGGGCTGGATGATGGTTGCCGGCCAACGGGCCGAGGTGGCCGGACGGGTCTCGATGGATCAGACGGTCGTCCGTCTCCCGATCGCATCCCCGGTGAGCGTCGGTGACGACGTCGTCGTGTTCGGTGGCGCACCCGGATCGCGGGCGCCATCGGCGGATGAATTAGCCGACCTGCTGGAAACGATTTCCTATGAGGTGGTGTCAGGGATCAGCCCTAGGGTTCCCCGCCGGTACATGCGCGGGGGACAGGCCCTTGGATACGATCCCGGCGCATCGACACCCGCCGAGTCAGGTGCTAACCGGGATCACGACGCTCCGGCCAGGCTCGCTACCCGCGAGCCCTCGTGATGCTCAGCGCGGAGCCCATTGACCCAGCAGGGCGTCTTCGGTTCGCGGCCGACAAGGGACAGTAGAGTTCCTGTTGCCCCTTGTCCATATCACTCCTGGGCAGAAAACTCAGCGGCGACTCGCTTGAGATTGTCGATGTCGCGGCGGACGACGAAGGTTCGGCCGCTCATGTCGTCGCGCACGTAATTGAGCGTCCGGTCATCCATCCAGCGATAGATCGTGGGCCGGGTCACGCCGAGCTGCTGCGCCGCATTACCGATGCTGACAAGCTCCGCCGGCTCGTAGGCCCGATACTTGGCCAGCGCCAGCATTCGTCCCAGGTCGGTGTCCCAAAACGAGCGCGGGACCGAGTAATCATCGGCCCCGGCCGGCCAGAAGAGGAGTTGGACGACCGATTCGATCGCCTCCAAAACCCGCTCTTTCGGCTCCCGTATTTCACCCCGCGCCAGCGTTGCCAGCCGGAACAGATCCTTGCCTAGCGGACCCTGCCGGAGCTGGTCGAGGGTTAAGGACGAGAATGCGGCCGGATGGAGTTGGAAGATCAGCCGGTGATGGTGGCTGTAAACCAACTGCAGGGCTTGGTCTACCACATCCTGATAGTCTGGCTGCTCCGCCTCCACGATCGCCCCCTTCTACCGTGTCAGCGTCAGCCAACCGCTGCTCGCCTGAGGACCTGTACGGCCAGATTGTACGCTCATCCGATGGCGCTGTCAATAAACCCACGAACGTTCGGCGGAAACGAAATCTGTCTGTGCCAGCAAGTCGGTTATCCTTAACCTTTTACCGTTGCAATGCCTTCCCTCACTTCAGGTCAATTGCGGACAACTTTCGGTCTCGTCTCACTATCTACCATGTACATTCAGGCGATACGTAAGGTTATTCACGATGCTTCCCAATTCCAAGCATCACGAATCGCGCGAGAACCTAGAATATCAGGTTTCGTTCCTCTTCTTGGCACGCTCCGCGGGTCCTTCCTGGGCGCCGTGCCTGACAGTCAATCCCCCGCGTCCCCGGCAGCAGGATGACGGCGACGCGGGGCGCAGACCGTCGCCCCGATACGATGAAGCCGTAGCCCTCAGGCCGTCGTGATCCCGCGGATCGCCAGCCCGGCGACGAAGAGCGCGATCAGGCTGTAGACCAGGAGGGCTTGACGGTGGTCGCGTTCACGGAGGAAGCTCCAGGCAAATGGCAACACCAAGACGGCGGTGACGCCGTACAGGTAGTGAACCGTGCCAGCCGGCCGAGCGCCAGCCGCCGCCAGCACCACGCCTGCCAACACCTGCAAGGTGACAAGCATCTGTCCGATCACGAACGTCCCCGCCAGACTGCCGCCAAGCCGTCCCCCGCGGGCGTATGCGATTAGCCCCCAGATGCCGGCGGCGCCCATGAACAGGACCATCGACACCGCGAGGCGATCGTGCAACACGAACAGGATGTTCACGGGATGTCTCCCCATCGAATGCTACGGCGGGGCGCGTCAAGCTCGTCGACCCGGGTTCTCGAGTTCGTCCGTCTCTTTCGTTTCCCGAACGATCGGCCGCGCACGAGCACGCGGTCTGGTTTGAAGCCTGCCTAAAAATTGAATCCGAGCTGCGCCGCGGGGGGCGTCGAGCAGCCAACCGAGCTCCAAGCAACGTGGTGGTCGTACCTCGGCAGCGCGATCACCGGCTGCGCCAAGCCGGCGATCTGGAGCGCGGTCGAGACGGCCGCCTCGGCCAGTCCGGGCCGGTTATTTGTGGTGGAGAGATGCGCTAGCCAGATCGTCCGCGCTCGCCCGTCACGAGGCAGCGCCTCGGTCAACATGGCTCCACAATCGGCGTTCGACAGGTGGCCCTGGCGCGACAACACCCGTCGTTTGAGATGGGCCGGATAAGGTCCGCGCTGAAGCAGGGCAACATCGTGGTTCGCTTCGAGCACGATCAGGTCCGAGCCGGCGAGATAGGAATGCAACGCCTCGTGGGCGACGCCGAGATCGGTCAGGATGGTCACCGCGCTGCCCTGATACCGGAGGTGATAGCCGCACGGCTCAGCCGCATCGTGCGACACGGCGAGTGACGTCACCTCGATCCCGCCGATGGTCATGGGCGCTTGGCTCCGGATCGGCGTCCAGGCGGCCAGCGGCAGCATCGTCGCTCTGGCGGTGCCTCGCGTCGCGACGATCGGCACGTTGTTGGCCACGACTTGCGCCAACGATCGCACATGATCGCTGTGCTCATGGGTCAGCAGCACCGCGGTCAGATCGGCCAGCCGCCGTCCCATCGCCCGCAAGCCCTGTCCCAACGCCCGCGGATTGACGCCGCAGTCAACCATGATCGCCGCCGCGCCGGCGTCGACCACGATCGCATTTCCAGAGCTGCCGCTTCCTAAGCTACGAACAACGAGCACCGAGCATACCCTTCAACGAAAAACGACGTTCGCATCGTCACCGATGTGCTGGACTCTTCGCCCACTCGCTCAACCGAGTAAACTCTACTCGGCCGATGCCCGCAAGGCACTCGTGTTTGAACCTATTGAGCGTGACCAGGCAACGACGGAGCAGCCGTGCAATACATTCAGAACTTGACCGGCCGCGGACGCGCATCGGCCAGCCCCCGGCCGGGCTCCGCCCCGCCGCGACGAGGATGGCGACCCTCCGCCGCCACGATGCGGATGCTCGTGACCGCCCTCATCTTCGTCGTCCTCTTTATCGGCCTGATTCTGACCTCGACGTTCTGGGTCAATTTATGGTGGTACGAGAGCGCCGGGTATCGATCCATCCTCGTCACCCGCTACCTAGCGCAAGGACTCGCGTTCATCATCGGCGGCGTGGTGGCCGCCGCCTTTTTCACGCTCAACTGGATGCTTGCCTTGCGCCGGAGCCACGGCGCCGGAGGCGCGGCGCCTGGTTCCCGGCCGAGCCGATTCCTGCGCATCCCGCTCTGGATCTTGAGCCTGGTCGTCTTCTTCGTGGCCGGCCTCGCCGCCTCGAGTCAATGGGTCACCTGGCTCCTCTTCTCCGGCGGCGGCGACTTCAATATCGTCGATCCGATCTTCGGCCGCGACGCCGGCTTCTATGTCTTTGCCCTCCCCGTGCTTTCAATTGTTCAGGATTCAGCCCTGAATGTGCTCTTCTTGACGACGATCGTAACGCTCATCGTCTACATCATTGGATTTGGGGTTGATGGGCTCGATCCCCGCAACCCGCCGCTCCGGATGCGAACCCATGTCCTCGGCCTCATTGGCGGCATCGTCCTCCTCTTCGGCCTGAGCTACTTGATCGCCAACTTCGAGCTGCAATACTCGACCCGCGGTTTCACCTATGGCGTGGGCTTCACCGACGCGAACATCACGCGATGGATCAACTACGCGCTGGTCATCATCTCGATCGCGGCGGCACTCTTCCTCATCTTGAACTCCTTCGTCCGCCGGCTTCGGCTCCTCGTCGCGGCGGCGGCGCTCTGGTTAGTCGCGGTCGCGATCGGCATTGTCCTGCCCCCGATCGTCCAGCAGACCGTGGTCGAGCCGAGCCAGCTCTCCCGCGAGCAAACCTACATCGCGAACAACATTGCCCTCACCCGGGCGGCGTATGGGCTGCAGGAACTGGAGCTGCAAGACCTGAGCGGCCAAGGCACGCCGCCGGCATCGGAGCTGACGCCCCAGTCGGAGTCGTTCGACAACATCAGGCTCTGGGACTACCGGATCATTCGCGCCAGCTTTCAGCAGCTCCGCGGCTTTGTCCCCTACTACTTCTTCCACGATGTCGATGTCGACCGGTACGAGATCGACGGCAATGTCCGCCAGGTCATGCTGTCCGCTCGCGAGCTTAACTTCGATGGGCTGCCGGACAACGCGCAAACGTGGCCGAACCAGCACTTCGTGTACACCCATGGCTACGGGGCGGTCGTCAGTCCGGTCAGTGAGGCCACCGTATCGGGGTTGCCGATCTTTGCCGCCGGCGGCATCCCCCCGGATGACACCGGACCGCTCGCCATCACCCGGCCGGAAATCTACTTCGGCGAGCTCGATCAACCATGGGTGGCGGTGAACTCCGCGGTCCAAGAAATCAACGGCATCGCCGGCGAGACCCCCGCCACCCCGTACGAAGGCGTTGCCGCCGGGTCGATCAAGGTCGACAACATCCTCCGCCGCGCGATCATGGCCACTTATCTTGGCGACCGCCGCGTCTTCCTCAGCAGTGAGCTGACGGAGGACTCGCGGATCCTGATCCGGCGCTCCATCTCGGAGCGGGCCGAGACGATCGCCCCGTTCCTGACGTTCGACCCCGATCCTTACCTGGTCATCGCCGACGGCCGGCTCGTCTGGGTGATCGATGCTTACACCACGAGCGATCGGTTTCCCGGCGCTTCGCCGAACGGCGACATCAACTACATCCGACACACGGCCAAAGTGACGATTGATGCCTACGACGGCGCCACCACGTTCTACCGGACCGGTGAGCCGGATCCCATCGCCGACGCCTACGGCAGGATTTTTGGCGACCTCTTCACGCCGATCGCCGAGGCGCCGGAGGCGATCTCATCCCACTTCCGCTACCCGGAATTCATTTTCAACGCCCAGTCCGAGATCTATTCCAGCTACCACGTCACCGATCCCGTGGACTTCTACAACGGGGAAGACCGCTGGGAGGTCGCGGCCGAGGTGGTCGAGGATCCCGATACCGGCGACGGCGTGATCTCGCGAATGGAGGCCTATTACATGACCCTGCCGCTCCCCGGGCAGGCGGAGTCGGGATTCGGTCTGGTCCGCGCCTTCACCCCGAACCAACGACAGAACATGACCGCCTGGATGGCCGGGCACACCGATACCCGGGGAGTGACGCGGCTGACGGTCTACCGGTTCCCGAGACAGTCCACGGTCTATGGTCCCCAGCAGATCGAGTCACTCATCAGCCAGGACCCGTTTATCTCAGCCCAAACCACGCTCCTCGGCCAGTCCGGCACCCGGGTGATTCGCGGCAACCTCTTGGTGATCCCGATCGAGGAGACTATTCTCTACGTGCAGCCGCTCTACCTCCAAGCGACGGCGGGACAAGGGGCGCCGACCGAGCTGAAGTTCGTCATCGTGGCGACGAACGAGCAAGTCGAGATGTGGCCGACGCTGGCCGAGGCGCTTGGCGCGATCGTCGGTGACGACGAGCAACTGGAACGGGATAGCCGGGTCTTGCCAACCACCGCTCCTATCGACGACACGGCCGATGTCTCGTCCTCCCTGGCGCAACAGGCGCTTGACAGCTACGAGCGGGCGCAGGAGGCGTTGGAACGGGGCGACTGGGCGGCGTATGGCGACGAGCAGGCGACGCTCGAACGACTGCTGACCGAGATCGTGGTCGAGGCCGGGGGCGTTCCGGTCGCCTCACCGGTGCCGTAGCGAGGATCGAGGCGCAACGATCGAGTTCGCGGGCGGTCCGGCATCAGCGCTCAATCGCCCGCTCGACGCCGATGGTCGTGTCCGGTACGTTAGCGGCCAAAGGCAGGCGGATGGCCGAGCGGAACGGCAACAGGAGGAGGGAGCATGGGGATTGAGATCGCGCGGTGGCTGGTTGCGCTGGGAAGTGTGGCCGCGGCAGTCGGCTTGACGCTCGTCGGCATGGCCACCTCGGCCCTCCAACCGATGGATGACCTGATCCAGTTGAGCATTATCCTGATGATCGGTGGCTTGGCCGCGTTCGTCGTCGGCATGCTGGCCCACCGCCGTTTGCAGGACACCGACTCCTCAGCTGACTACTGAATCGCCCGAGCTCGGTCCTTGCTCCGGCCACGGTGTTTGTTGTCGCACAATTTCGTCGGCGGGATACCACCGGCCGCGGACGGCGCCCGCCAGGTAGAGCGAGCCGGTCGCTACGACCGCGGTTCCTCGCGCGGCCGCCCATCGGATCGCGATGTCCAGGGCCGCATCAACATCTGCACAAGCCAGAACCGGGCCCGCGAAACCAGTTTCGGCAACGACCTTCGCCAGCGAAGCCGCGTCGATCGGCGCCTTGCCGGTAATCTCGACCGAGGTCGTCACCACCGCCGAGACGACCGGCGCCAGCGATGCCATCATGGTTGCCAGATCCTTGCCGACCACCGCCCCGGTGAGCAGCACGGGCGGCTTCAGGATCGATCCCGGCAACACTCCGCGTAAGCTCGCGACGAACGCCCGCACCTTGTCCGGATTGTGGGCGGCGTCGATGAGCACGACGGGATCAGCGTTGGGCATCCGCTCGCCGCGGCCGGGCAACCGCGCTTCGGCAAGTCCATCCACGAGATCACGGTCAGTGATGCGATACCCGAGCCCGCGCAGCACATCGAGCGCGGTCACGGCCACCGCGCCATTAATCGCGTGATGGCGACCGGCGACTCGCGAGTGAAAGACCGGCGCGTCACCGTCAGCGGCTCGATCGCGCAGACTCCAGCCCGTGCCATCGGGACCGCTCTCGTGGACAACGACCGCCTTGGTCGGGTCGATTCGGGTCAGGTCAATGCCAAGCGCCGTTGCCTCCGCCGCCAGCACCCCGAACGCGACGGGATCGGTGACGGCGGTCACCGCGGGCGCCCCGGCCTTGAAGATGCCGGCCTTGTGCCAGGCAATCCGCTCAATCGTCGGACCGAGCGTTGCCGTATGGTCGAGCCCAACCGAGGTAACGACGGCGACCACCGGTTGAACCAGGTTGGTGACATCGAACCGGCCGCCGGCCCCAACCTCGATCACGGCGATATCCACCTGGCGCTCGGCGAACCACAGCGCCATGAGCGCCACCCAAATCTCGCCGTAGGAAAGAGGACGCTCCAGCCCAGCCCGCCTCTGCCAGGTGCCGGCGGCATCGAGAACACGGTCGACCAGGTCGGCGAAGGCTTGTGCGCCAATGAGCCGGCCATCGATTTGCAGCTTCTCCGTGGCCACCTGCAGGTAGGGCGAGGTGGCAAGCCCGGTCCTGTATCCGGCCCGGCTGAGCACTCTGGCAATGGCGACGCACGTCGAGCCCTTGCCCGAGGTGCCGGTAACGTGAACGATGGGAAACCGATCTTGCGGGTTGCCCAAGTGAGCCAAGAAAGCCCGAGCCCGGTCCAGCTTTGCGGCAGCCCGCCCCCAGATCGCCGGCAACGATTGGTCCGGCGGGCCGCTCAGGTCGATCAACGCGTCCAACCGCGCCACCGCCGCGCGGTAGGCTGCCGGTTCGACCGTCAGATCGCGATCGCCGGTTGGAATTTCTGCCTGGTCGGATGGAACGACGATCATCGGTCGTTGAGCGCCATTTCATCGATCAGGAACTCGGCACAGACATCGTTCGCCAGCATCAGTCCTGGCTTCGTGAGGCGGATTGCCGTTGGCCCGCGCTCGATCAGACCGTTGTTCGTCAGCCGCGCCAGCAGCGGCCCGTAGAGACGGTCGAGCGAGACGCCGTGGCGCGCCTGAAAGGCATCATCACCGACGCCGTCCTCGAGCAGGCGCAGGCCGAGCATCATGGTTTCGCCGATCGCCATGGCGGCCGTAACGTGCTCGACGTTCGACACCGCGCCGCGCCCCGCTTCGATGCTGGCGCAATAGGTCGCGGGCAGGAGATGGTTCAGCGTCCGTCTGGCGCCGAGGCGGCCGTGCGCCCCGGCGCCGAGGCCCGCGTACTCGCCGTTCCGCCAGTAGATCCGGTTGTGGCGCGATTGGCGTCCGCGATCGCGTGCCCAGTTGGCGACTTCGTAGTGCTGAAACCCGGCGCCACGAAGCGTCGTCATCGCCTGCTCGTAAAGATCGGCGCCGAGGTCATCGTCCGCGATGTGGACAATGCCGCGGGCCACGGCGTCGGCCAGCGGCGTGCCCGGCTCGACGATCAGCGAATAGAGTGAGAGATGATCCACCGAACGGTCCCCGGGCAAGGCGAGGACGGTCTCCAGGTCGTGACGCAAGGCCTCGACCGTCTGTCCCGGCCAACCGAAGATGAAGTCGAGGCTGACATTGTCGAAACCAGCCGAGCGAGCCGCTCGCACCGCGGCGAGGATGTCGACGGCCTCGTGCAAGCGGCCCAAGGCGCGCAACCCACGCCGGTTCAGGGTCTGCGCCCCAATACTCAACCGGTTGACGCCGGCAGCCCGCAGATCGGCGAAATAGTGTTCATCGACGCCGTTGGGATTGGCCTCCAAGCTGACCTCGGCCCCCGCATCGACCACGAAGGCCGCGCGGCACGCTTGGACGAGCCGGGCGATGCTCGCGGCCGGTAGGAGCGAGGGGGTGCCGCCGCCGAAGAAGATCGTTTCCACCCGGCGGCTGGCAAACGACGGCGCCAGCTCATAGACCTCGCGGGCGAGGGCATCGACATAGCGAGGAATCAAGCCGTCTTGGCCGGCGTAGGTGTTGAAATCACAATACGGGCAGATGTGGGCGCAGAACGGGACATGGATGTAGACGCCGGCGACGGCGCCAAGCGCCATCGGAGCCGGGTCAGACAACGGCGGGTCCACGAGTACGGTGGGCGCCGGCAACACGCTAACCAAGGCTGATTCCTCACGCCGGGGACGAAGCCGGCGCCGCCAATTCTACGGCGCTGGCACCGGTTGGTGCAGGAAGGCGCGGTCCAGGAGTCGATCAACCTAGGCGAGCGGTATCGTCTCGCTAGCCCTTGACCGCGCCGAGGGTGAAGCCGGCGATGAAGCGATCAAGGAAGAAGTTGTAGAGAAGGGCGACCGGCAGGGCCACGATCGCGGCGGCGGCCATCAAGGATTGCCAAAAGAAGACATCCCCCCGGATCAGCTCGGTGGTGACGCCGGTGCTGAGGGTTTTCGACTGGGAGGATGAGACGAAGGCCAGCGCGTACACAAACTCATGCAGGGTCAGGGCAAACGAGAAGACGACGACGGTGAGGATGCCGGGGACGGATATTGGCAGGACGGTGCGGACGATTGCTCCCAGCCGGCTGTAGCCGTCGATCATGGCCTGCTCCTCGATGTCCCACGGCACCGATTTGAGGAACCCCATCAGCAACCAGGTACAGAAGGGAATGGTGAACGAGGGATAGACCAGCACCATCGCCCAGATCGTGTTCTTCAAGCCGAGGTCGGAGACGACGCGGGAGAGTGGAATGAAGAGCAGGGTGGGCGGCACCAGATAAACCAGAAAGATGCCGATCCCCAGCCCTTCCCCCCAGCGTCCCGCCAACCTGGTCAGGCTGTACGCCGCCGGGACCGAGGCGATCACCGTGATGATGACCACGAGGATCGCGACGATCAACGTATTGCGAACGAACGTCAGGTAGAGGGTATTTCCAAAAAGATAGCCGAGGTGATCCGTCGTTGGCGGCAGGTTGTAGACAAACGGGTTGTTCGAAGCGACGTAGAGATCGCTGTCCTGCTTGAAGATGGTGAGAATCATCCAGGCGAAGGGCAGGGCGGCGAAGAGGACGAAGAAGCCGGCCGTGGCATAGATCGCGGCCCAGGCGCCCAGGGAACGCTGTCCTTCCATCTCAGTTCGTCTCCGCCCGGCGGGCCATTCGCAACATCAGGGCGGCGACGCCGGCCAGGGCCGGGAAGAGGAAGACGGCGGTGGCCGCGCCTTCGGCGAGGTTGCCGCCCTCGATCCCCTTGAAATAGGCCCAGCTCGCCAGCACCTGGGTGCTATCGACGGGCGGACCGCCCCTGGTCAACAGATAGACCACCGTCATATCGGTAAAGGTGAAAACGATGCCATACAGCACGGCGACCGCCATGATCGGCAACAGGAGCGGAATGCGGATATAGACGAGTTGCCGGAAGAAACCGGCGCCATCGACATTCGCCGCGTCCCGGAGGTCCTGAGGGATCGCGGTCAAGCCGGCGAGCAGGATGACGGTCGCCAGCGGCAGGGTGCGCCAGACGTGGACGAGAACAACCGAAATTTGCGCGGTATCAGGTTGGGCCAGCCAGAGCATGTTGCGGCCCGGGCCGAACAGGGTGTCCGGACCGAGCAGGCCAATCATCCGGAGCAGGGCATCGATCGGGCTGTAGAGGCCGTCCAACAACCAGAGCCAGCCGATCACGCCGAGGGCGATCGGGGTGGTCCATGGCAGCAGGATCAAGAAACGGACCAGCCGCTTCCCCGGAAAATCGGCGGAGAGGACCAGGGCCAGGATGTTGCCGAGGACCAGGACGACGACCTGTGAGATCAACGTGAAGAGCAACGTATTCCGCAGGGCCAGCCGGAAGGTCGGATTCGCCATCGCCTGGGAAAAGGTCTCGAACCCAACCCAGTTGATTGTCTGATCGCCAACGGTCACGTCGCTGAACGAGTAGATGAGCGCCAGCACCAGGGGAAACCCGACCAGGGCAACGATGTACACCACCACCGGCAACAGCATCACCGGGCCGAGGATGCCCTCGCGGTCCAGCCAGTAGCGAGGAACGGATGGTCGGGCGGCCGGCTGGACCGCGGCCGGGGCGCTCATGTGACGGCCCCAAGGTCGGTCCGCTCGCCGGTCTTGGCGTCGAACATGCGCACATCGCGATCATGGACGGCAAAGGGATAGGTGTCGCCCGGTGGCGCGGCCGTGGTTGAGGTCACGGGGAAGCGGGCGACGACCCTGGTCTCGCCGATCTCGCCATAGTAGAGCCGCTCGGCGCCGAGATATTCCTCGCGGTGAACGTGAAACGGGAAGGTCTTCAGGCCGTCCGCCATTCGTCCCTCGTGCCGAAAAAAGTGCTCCGGCCGGAAGCCGAGGAGCGACGACCCATCGGGCGTCGGCACCAGGTTCATTGGCGGCGAGCCGACGAAGGTCGCGACAAAGACGTCGGCCGGCTGGTTGTAGATGTCGGCCGGCGTGCCTAACTGGCGAATCCGGCCTTGATCCATCACCGCGATCCTGTCCCCCATGCCCATCGCCTCAACCTGATCGTGGGTGACGTAGATCGTCGTCGTGGCCACCCGGCGTTGGAACTGTTGAAGCTCGTCGCGAGCGGACGCCCGCCGCTGGGCATCGAGGTTCGACAGCGGCTCGTCGAGGAGGAAGACGTTCGGCTCGCGGACCAGGGCGCGGGCGAGGGCAACCCGTTGCCGCTGGCCGCCGGAGAGCTGGCGCGGCTTGCGGTCCATCAAGTGATCGATGCCGAGAATGCTCGCCGCCCAGGTGACTCGCTCTTGTTGTTCCGGCTTGGCCATTTTTTGAGCCTTGAGCGGGAAGGCGATGTTGTTGTAGACCGTCATATGCGGATAGAGGGCATAGCTCTGGAAGACCATCGCGATCTTGCGCGCCCGCGGCGGCAACTTGGTGACGTCCTGGCCGCCAATCACGATCTCGCCGCCGGTGGGAGCTTCGAGTCCGCCGATCATCCGCAGCAGGGTCGTCTTGCCGCACCCGGACGGTCCCAGGAGAACCAGGAACTCACCATCCTCGCAGACGAGATCGATGCCATCGACCGCCTTCACCTGATCGAACTGCTTCGTCAAGTTCCGTGTTTCAACCGCGGCCATAGTTCACCAACAACGCGATCGCGAGAAGGGGAACGGATGCCGGGGACGATGGACTGACAGGCTCAATCAGTCCGTCGCCCCGACGATCTCGGGTGAATCGTCAAGATTCGGCGGCGGCGTTACGAGCCGCCGCCGACGAGCCCTTCGCCGCGCCAGGTCTCGAAGATCGCCTCGATCTCGGTCTCGGCCGCGGCCAGGGCTTCCTCCGGCGTCAACTCCCGGCGGGCGGCGCTGGCCATCATGTTCGGGATCGTCGGCAGGTTGAACAACTCACCGATCGCGGCATTGGCGGGGCCGGGCCACCCCAGATTGACCGTCCAGTCCACCGACGATTTGAGAATTGACAGCTTGTCAATCGGCTCCGAGCCGAACGGGTCCTCGTCCAGCAAGCCACCGTCGGTCGTCAGGTCGGGCACGGTGTCCGGGAAGGCTGGGAAGTTGTACAACTCGCTCTCCATGGCGGCCGCGTCGTAGTTGGCCACCAGGTGGAGGAGGAACTCCTTCGCCGTGTCGATGTTCTCCGAGTAGCTGGGGATCATGGCGGTGAAGACGGCGTGACCGTGGGCCAGGGCTCGCTCTTCGCCGGCCGGTCCAACCAGCGGCAAGGTGAAGAAGATATCTTCCGCCACGTCCGGCAATTGGACCTGGGCCGTCCGGTAGGCGGAGATCGAGTTCAGGATGTAGGACGCCTGACCGGCGACCATGAGCTGATTGTTCGAGGCGGCGTTCCAGCCAAAGACCTCGGCCGTCATCGCCCCGTCGAACAGGTCAGCCATATAGGCCAACGCCTCGGCGTTCTCCGGCGAATTGATAATGACGTTCTCATTCTCATCCTGGATGGCGCCGCCGAACGCCCAGAGCAGAGCTTGGGCGGCCATCTTAGAGTCGATCTCGTTCGACATCCCGATCCCGAGCTGGACCCCCTGCTCGGAGCGGATCTGGGACCCGCCCGCCAGCAGCTCGTCGTAGGTTGTGGGTCCATCCGGCAGCTCGACCATTTCCCACAGGCTGCGACGATAGTTGCCGGGATCGGCCGCGTAGCCATGGGTGAAGCCGTAATAGGCATTGGTGGTCGGGTTGAAGGAGTTCCGCATCGCCATTTCGAGCTGCGGCCCGTGGCGGCGGCTGGCCTCCTCGACCAGATCGGTCATGTCGATCATGGCCTTCTCGAACTGCGGCAGCGAGGCGATGTGCTCGACGATGTCGTGCCCCGATTGGGCGCCGACCTCGGCCGCGATCGCCGGCGGGATCTCGGCTGTATTAACGAGGTCGAGCGTGACATTGACGTCGTTCGCCTCGCCCCATTCCTGGGCAAAGGGGACGATCCAGGCGTCGAACCGGGGCACGAAATGCTGCCACTGGAGAATGCTCAGGCTGGTGCCGGAGATATCGACGGTCGGCGTGCTCTGGACCAGGGTGACGGTCCCGGCGCGGGCCGCCGCGGCCATGATCGGCAGGCTGGCGGCGGCGATCCCCGCCGCGCCAGCGCCTTGGAGAAGACGGCGCCGATCCGCCGAACGGGACATCAAACGCCGGGAAGCTCTATCGCGCATCGGTGTGCTCCTTTGCTACCGCGTGCGGTATCGGAAACGTGCATTCAGTACCGTTACCGTAGGTCTGCCACAACTAACCATGCCCCGCGCCCGCCGTCAAGACGTGGCGAAGGAATGCGTTGTTCTGACTACGCTCCGACGACCGAATGCGTTCGTGCCCGGCTACCGCAATAGTCTGACCACGCCGAAGCCGCGCAAAGCAAGGCGGAGCCAAGTTGAAGCAGAGATCATGCGCAATCCAGGTGAATCGAGCGGGTTTCATGGCACGCGGGGGGCTGGACTGAAAATCAGGGCTGAGCAGTGCAACGTCCCGCCAGGGCTATGAAATGGGGCGCACCCAGAGCTGTTTGCCTTCCCGAGAATCAACGTCGGGTCTGGTCGCTCCGTTCTAGCGATGTTCTTGTGGAGAGATGGAGCGGTCCTGTTCTTTACCGCCGGGACGGTGGCGGGCTGGGGTGCCCCTTGGGGCATGACGAGAGGGTGCGCTCGGAGAGGTGGGCGCTGCCCAGGCCCGCGGCCGTCTCACCGTGTCGATTAGAACATTTGTACTATTAATTGCCCCTGTTGCCAAGAGGGGCTATACTCACTGGGCGAAAGTCGAATAGGCGCCCGTAGCTCAGTGGATAGAGCGCTTGCCTCCGGAGTAAGAGGCCGCAGGTTCGAGTCCTGCCGGGCGTACCCAAAAAAGTGGCTTGAATAAGTCAAATAGTGACCCAGCATCCATCGAGTTGCGGGGTCACGCTCATGTCAGTGGGCACAAACGCGAGCAATGACCGGCTCAGCAGTGTCCATGCAGGCAGTAGATCGGGATCAATATGGAAACTGCTACAAGTCTTTCGGACCACATACCCGGTCTCATCGTTGGCGCAACGCTGACCGGAATAGTAGGTGCCTACTGCTCGGGTTAGAGCACCGAGCTGCCTCAGATTGTCAGCAGAAAGAGCTAGACCACAATCGCTAGATGCAGTATGATGCGGGCATCGGCACAGATCACCTCCACCCGCCAGCGTGGTGCCGGATCCGGCCAGCCACGACACGGGAGCGAACGACATGGATGCCATATGGATGCCATCCGCTTCGACCAATGGATCCGAACCCTCCGGGCGGGCGGCTCCTCTCGCCGCCCGCTGAGCAAGCTCATGGCCGTCGGCACCCTCGGCGCGCTGCTGGCACCCTTCGGTTGGGCGGAGGAGACTGCCTCGAACCAGCGCACGCCGCGCTGCAAGGGAACCAACGCGGCCCGGCCAGAAGTGCAATGCAAGCGGAACAACGGCGCGCGGTGCAAGTGGCGCGGCGGTGCCCGCTGCCGGGGCGAGGGCTGCACCTGCCCCCCCGGGGCGCCAGATCTGCCGACCGAAGTGCTGCCGTCCTGGCCAGCTTTGTGCCGCGGGCGGCCTGTGCGTAACCGGGAAAGGCACCTGCCCCGCCGGGGCCGATCAGTGCGTCACCAACGACACCAGCGGCTGTAATGGTAATCCCAGCTGCAATTGCACCACGACCATGGCCGCGGCTTCGGCCTCGGCGGCTGCGGTGGCTGCATCACCGACGCCGAGTGCAATGTGTTCGGGCCGGGGGCGTTCTGCATCCGGGACACCGGGGTGTTCCGCCTCTGCGCGCCTAACGTTGGCTTCCGCGGCGTACCGTGTCCGAGCTAGGGCGCCGCGAGTCGGGGTGAGGCGTGCGGGACGCTCCCCCGCGGGCCTCCTGGCTCCCCGGCGAGCGGGATCGCCCTCGACGCATCCGCCCTACGGGAGCCCGGTTGAAAAGGCGAAGGCGACGGGTTGCACTCGCTGGTTGCTCGGCGCGAAAAGCTTGGGCGCGGGAGGCCGGAGCTAGCGACATCGGCAGGTCGCGACGAAGTCAGGGACAAGCTCACGCGGTCCAGACCGGTCCGGCGGCGTCGAGCTCCTAGTTTTTACGCCCCTGGTTCTGAGAGCACGTATGCGCCGCCAACGGCCATCGCTCTCGCTTGTTGAGCGACCCGTCGGCCCAGGTGCCGGGCGGTAGCGAGATCAGAAGTGTGGACTCTCTCCGGTGGTTCATCGACATTCGACTGCGCACCCGCTCCCAGGAAGAAGCCAAGCCGGTTGAGATCGAATTCCGATCCGGTGCTGGCGTTCCAACCAGCTAGGAGGCCAAGGTTCACCCAGGTCATGCCATGCTGTGCGGCAAACATGGCGAGTGTTTGCAGGGTATGGACCTTGTCGCCGCTCATTGCCCCTGAGTTCACGAACCCGGCGGCGAGTTTGTTTCGCCACGCTCCGGCCTGCATGCGCGGACTGCTCTGTTCGGCAAAAAGGCGAAACACCGCGGACACATCTCCCATGTAGGTGGGCGAACCAAAGATGATGGCGTTAGCCTGATCAAGCAGGGCCCACTCCTCATCGGTGACGGTGGGGAAGCCGATGAGCGGCGTTCCCGCCTTCGCAACCGCGTTAGAACCATTGGGTCCGATGTGGGAGTGATGCTGGCGGTCGGGCAGCGCGATTAACTTCGCGGTCGAGTTTTCCACCGAGGCCGCCCCATCACGAACGGCCTCGGCGAGCCGGGCGGTATGGCCGCGGCCGCTGTGAAAGGCGATCGCGATGGAAACACTGGGATCGAACATGGTTGATTCTCCGACTCCTGCTTGTCCGTTGCTACGCTGGTCGGCCGCACCGCACCTGGCCGAAATTCCGATCAGGAACTTCACGATCATCGGCTCCATCGGTGCGATCTCAGCTACGCCATCTACCAGCTCGAAATGACGCGCTTGTTCGGCCACATCTCCTATTTTGGAGGCGCCTGGTAAGCATGCAAGACCGTCCTGGCCCCAAGTCCATTGTGACCGGCAATTCCGCTGACTTGCCTGCCCGCCGCCAGTCCAGCGCCTCCACCCCTCACGACGAGGTAGCGCCATGGAATGTGACATCGCAAGTCATGACGTTCATCCAGATTGGCAAAAGAGGCTGGTTGGCGAGCGTCTTGCTACCTACCTCGCGACTGGGCCGTCCGACAATTGGGCAGTCGAGCGCAACTCGGAGCAAAGCCGATGGTTCGACAATTCATACCGTACAGCCCCGCAACCGACGTCGCGCTTGGGGGCATCTGGCGCGAACACCACCGGTTCTTAATCAACGTCGCCTATCGCATGCTCGGCACCGTCAGCGAGGCCGAGGACGTCGTTCAGGACGCCTTTGCCCGATTACTTCGAGTCGACCTCGCCGAGATCAAAGACGTCCGCGGTTGGCTCGTCGTCGCGGTTAGCCGGCTCTGCCTCGACCAGCTGCGCTCGGCGCGGGCGCGGCGCGAGGTGTACGTCGGTCCGTGGCTACCGGAACCGGTGATCCAAGCGCCCGACCCGAGCGCCGACCCGGCCGAGAGGATTACATTGGACGACAGCGTCCGGATGGCGATCCTCGTCGTCCTCGAACGACTCTCACCGGCCGAGCGGGTGGCGTTCGTGTTACACGATGTCTTCCAATTCTCGTTCGACGAAGTCGCGGCGATCGTTCATCGGACTCCGGCGGCGTGCCGCCAATTGGCAAGCCGCGCTCGCCGTCGTGTCCAGACGGAGGCGAGTCCGGCCCGGTTCGACGTGGATCCTGACATTCTCACTCGGGTTGCCAACCGCTTCATCACGGCTGCTTCGAACGGCGATCTCAATGCGCTGGTGCAGGTGCTCGATCCAAACGTCGTCGACCGCGTCGACTCGGGCGGCGTTGTTGCGGCCCCGCGCCGGCCGAGGGTGGGGCATCGCCACGTCGCGCAGCGCTTCCTGCAATTCGTCCAGGCGTTTCGGATCACGCTGGTGCCGATGCCGATCAACGGGGAGCCCGGTGCTCTTGCCTACCAGGATGACCGCCTCAAGGCGGTGATCGCCCTGTCGATCCGCGACGGGTTGATCGATCAGATTTTTGGCATCGTCAGTCCGACCAAGCTGGCGTACGTCGCGTCGCTGCTCGACGGACAAACGGTCCCACCGACGGCGACCGGTCCGGTTTCAGGCTCGGCAGGCTCCAGCAAGTTGCCGTAAGCGCACCGAAGAGGTCGCCGGGGCCATTTGTCCCTACGATCGGCAGTCGACTGGCGACAACGGGTGCGAGACGCTGCGTTGGCCCTGCTACGATCGTTTTCGAGGATTGGAATGGGTTCCGCCTCAAACATGTCCAGGATCAAGGGCAAATGCCTGGCTATGGCCACCTGATCCGGAGCAAGAGGCCAGGGGTTCGAGTCCGCTCGGGCATATCCGTCCGGTCGAGATCTCCGTTCCTGACCCGCCAGCACCTGAGCTTTACCGTCAGCGAGTCATGGCGACGATTGCTTCGATGTCGATGAGGTCGTTGGATGCAGCGGGTCCTCCATCGGTGAACTTCGATCCGATCCTCCCGCGGGATAACCAGCGAGTGATCCAAGTCGATGGCGGCCGATTGATGTTCGAAGAATTCGCCGAGAATCCGTTGGATATGGGGCACGTAGCGACGGCTGTTCGGTAGGTCGAGGTAAATGATCCCTTGTTGGACGGGGCCGATTGCCACGTCGGGGGAGCGAAATCGCGATCAAGCGTAATGACGACGCGACCGGACGACTTCGCCAGACGTAAGACTTCGTGATCAGATAGTTCGCCGAGGCCGCGGGTCAAGAGGGATTCGACATCGAGACCGAATCGCATCGAAAGGTAGCGCCCGTGCTTCGGCGACAGATTCGCGTCGAGCAGGAACTTCGGCACGCGCGCGCCTACGAGGAGCGAACGTCGATTTGGTCCCTTGGCGCGCGCGCATAGGCAACCGCCGCCTCGACATCGTCCCGAGTGAGGTTGGGATAATCTTCAAGGATCTGCTCGACCGATGTTCCGGTATCGATCCAACCGGCGACGAGGGAGACAGCAAGCCGTGTCCCGCGAATGATCGGCTTCCCGCCCAGAACCGCTGGATTGCGGCTAATGCGCACCTCGATTGGCCGCGAGGTCGTCATTGAACCATCCTTCGCCACGGTTCCATTCTAACAGCCCTCGTTCCTCTTGGCGCCACCCGCGTTTTGCACCTATACACGACGATCCCGGTCCCCTCCACCGTGTCCACAATCGCCTCGCCCGTTTCGAGCTCACCGGAACCAACTTCGACGCGATCGGCGCCTGCCCACTGACGCCTGAGCTCCGCTTGCCCGCCAAACGCGGACATGTACACTCGACCGCCAACGGTCGAGGCGGCGGTCGCCTACACTGCTCGCCGGGGCCCGACGCGCGGCTGGCGCTTGCCGAGACGTCGACCATGGGCGGTTCTAGCCGTCCCGATGAGAAGGATCGCCGACCGATGACCGGAACCTTCCATCGCGGTGCCGCGATGACCCCTGGCGGCGGATCGGGTCGGCCAACCAGGGATCAGGGAGGCCCACGAGGGTCTGATCGCGCGATATTGACCTGAGGAGCAACCAAGATGCCCGGCATGCCGTGGGGACCGGATCAAGGCGCGAGGTTGGCGGCGATGGGTGGTGACCTGGCCCAAGTCAGCTCGGCCACGGCGTGTCAGTTACTGGTGAAACTGGGCTGGCGGAATACTTATATGCTGGGGTTGCTGCCGCTGCAACCGCTGGGGACGGGGCGGCGGCTGGTGGGCCGGGCCCGGACGTGCCAGTACCTGATGCGGCGTGGCCCGGAAGGGGCTCACGACCCGATCGCGCGCCGGCAATCGGCCGAGATCGTCCTGATCGAGCAGCTCGAGGGCGGAGACATCTTGTGCATCGACGCCTTGGGGATGGCGACGGCGGGCATCATCGGCGACATTCTGGCGGCCAGAATCCAGGCGCGGGGCGCGGTGGCGGCGGTGATCAACGGCGCGGTGCGGGACAGCCCGTACATTAAAGAGGTGGGGCTGCCGGTCTTCGCCAAATCGATCCACCCCTCGGCCAGCGGGCGGGAGTTGGTGGCGGCCGATTTCGACCAGCCGATCAACATGGCCGGCGTGTTCGTGATGCCCGGCGACGTCCTTTTGGCCGACGACGAGGGGATCATCGCGATGCCGCTCGACTTGGCGGAGTATGTCGCTGAGCACGGGCCACCGAAGGAGCACCTCGAACTCTGGATTCGGGGCCAAATCGCGGCCGGAGGCTCAGTTCACGACTTTTACCCGCCGTCGCCCGACGCGATCACCAAGTACGAGCGCGAAACCGGGCGGGTGGCGCCGGATTTTTGAGCGGATCGCGGCGAACCGGGAACGGCAGCCGCGTCCGTCCTCTCCGACACGGACAAGAGGAATAGCATGAAGATTACCGATGTCCGTACCGCCGAGATCAAGGGACATGGGTACTCGACCTATGTCCGCGTGTACACGGACGAAGGGGTGATCGGCAACGGGGAGTGCATTCACGGCGGCGAGGGCTGCCCGGAGATGGTCCATGCCCTGAAGCGCTTCGTAATCGGGGAGGACCCGCTCAACGTCGACATGCTCTTCGAGAAGATGCGCCGCGGCCGTCTGTTCGACGGCGCGATGGCGGGCGCCACGGTGACGGCGATGACCGGGATTGAGATCGCGCTCTGGGACCTGGCGGGCAAAGCACTGGGCGTGCCGGTCTACCAATTGCTGGGCGGCAAGTTTCGCGACACCGTTCGCCTCTACTGCGACAGCCATGCCGGCAAGGACTTTTCGCCCGCGGCCTACGCCGAACGCGCCCGTGAGGTGATAGCCCTTGGCTTCGACGCCATCAAGTTCGACGTTGACGAGACGCGGGCGGGTCACCGGAACGACCAGTGGTCTTGGCACGCCTCGAACGCGGAGCTGGACTGGATGGTCGAACGGGTAGCGGCGGTGCGGGAGGCGGTCGGGCCCACGGTCGATCTCGCGATCGATATGCATGGGCGGTATGACATCGCCAGCGGCATCGCCGTGGCACGGGCGATGGCGCCGTTCCGCCTGCTCTGGTTGGAGGAGCCGGTGCCACCGGAAAACGTGGCCGCGATGCGGGAGGTCAAGCGCGTCTCCCCGGTGCCGCTCTGTGCAGGGGAGAACCTGTACTTGCGCTGGGGGTTCCGCGATCTGATCGAGCAGCAGGCGGTCGATTACATCATGCCGGACATCCCGAAGTGCGGCGGCCTTTCGGAATGCCGCAAGATCGCCAATTTCGCCGAGATGTACTATGTGCCGCTGGCGCCGCACAACGTGTGCGGCCCACTGGGCACGATGGCCTCGGCCCATGTCTGCGCCTCGATCCCGAATTTCCTGGTGCTGGAGTGGCACTGGATCGACTATCCCGGGTGGGACGAGCTGACGTGGCAAGACCAGCCTGTGATCCAGAACGGCCACGTCGTGCTGACTGATCGGCCCGGCATTGGGCTCGAGGTGAATGACGAGGTGGCTCGCCAATACCTCCGTCCCGGCACCGAGCTCTTCGGCGAGCGGCCATAGCATGAACGAACGGGCACATAGTTACTCGGGAGGAGGTTCGGATGACGCACCCGCTCGTTGACCAGTTGCGGTTCGCTCGTGGTGAATTCCGGCGCGGGTTGGAGGGAATCACCGACGAGGAGGCGCGACGTCGCATCCTACCGATGAACTGCATCAGTTGGAATATTGGTCATCTGGCCGCGCAGGAGCAGCGATACTGGCTCGGCTTCGCCCAGGATGGGATGATCCGGGTGGACGTGGACGAGTCGTTTCGCGGTGGCAGTCCCGCTTCCTGCCCGCCGCTGGCCGACGTGTGGAGCGCATGGGAGGAGATTACTGCCGCCGCCGATCCATGGCTGGATACGGTCACGGACGCCATCGTGGCATCCTCGGTTCCGGCGGCGCGGCGGGATACCGACGTGAGCTACGGGTCACTGATGCTACGCAACATTTACCACTACTGGTATCACACTGGTGAAAACTCGGCGATCCGGCAACAGCTTGGTCATAGCGACCTCCCGGTGTTCGTTGGCGCGCTCGATACGGAAGCGCCGTACCGGGCCGAAGCTCAACCCGGATAGGGCGTCTATTCGACGGGGTGGCCGGCTTCCTCCCAGGCGAGCATGCCGCCATCGAAGTTAACAGCCCGATCGTATCCCAGTCCGCGGAGATACTCGGTCGCCAGGTGGCTTCGGCCCCCGACCCGGCACACCAGGATGATTGGTTCGCCGCGCGGTATCTCCGCCGCCCGCGCCGCGAGCTCGGCCAGCGGGATGTGGAGGGCGCCGGGGATATGCCCCGCCGCCCACTCCTCTGGCTCGCGAACATCAACGAACCGGGCGGACCCAGTTTGGTACGCCTCGGCGGCGGCGCGGTGATCAATTTCTGGTACCGCGACGGGATCCGGCGTCGAGAATGCGGTCATCGTATCAGTCCTCGATTGCGCCACCACGAGTCCGGCATCGTTTCAACCCCCTCGAGCCGATCTGGGTTGCCGCCATCGCACCGGCAAGCTCGATCGCAGTTCAGGATACTCAATTGTACCGCTCGCTCGCGTCCACTGAATAGTGGGGCCGCTGAACACAATCGACACCAGCCGGTGCGACAAACAACCCGGCCTCTTTCCAGCTGAAAGGTCGTATGCTAGACTGTACGTACGCCCTGCCCGCCATGGCGTGCGGCCAACCGGGCGCGGCCCGACCGTTCAGTTCGGCAGCGTGCTACGATGAGCTCGCGTGGTGCGCCAGCGATCCGGCTTCGAGCACGGTGAGCGCACTGCGGTCGGCCGGGGTATCAAGTGTCCGGGCGCGTCCGGGAACGTCCTCCGCGGGTGGGCGATAGGGAGGTGGCGACGTGGTGTTCCGCAAAGAGAGCAAAGTGGACGCTTTTCAGCGCCAAATCAGCGCGCTTCGGCAGCAACTGGGCTCCGAGGACGAGGCGGCCGAGGCGGCTGACGACCACGGATTCTACGATCCGGCCGCCGAGAGCGGCGACGCCGAGCCGGAGAGCTACACCACGCCATCGTATCGCCCGGACGAACGTCTCGGGTATTCGTTCTCTTCGGCCCTGGCCGGCTCCGACCAGACCGGCTATGCCGACTCGGACTCATCGCTGCCGGTGGTGGCGACACCAGAGGTTGACGCTCAAACCAGTGTTGTTGCCCACGACACCACCTGGAACGGCGACTTGCAATCGAGCGGGTCGCTCCATATCCACGGGGTCGTTGATGGTTCGCTGACGGCGCAAGAAGATATCTATATTGCCGAGGAAGCGGATGTCACGGCGACGATCACCGCCGCCAACGTCATCATCGCCGGGCTCGTGCGGGGCACGATCCGCTGCGGCTCACGGTTCGAAGTGCTGCCGCGGGGCCGGGTGCTGGCGGATGTCCAGGCGCCGACGCTGGTCGTGCATGAGGGTGCGTCAGTGAACGGCAAGATTCGGATGGGCGCCGCCGAGGCAAGCCCGATCGCGGACCAGCCAACCCCAACCGTGGTCCAACGGCGGGCGGCGCGAAACCGTGCCTAGCCCGCCCCACGCTCCGTCGCCGGCGACGACCCCGGCGCGGGCAACGCCAACGAGGCTCCCGTTCGGCGTCAGCGATCCCGGTCCGATCACCACGGGAAGGAAGTAAGGCATGATGTCGATACGATCCGCGGGCGCGACCGATTATTTGCCGGTCGAGGCCGACGGCGAGCTCACCGACGACACCTACAGCGTGATCGATCGGCACTCATCGTTCGACGGGACGTTCCGGTCCGATCGCGACCTCCGCATCGACGGTGGGGTGAAGGGCACGATCGAGTGCCAGGGTACGCTCTTCGTGGCTGAAGGGGCGACGGTATCGGCCAAGGTGAATGCGGAAAATGTGACCGTTGCCGGCGACCTGAGCGGCGAGATCATCTGTGGCGGCCGGCTTCAGATGCTGCCCAGCGGCAGGGTCCGCGGCAAGATCGCGACCCAAACCCTGGTGGTTGCCGAGGGCGCTTATTACGAAGGCGAGCTTGAGATGGCCCGGCCGGAGGAGCGCGAGAGCCGGACCCGGCGGATCAGCGACAGCCCTAGCTCCGCCCCGGTGCCGATCAACGGTCAGGCTGGGGAGCCGGCGCGGAGCGGCGGTGGGCCGACCACGTTCATCCGGCGGTTGGGCAGCCCCGAGACCGCCTGGGACACCAAACCCGACGAAAGCGCTCCGAGTGAGCCAGCCGCGGCGGCTCAGCAGGAAGAAGAGTCCTGAGGCACGCCCACGCTCTTGATGATCGATCACGGCGTCCGAGGCCATTCGACCGGTGCTCTTCCAGGCGCGGCCGCGGGAAAGCCCCGTGCTATACTCCCGACGCTCACGAGCGAGCTCGGCCGTGCTCCTTGGCATTCACTTCACCTTCAGCGTACCCGGGTGGCATTAAATTCGTAGAGCCAGCGACGAAGCGAGGTGCCTGATCCGTGGCGGGCCATTCCTGTCAGACGTGCAAGCACTTCGAGCCGTCGGCCATCTGGCAACGAGGTTGGTGTCGCAATCCGCGGTTGTACGGCCCGCGAGAGAGCCATACCGTTGATGCCGGAACCCTGGACTGCAATCGTGGACTCGGCAATGCTTGGCAGCCGGCCGAGGAATCAGACCAGGAGCCGCGTTCGCGGGCCGATCACCCGGATCGGCAGCCGTTCGTATTCTTTCCCCCGGCGCCGCGGTTGGCGCTGGCGGAGAGCGGAGCGGGCGGGATGTTGGCGAGATCAAGCGGCGGTGCCGCCGCGGGCGGTGGCGGGGAATCCGGGCCACCGAGACAAGACCGTCCGCGGGATCCCGTCGGTCAGGAGCGATCCGTGAGCTTTCAACCGGAAGAGCGGTACTGGACCGATTACCTCCGGATTGCTTTGCCCGTGATCGGGTTGCTGATCCTGATCGCCCTGCTCTGGTACTGGGCGTCCGCCTTGATCGGCGGCCCAAGTGGCAGCGAACCGACGCCGGGTACGACGCCGATCACCGAGGTGCTCGCCACCGAGGCTCCTCCAGCCTCGCCCATGCCGAGCCCGACCCCGACCGCCCCCGCGACCAGCACCACGCCGGGAGTCGCGCCCACGGCGACCATTCCGGCAGCCACGAATCCCACGGTTGAGCCAGCGCCGACGACCGGGACGGATTCGGGCACGCAAGGTGGAAACACGCTGCCCGAATGCCAGAATCGCCCGGACCATGGTGTCGGGGCGACGGTCGTCACCTCAAATGACGTGAATCTGCGAACCGAGGCGACCTCGGACAGTCCATCGCTCGGGATTTTGACAGCCGGAACCCAACTGCAAACGACCGGACCGTTCGTCGACCTTCCTGATTGCGACTGGTGGCCGGTAACGGACCCTGCCACGGGCCAAAACGGATTCATTCGCGAAGACTTTCTCGAGGATCCAAGCGACCAATAGTCCGGATCCCAGACTGATGGTCTTTCTTGGCCAGGTTTAGGAAACCGGGGGCTTAGGCGCGGCCGGTTTGGCTCTGAGGAGCAACCTTGCCGTTCCTGTTCTGACTCGGGCCGAGGCCCGAACCCGGCGGATCGTGCTATACTCCGCCCGGCCCAGCGTTCGCTGGGCCGCTCGACTATGCACGCGCCGGGACCAAGCAGGGTGTGCCGACGGCGAGACGCCGGCGGTCCGAGCTTGGGATGAGCGGCGCGGAAGCACAACACCATCCGATCGGAGGATCGCGACGTGCAACAAGCTGTCACCAGTACCTTTGGCCTGCCGCCGCAAGCGACCCTCAAGGCGCTGCTCGAGGCCGGCGTCCACTTCGGGCACCAGGCAAAGCGCTGGAACCCGAAGATGAAGCCGTACATCTTCACCGAACGCAACGGCATCCACATTATCGACCTCCAGCAGACCGTGCCGATGGTCCGGGACGCCCACCAGTTCGTGGCCGATCTCTCGGCCCGCGGCGGCCGGGTGCTCTTTGTCGGCACCAAGAAGCAGGCCCAAGAGGTGGTCGAGCGGGAAGCGATCCGGTCGAACCAGTTCTTCGTCAATCGCCGCTGGCTCGGCGGCACGCTGACCAACTTTGTCACGATCCGCAACCGGTTGCGCTACATGAAGCAGCTCCAGGGCCAGCGCGACCGCGGCGAGTTCGATCTGCTGCCGAAGCAAGAAGCGGCCGGCAAGTTGACCGAACTCGAGAAGCTGGAGCGCACGCTGGGCGGGATGCGGGACATGACGCAATTGCCGGGCGCGGTCTTTGTCGTCGATCCCAAGCGGGAGCATCTGGCGATTCACGAGGCGAGGCGGTTGAAAATCCCGATCATCGGGATCACCGATACCAACTGCGACCCGGATGATGTCGACTTCTTGATTCCTGGGAACGACGACGCCATCCGCTCGGTCCGGCTCCTGGCCGCCGGCATCGCCGACGCGGCGTTGGACGGTCAGATGCAGCTCGACATCGCCAAGGCGGAGCAGGCAATGGATCGCGGGGCGGAAGACGAGGTTGAGGTCGAAAGCGTCTATGCCGCCGACGATGCCGCCCTGTTCGCCGCCGAGTCGGCCGAGGCCGCGACCGCCGGCTAAGCCAACGACCTTGAATTCTTGATGATAGGGCGCGGATCACGCGGGGTCCGCGAGAACACGACGCCCGAGGGATGCAGCCCATCCCCCGCAACAGCAGGAGAGACCGTGGCAATTACCGCTTCCCAAGTGCGAGAGCTGCGTGAGCAGAGTGGCGCCGGCATCATGGAATGCAAACGCGCGCTCGAAGAGACCGACGGCAATGTCGAGCGAGCGATTAACCTGTTGAAGCAACAGGGATTGGCCAAGGCCGACAAGAAGGCCGGCCGGGCCGCCCGTCAAGGCGTGATCGAGCCCTACATCCACGGCGCGGGCCGGATTGGCGCCATCGTCGAAGTCAACTGCGAAACCGACTTCGTGGCTCGAACCGAGGACTTCAAGGCGCTGGCGCATGACCTCGCGATGCAGGTCGCCGCCACCGCACCGGACTACGTCAGTGCCGACGAGGTGCCGGAGGCGGCGTATGCCGGCCTGGAACAGGAATACGGCAGCCGTGACAAGGCCCTGGCCGCGGTCAGCCTGCTCGACCAACCGTTCATCCGGGACGGCAAGGTGACGATCCGGGATCTCATCCGGGAGAGCATCGGCAAGCTGGGTGAGAACATCCAGGTCCGGCGCTTCGCTCGCTTCGAGGTCGGCGCCGACCTACCGGACGAGACCGCCGCAGAAGCCTAGCCGTCGCGCGTTCGCCGCCGCCGCCCGATTCGGCGGCAGGCGGCCTCGTCGGGAGCATGCGACACGGTGGCGACCACGTACGAGCGAGTCTTGCTCAAACTCAGCGGCGAGGCGATGGTCGGCGAGACCAGTTTCGGCATCGACCCGAAGGTCGTGACCGATCTTGCCCGCCAGATTCGGCGCGTCGCCGAGCTCGACGTGCAGATCGCGATCGTCATTGGCGGCGGCAACATCTGGCGCGGGATTGCCGCCAGCAGTCGCGGCATGGATCGGGCCACGGCGGATTACATGGGCATGGTCGCCACCGTCCTCAACGCGCTGGCCCTGCAAGATGCATTGGAGACCATTGACGTCCAGACGCGGGTGATGACCGCGATCGAGATGCACGAGGTCGCCGAGCCCTACATCCGCCGCCGCGCGATCCGGCATATGGAAAAAGGCCGGGTCGTTATCCTGGCCGCCGGCACCGGCAACCCCTATTTCACGACCGACACGGCCGCCGCCTTGCGCGCGCTTGAACTCGATGTCAACGTATTGTTGATGGCCAAGAACCAAGTCGATGGCGTCTACGACGATGACCCCAGGACCAACCAGCAGGCCCGGCGATACCGTCAGATCAGCCATCAAGAGGCGATCGAACGTAATCTGCGCGTCATGGATGTGTCAGCCTTGGCCCTGCTTCGTGACCATAACCTACCGATCCTCGTTTTCAACATGGCGACCGATGGCGCGATCGAGGCGGCCGTGACGGGCGCCGGGGTTGGTACACTGATCCTGGAAGGCGATGCGCGGTTCGCCTAGCGCAACGAGGGTGTCCGCGGCGGCGGAATCCAGCCTGGCATTGTGACACAATGAGACCGCTGGAGCGACGAACGACGATGAGGCCGTCGCC
>JALZJP010000073.1 GCA_030859715.1 Chloroflexota bacterium
GAGCCAGAACGAGGTCGCCGCCATCGCACCCGTGGCGCCCGTCGTCTCCGCCCCAACCGCGCCCCCCGCCCTGCCCGCGGCGGACAATTCCGCACCGAGCGACCCCGAACCGGTGGAGACCACGGACGGCCAGCCCGCACCGACCGCCCTCCTCTTCCCCACCGCCATTCCCAGTAACTCAGGCAGCGGCGACACGACGCCGGGCTCGAATGCCGGCCGCGACGGGTCCGGCTCAGATTCCGCCAGCGACGAGGATGCTCCACCATCCAGCAGCAACTCGCCCGGCCTGGGCACCAGCCTCTTCCCGACCCCGGACCCAGCCCGGTCCAGCACCGAGCCAGCGCCAGCCGCCGCCGATCCCACGGACGAACCGGACGCGGACGTTTCCCGCGCCGCCGCCGACGATCCCGGTACCCGCGCCCGCGCCGACGAGCTGCGCGACTGCATCGACCGCGACCGCGAGCGTCGCCGCGACCGCGACAATAGCCAATCCAACCTGGCTGCCTGTCGCGACGATGAGCGCGCAGACCAGCGAGACGACCGCGACGAACCGAGCGCCAACCAGCGCGCCACCCGGCCTCAAAGCCTCGCCGAAGAGATGTCCCAAGACATCCAAGCCGACGTCGACGCCCGCCTCCGCGAAGCCGGCATCAACCGCGACGACTGATTCCTGTCCGAACTATTCCGGGGTCGGGTCGCTCACCCGCCAGCGAGGACGAAAGTGAAGAAGGCCCGTTGCCCCTCGTCCACGTCCTCGACATCCATAATTAGGGCCGGGTCGAAGATGCCGTCGGTCTCGTTCGCCGGCTCGTCCGGGAAGTAGAGTTGCGTCGTCAGCACCGGCTGATCGGCCACCTGGACGTTGACGTGGATGTGCCGGGTCCGGCCGGGGTACAGGCCGGGCACGACCGTCTCCAGCGTGAAGCGGCCGTCCTCGTCGCTGAATTGGTGGCCGCGCAACCGGTATCCGACATTGTCGTAGACGCCGTCGTCGTCCGCCTGCCAGAAATCGAGCAGGGCCCCGGCCAGGGGCCGGCAGTCCGTCGCGTAGACGAAGCCGGCGACGACCAGCGGCGTCCCCGCCAACCCCGGCTCCAGGAGCGACGTTCGCTCCGGCGAGTCCGGCGTGAAGAACGGCCCCGCCATCTGCGGCAGCGTCACCATCAGATCATCACCGTCGTCGCAGGCGGGCGTCGGCGCCAGCACCGGCGTGGGCGTCTCCGTTTGCGCCACCACGATCCCCGCCGACCGCCCCCACCCCACCGCCAGCGCCAGCGGCGCCGGCAGCACGAGCGCCAGCTTCTGAAAATCCCGGCGGCTCATCCTGGTGTGCCCGATCTTCGCCATGGTAGTCCCCTTTTCGCATGTTCCCAGAGGCGGGGTCTGGACCGGAGAAGGCCGAGAGTCTACCACGGATGCGGCCGGGCGAATCGCCGGGCGCACGAAGGGGCGCGCGAAGCTTGCCGCTGGGGCGGCGGGCTGATCCCGGCCTCCTATGCCCTGACCCGAATTCGCCGGAAGGCAACCCGTCCGGTGTGTGCCTGCACCCCGATGTAGCCATATGCCGCATCAACCGCCGGCGAGAGGCCGCGGTGTTGGAGCTCGGGGATGTTGGGCTTGGTGAATTTGGTTGCGGGCTGGCCATTCAGCCGCACCGTATACTTGTCTCCCTGAACCTTGATCTCGTAGTCGTGCCAGGTCGTGGCCGCGAGCCCCGGGTGCGGTGTGTAGTCTTGTAGCGCCGGCTCACCGGCCTCTCCCGTCGGGATGTCGTAGATGGCCCCGGTTCGGTGCTTGTCGAGCCCGTTGGGCCGGGCTTCCTCGTCGATCTGCACCTCGAACCCCGTGTGGACGGCGACCCAAGCCTGGTTCTGATACGGGTGGCTGGTTCCTGGGTTGGCTGGATCGGGCACCGGTAGGCGCGGGTCGCGGAACCGGACGAACACGCCGGAGTTGTCACTGCCTGACCCGGCCGGGCGGGCCAAGCGGAACTGCAACCGCAGCGTGAAGTCGCCGAAGGTCTTGGCCGCGAAGAAGAGCAGACCGAGACCATCCGCCGGCTGGGCGATGATCGCGCCATCGATGAGGGCGAAGGCGCCGCGGCCAGCGAGCTTCCAATTGTTAAACGACCGCTCCGTGCCGTCGAAGAGGGCGGTGAAGGTCGGCTCCAGCCACGGCGTGACCGGGACTGGCTGCAGGTGGTCGACCAGGCGATGCACCAGGGCGACGCCGGAGAGCATCGGATTGGGCGACCCCAGGGTCGGCAGCAGCGCCGGGCCGACCGCGTACATGTTGTCGGCCTCGTGGAATTTACCCCAGGGATCGGTGACGGAACTGGCGGCATTGTCGCCCATCCACAGGGTCCCACCCTCATGGTGGGTCGAGCTGAGCTTGTCGCGGCGAGCGTTCGCCGGCGGCGTGGTGTGCCAGGTGCCGCCGCTTAGGTACTGGATGGGACCACCGTTGGCGAACATGGTGGCCAGCTCGTCGCAAGCCGCATCCATCACATCCCATAGCGCCAGGTCGTCGGCCCGCGCTTCCAGCCGCACCCGCGCTCGCCGTTGCCCGTAATCGAACGGGCCTTGCGTCCCGTCCAGCTCGATCCGGCTTGGCTTGGTCCCGGCCGCCGGATCGGTCGGGGAGCGGTCGCCAACAAGCTCGCCGATGCCGCGCAGGGTCACGATGATCCACTGGTCGGTGAGGTCCTGGAAGTGGTGCAGCGTATCGATATCCGGGATCTTCTTGAACAGCTCCGCCTCGGAATCGGTCGTGAATTGGCCGGCTCCCGTCGCGGTTATCTGGACATGGAAGTGGCCCAGGCTGCCGTCGGCGTGGGTGTGGATCCCCTTCACGAAGAGGGCCGAAACCTGTAGCTCGCCCGTCAGGACGGGGTACGTGCTGGCCGGCACCCGGAAGGTCAGGTTCGATCGCAGGTGGGCCATCAGGTTGCGGCCCGCCAGGCCGTTGCCATTCGGCAGGGTCGAAAGGGCCAGCCGCGTGCTCTCAATCGTGCCCAGGGCGACAAAGACCTGGCCGCCTGGTGGCACATCGACGTCGCCCTGGTTGGTCACGACCTTCGTGATGCGCTGGCTGCCGGGCTCCCGCTCCAACCGGATGACGTGTGTGTTGGGCACGACCATCAGGCGTTTCTTCACGTTTTTCAGGTTGAGCGACTGCTGCTCGTCGCCGCTGCCCGGTACCCCGTGGTCGGCTTCAGCCCAGGCCAGGCGCGCCATCCGGATCAGCATCTGGGTGGCGCTGAACTTGTTGAACGGGAAGAAGCCGGGACGGGGCGCCGTGGATTGGACCGAGAGCGGGGCTTCCAGGTCCTGGACCCCGGCCAGCGCGCCACGCTGGCCGGTGAGCGTCGGTTGCGCCCCGGCGGGGAGCGCGCTGAGGCCGGAGAAGAGCCGCTGCCGCAACGCCTCGTGCAACGGACCGTCGACGAAATCGTTCGTGATGTCGGTGCCGAGCTGCCGGGCCGCGTCATCCAGGTACGACAAATTCAGACCGCCGAGATTCAGAACCGGCTGGGTCAAATCATGCTTGACGCTCGCCGGCCACGGCGGTGACGGCAGCTCCGAGTCGATAAAGTAGGGGGACCAGCCGCCCCAAAAAAGGGAACGGCCGCCGAGGCAGTAGGCCAAGCCAGGGAACTGCCGGTTCCAGGACATGGAGCTGTCGGAATCCCACGGCACGCCCCAGACTTCGTCGGTCGTCAGCGTCGGCTGGTTTTGCACATGCTCCGTGAAGACGACCGGTCCGGCTTCGAGGACCAGGGTCCGATGGGCATGGGTGCGGTCACGGATGAAGAGGAGGCTGGCGAGGACGGAACCGAAGGTGCCGCCGCCGATGACGATGCGATCAAAGGGGCGGGCCTCCGAATCGACCCCGGTGTTCGCACTAAGCTTGGCTTCGTCGAGCGTGTTGCAAACGTAGCGGCCGATGATGTCGGCGGTGAATGGGGTGGTCGGGGTGCGTGGGTTGAGTGGCATGGCGCTCACCTCTGCTTGGAAATGACGATCCAGCGTCGATCGCGGGTTGAAGCCCGCGCCTGTTCTCGTGCGTGGCGTGGGGAAATGACCGGCAGCACAGGCTCGTCCGCCGTGGCCTGCCCGCTACCGGCCCGCGTGAGAAGGGATCGCGTGCATCGCTACCGGCGGATGAACCAGCCAAGGGGCAGGCTGTCCATGTCGTTCTGGAGGACGCCGTGGGTTTGGGCGTCGAATTTCACCACATGCCGCTGTCCCGTGGTGTTGTAGGCTTGCCATTCGAGCGCGAACGGCTCGGCGAAAAACCGGCCGAAGCTGCCGTCGAGCTCGCTATCCGGGATGTCGGTCAGCAGGCAGGAGACCACGGGCGTTTCCCCGTCCCCGAGCCTGGCGATCGTGGCCGAGGAGCACGTCCGAAACCACTCGACCTCCCCCGCTCGGGTATAGGCAACCTTCACGTCGGCCCCGGCGCGGACCGCGTCCACGAGCGCGGTGAGGCTGCCGCTGAGCGCGGTCCCGTCGTCTTGATGGTCGTAGACGCGTTGCCACCCGCACGGACAGGTGTCGTCCTCATGTTCCTTGGCCCGCGCCGGTGCCGAGTGCCCAAGCAGGCCGCCGGCCGATAGCGACCCGAGGCCGGCCAACAGCTGACGCCGCCTGGCGACGCGGGCGAACGTTGAAGAGAACCGGGAGATGTTCATCACTGCCTCCTTCAAGGCGCTCGGCTAAGAACGACGACCCCGCCCGCGTGGTCGCGGGGCTCTCCCGGTCATCTTACGTAGTATGAACGACCGCTACATCCGTAGAAATACTCATTTCTCCAGTCAACGGCGACCGGCATGACCCTACCCGGAGGAGAACTTGCCAGTCGCGGGATGTCAGGCGTGTCCCGTCACCAGTGACGCGGCCGGCTGATACGAACCGGGCACGTTGCGCAGGGCGACGTTGAGCCGGTTCCAGCCATTAATCGTGATGACGGCCATCGTCAGCGCCACCAGCTCGTCGTCCGTGAACGATTGCCGCACCTCCTCGTAGGCGGCATCCGGGACGTGCCCATCGGCAACCAGCGTCACCGCCTCCGTCCAGGCTAGGGCGGCCCGCTCCCGCTCGCTATAGAAGGGTGACTCCCGCCAGGTGTTCAGCAGATAGAGCCGCTGCTCGGTCTCGCCACGGGCCCGGGCGTCTTTGGTATGCATATCGATGCAGTAGGCGCAGCCGTTGATCTGCGAGGCCCGGAGGTTGATCAGCTCGATCAGCGATCGCTCGAGGCCCGAGCGCGCCACGAACATGCCCGGACCATACAGTGCCTTCAGCGCGCCCTCGACCGTCTCCGGGGTGACCTGCCGCGCCCGTTCCACTTGGAGTACCATCTGATCTCCTTCGTTCTTTCCACCGCGCCCTCACCCGAAGACGCTCACCTGAAATAGAGACAGGCGAGCGAGCCAAAACGTGACAGCAAGCGCCGGCGGGACGAGCGCCCAGTCCCGATCCAGACAGCGGTTAGAGGAAAGGTGGCCCAGGGCCGCCGAGCCGCCGCTGGAGATAGGCGAGCTTGTCCGGGTTGACCAGGAAACGCAGCTCCGCGATCCGCTCCCCGGCCACATCGATCATCGCCGCGGCGGCCAGCTCCTCCCCCGACCAGAGGAGCAGCGCCACGCCGCCGTTGACCTCGGCGGTGGTCGCCCGCGCCTCCGGATACCCCTGGCTCAGGACGACGACCAGCCACCGCGCCACCTTGTCCCGGCCCAGGATCGGGCGGCGGGCCGCCCGCGGCCGCTTCTCCCCGCCGTCGGCCCAGGCGGTGACGTCGGCGGCCAGGATCTCCATCAAAGCCGGCAGGTCGCCTCGCCGGCTCGCCGCCAGGAACCGTTCGGTCAACCGCCGCTGCTGCTCGGGCGTGGCGGTGAAGCGCCGCCTCCCCGCCGCGATCCGCTCCCGCGCTCGATGCGCGAGCTGGCGCGTGGCGGCCACGGATTTGCTCAGGATCAACCCAATCTCATCGTAGGGATAATCGAACGCTTCGCGCAACACGTAGGCGGCGCGCTCCTCCGGGGTCAAACGCTCGAGCAGCACCAGGAGCCCGAGCGAGACCTCCTCACCACGGGCGACCGCCTCAACCCCCGCCGGGTCCGCGTCGCCGCTCGGCACCGGCTCCGGCAGCCACGGTCCGGGGTACGCCTCCCGCATCACGCGGGCCGAGGTCAAGTGATTGAGACAGAGCCGGGTCACGATCGTCGCCAGGTATGCCTTGATCGAGCGAATCTCCTCCGCCGCGTCCCGCGCTCGGAGATACGCCTCCTGGACGATGTCTTCCGCTTCGCTGGCGCTGCCGAGCAGGCGATAGGCGATCGCGAACAGATACGGCCGGAGCGCCTCGAACTCCGCCGCGTCGATCCTTGCCGTTCGGTTCGCATTGCCGCTCACTGCGGTCCCGTTTTCATCACACACCACCACTCTCGGCCCATCACCCGGTTCCCGTCTCCGCTCCGACCAGCTCTCGAACCGGCCGGGCCGATGTCGCCGCTGGCTCCGACATCACCGGCTCCGGCCTCGCTCTCAGTTGCAAGTACAGCAAGGTCGCCCCGATCACGGCGAAGGGGTAGCTCATCGCGTACAGGGCCGAGCTGATGCCGTTGGTAATGTCCTGCGACACGTTCGCCCCGACCAGCACGCTCAACCCGATCACCGGTCCAAAGGCGGTGCCGATGACGAGCAACACCACGGTCGTCACCAGCGTCCGCCACCAGTTCCCATTCACCGCCGCCGCGCTCGCTCGCAACGCCCACCGGCCCGGCCACCGTTCCAGCACCGCCGCCGGCACGACAAAGGTCCAGCGCACCGCCCACACGATCGCCAGCGGGATGCCGATCAGCGTGATCGCGAAGACAAGCACGATCGCCGTCGCCAGCAGATGCACCCCGATCACCGGCCGCAGCCGGAAACGCGCCGCCTGGAAGGCGCCGCCCACGCTCGGCGCCTCGCCCCGGCCCAGCATCCCCACCGCGTAGATCACCGCCGGCGTCACGATCAGCAACAGCACCGCCTGCTGCACGGTCAGGATCGCGCTCGTGCTCAGCACGACGACCAGGCTGTCCTCATCGACCCCCAACCACTCGCCCAGCCGGGCGTCCCGGTTCAGGTAATAGAGAAACCCGTTGATGAGCACCGGCACCGGCACCAGGAGGGCGCCGATCAGGGCGAAGATGCGCAGATGCAGCCAGTACATCGCCCAGGCCGCCGCCATCGTCGGCCAGGCGATGATGACCAGGAGGGCGACGACCGCGACCGCGATCGCCAGCCCGCCGCCGACCGCGTAGGGGTACGGCGTCGCCAGCGTGAACAGCACCGAGCCGGCCTCGACGATCGGGCAGAACAGCCCGGTCGGTTCCGGTCCCAGGGTGCCGCCGCGTTGCAGCCGCACCGACCCCGCCTGCACGCTGTTCTGCCAGGTGAACGGCTCCGCCCAGCTATGGCTCAGGTTCGGCCCCCGCGGCCCGTTGTAGACCCAGGTGTCGCGCTCCCCCCAGCGGCCGCGAAAGGTGGTCCAGGCGAACGGGCCGGTCGGCCCCGTGATCTCCGCCGGGATCAGCCGGACCTCGGGCGCGACCCGATCCCACGGCCCGGTGGTGACGTCGCAGCCAAGCCCGGCCCCGTCCTGGCCCCAGCCCAGCCAGGTGCCGGGGCCGTAGAAGCTGGCGTGCGAGCCGGCCGCGACGTAGACGATCGGGCGGTCGCCTTCCTTGTCGATCTTGGCGTCTTCCCAGGTCGCCGTCTCCCCCCCGGCGTGCTGGGCATAGGCGACGCGGGTCGGCCCGTAGAGTTGCGCTTGAATGACATTGTTGGAATCGTCGAAGAGGAGCTGGACTAGCTCCCAATCCCCCTCGTGCTTATCATTGAAGTCGTTGAAGTAGTAGAAAAACCAGTACTGGATGGCGAGGCCCGGGGTGTCCGCTTCCCGCGCGATCCGGGCGTAGACAACCGGCGGATGATCCTCCATCTGCTGCGTGAAGTGCAATTCGTAGCTGCACCCGGCCATCCGCGGCCGCCCCGGCAGGTCGATATGGAAGGAGCCGCCGAGCCGGTAGAGATCGGTGGCGGTGATCCCCCGTTGGATCTCGGTGCCGGATGGCGCCTGGCGCAGCGCCACGGCCTCATCGTCGAAGACGACCTCGACCGGGGCCGGCACATAGGACTCTCCGTCCGGGTCGCACGGATGCTCCTGCTGCTTGAGATAGACCACCGGCGCGTACCGCTGGACCAGCTCCTCCTCCCTGGTCAGCCCGGCCGGCACCGCCGCCGGCGGCACCGGCGGCGCCCGCTCCTCCTCTTGGGCCGCGACCGGCCCGGCGCCGGCGGCGATGAGAAGAGCGAGGATGACGAGCAAGAGGAGTTTCGGACGAAGATTTCCTCCGTCGCGGCGGCGCGGCTTCTCCTGCACCGCGACCGGGCGGCCACGAAATCGGAAGCATCGTCCCGGATGTTGGTCCATGCATCGACGTCTCACGCGCACCACGCGCCGCCTCACTCGATGCCCGGCGTCACGCCGGCTCGGCCACGACCGTCCCTGGCGCCGGTGACGATGGGGCCACCGCCACCGGTGCTGGCGCCGGCTCCGCCTTCAACCGCAAATAGAGGACCGTCATCCCGATCACGGCGAAGGGGAAGATGATCGCGTAGATCGTCGAGCTGATGCCATTCGTGATGTCTTGCGGCACGTTCAACCCGATCAGCAAGGCCAGCCCGACGATCGGCCCCAGTGCCGCCCCCAGGAATACCAGGACCGCGTTCGTCATGAACGCCCGCCACCAATGGTGCGTCACCACCGCCGAGCTGGCTCGCAACGCCGTCCGCCCCGACACCTCCTCCAGGATCGTGGTTTGCGTGCCAAAGACCCAGCGAATGCTCCACATCACCGCCCACGGGATGCCGACGATCGTGATCGCCATCAACACGGTGAAGAGCGTCGCCCGGAAGATGGCCCCCGCCACCGCCCAGAAGCGGTCGAAGGCGACCCGGAACGCCCCTCGGAAGGTTGGCTCACGCCCCGCCGCCAGCTCCCCGACCGCGTGAACCACCGCCGGCCCGACGAGCAGCATCAGGGCGAGTTGTTGCCCGGTCAGCGCCACGCTGGCCGCGAGCTGGATGATCGCGCTGTCATCCGTGACGCCGAGCAGGTCGCCCAGCCGCTCATCCCGGTTCAAGACGTACAAGAACCCGTTGAAGAGCACGGTAAACGGCACCAGCACCGCGCTGAGCAGGAAAAAGAACCGGGCCCGGCGCCAATAGAGTGACCAGGCGGCGCCGATGATCGGCTTTGCCACCAGCAGGAAGAGCCCGGCGATCACCGCCGCCGCCAGCAGGCCGCCGCCCACCACCCAAGGATAGGGCACGACCAGCGTGAACAGCAGCGAGAGGCCCTCGGCCAGGTCGCAAAAGACCCCGGTCGGTTGCGGCCCCAGCGCCTCCGCGCTCTGCAGCCGGACCGAGCCCGCCCGCGCACTCTCCTGCCAAATGACGGGCTCCGTCCAGCGAAGGTTGAGGTTCGGCCCGTTCGGACCATTGTAGACCCAGGAATCTCGCTCGCCCCAGCGGCCGCGAAAGGTCGCCCAGGCGAACGGATCGTCTGGACCGGAGATCGTCGCCGGGATCAGCCGGACATCGGGATCAACCCGGTCCGACGGGCCGGTGGTGATGTCGCAGCCGAGCCCGGCCCCGTCTTTGCCCCACCCCAGCCAGATGCCGGGACCATAGAAGCTGGCGTGGGAGCCGCTGGCGACGTAGACGACCGGCCGTCCGTCCTCCTTGTCGAGCTTGGCGTCCTCCCAGTTTGCCGGCTCGCCGCCGGAGTGCTGGGCATAGGCGACGCGGGTCGGCCCCGAGAGCATCGCCTCGAGCGGGGTGTTGGCGTCGTCGAAGAGGAGCTGGATCATCTCCCAGTCCCCCTCGTGCTTATCGTTGAACTCGTTGAAGTAGTAGAAGAACCAGTACTGGATGGCGAGCCCGGCTTCCCCCGCCTCCCTGGTGATGTGGGCATAGATCACCGGCGGCTGCTCGCCCAGACGCTGCTTGAAGTGGGATTCGTACCCGCAGCCGGGGGTGCGGGGATGCCCCGGCAGGTCGATATAGTGGGAAGCGTCGAGGTGAAACAGATCGCCCGCCTCGATCCCCTCGCTCACCGGCGGCAAGTGTGGCGCCTGCCGCAGCGCCACCTCGTCGTCGCCAAAGACGACCTCGACCGGCGCCGGCAAAAACTGCTCACCGCTGGCGTCGCACGGCTCCGGCTGCCGCTTCACGTACATCACCGGCGCGTACCGCCGCACCAGCTCCTCTTCCGCCGTCAGCTCCGGCCCCGGCGTAGCAG
>JALZJP010000097.1 GCA_030859715.1 Chloroflexota bacterium
CTCCAGACCCGAGGGCCGGCCTCGTTCAGGCTTGGCACACGCCTCCCACGCAGGCGCCAAGGCACCTGTCATCAAAATAGCAACTGGCACAGTCCGCGTCGTGCTTGCACCGGCCGCGAGCCGCCGACAAGCAAACGGTGACCCCGCCTTGCGCGGTGCAGTCGCTGTTACAGCACGACTGGCCGCCGGGGGTACAGACGACGGCGCGGTGGCGGCACCCGCCGCAGAAGCCCTGAACGCACGTCGTTCCGGGACAGCAGCCGGCATCGCTAGCGCATTGCCCGCCATTGCAGGACGCGCAGGTGCCGGCGCCAACGAGGTAATCACAGGTTTTCGAGCAACAGACGTCGAGCGGGAGCCCGGTGCACGGCGCGCCTTCTGCCCACGCGCAGCGATCACCGCACCTGCTCAAGCCCTCGGGGCATGTGTATTCCGTCGGGTCGGTGTCGTTGTAGACCTCCTCGCCGTCGTCGATTCCGTCGCCGTCGGTGTCCGCCCGGTCGGTGTCGGTATCGTAGACATCGATCTCGTCGTCATCGTACAGGCCGCCGCCATCACGGTCGGCGCGTTGGGCAGCGCCCGTCCGCGATACCGCGCGCCGGGTGAGGAGGCCGCCGAGCAGGCCGTCGGCCAACAGCCGGAGGGCGGAGCGTCAGGTGGAGCGGCGGGCGGCATCGGCGACAATGCGATCGAACGTGCGGGCATCTATCCGAGCTTCTCCTTCATGCGCGATACCAAAAGAGGCTCAAGGTCTCCGCCGGACGTCCGCGGGACACCTTTGGGGGAGACGTTCGAAGACGGTGTCCCGCGCCATCATCCGCGCTGACAATCCTCCGTCTGACCACCGCTCCCTACGTCCGCGCCTGGGACGAGCAGGGAGCGCGCGTGGGCTCCTCTCGTCAATCAGCAACCGTCCTCCCCAGAGTACGTCCCGGCGCCGCCGGTGGCATGGGTAAAATTAAGCATTTCTGGGGGCGAGGTTGGCATTGTCTAGAATCTAGGCCGGTCCCACTCGCTCTGATCGCCAACCATCGTCGGCGATGCCTTCACCCCACCTCGCATCGGGGCCTGCCTGTCGGTCACGAGACCCGCGGGAGCCTGGCTCGGCGGAGCGTGCCGGAAATCCAGGGGCTTGGCCTAGTCGGTGCAGGACAAGGTCGAGCCGGTTGGTCGTCCCGATGAGCCTGGGACACCGTTCGCGACACCGATGCTCCCGTCCCGGACCCGAATCCCCAACCAGAAATGGTTAATTTTCCCCATGTGTCCCCGGCCCGCCGTCGCTAGGCTGGAACAACGGAAGCATGCTGGCTTTCAACCGCGAAGACCTCGAGGAAAGGACGGACGACGACATGATCCACCGCATGTGCTACCGACACCGGATCGTCGGCATGTTGCTCATCGCGTCGCTGTTGGCGCTCACGGTGCTGCCGGTCGTCGTGACCCTGCCGGTCGCGGCGCAGCGGGCGGACAGCGACGGCGACGGGCTGTTCGACGACGACGAGACGGAGGTCTACGAGACCGACCCGGACGACGCCGATACCGACGGCGACGGGGTCAGCGACGGGGCGGAGGTCTACTTCGACACCGATCCCGTGATCGCCAACGAGCCCACCACCCGGCCGGACACCGACGACGACGGCCTCTATGACGAGGACGAGGACGAGGTCTACGCCACCGATCCGCGCCAGGCGGACACCGACGGCGACGGCGTCGGCGATGGGGAGGAAGTCTACCTCGGCACCGACCCCCTGGTCGCCACCGGCGGCAATGGTGGCGAGGCGAACCCGCCCGCCAACCCCGGCGGCGCCAACCCTCCGGCCAATCCCCCGGCCAACCCTCCGGCCAACCCCGGCGGCGGTGGCAATGGCGGGGACGACCTCGATGCCAACTGTCTCGACCCCGAGGAAGCGATCTTCCTGAGCCTGCTCAACGACTTGCGAGCCGAGACCGGCGCCCCGCCGGTGCGGGTCTCCGGCACGCTCGCCACGGCCGCCGAGGACCACAGCCAGGACATGGGGGAGCGCCGCTTCTTCAGCCACACCAATCCCGACGGCACCACCGACCAGCAGCGGATCGTGGCCGCCGGCTACGTGCTGGGCAATCCCTACCGGCTGGCCGAGAACATCAACCGGACGCGGGAGACCGGGAGCGCCGCCTTCGCCTCCTGGGAGGCCAGCCCGCCCCACCGGGCCAACATGGTCCACCCCGAGCTGGTGGTGATCGGGATCGGCCGGGTCGAGGTGCCGGGGTCGCCCCATGGCTGGTACTGGACGACGACCCACGCCAACGTCTTCGATGTCGCCCCGGACTGCTAGCAACAGGATGCCGCGTCGCGGTGCGCGACGCACCGGAGCCGACCATGGAACGCGCCCTCGCCAAGCGGCGGGGGCGCGTTATTTCGTACGCCAGGCGCCGTTCGGACGATGGCGCCCGAGTGCTCGAGTCCGATGATGCCGCGGGTCAGGCCGTAGACTCGCCGCCCGGCCGGTGCTCGCGGCGGGGCTCGGCCCGAGCGTGGAGCCAGCGTCGCGCCTCCCGGGTCACGACCAGAGACGGTCGTGGTTTCGCTGATCGTCCCATTCCGGGGTTGGCGCGAAGAAGCCGCGGTCCCAGGGGACGAGGTGCTCCTTCACCACCTCCAGGTTCAACTCGAAGCCGAGCCCCGGACCCTCGGGCACCGGGATGTAGCCGTTCTGGATGATCGGCTTCGGCACGCCGCCGATGAAGTCGCCCCAGTAGGAGATGCTGTTGAAGTGGTGCTCCAGGGCAATGAAGTTCTGCGTCGCGGCGGCGCAGTGGACGCTCGCCATGGTGCTGACGGGCGTACCGGCCATGTGCAGCGCCATGCTGACGCCGTACTCTTGCGCGTAGTCGCCGATCTTCTTCGTCTCCATGATCCCACCGCTCGTGGCGAGGTCCGGGTGGATGATGTTGACGCCGCGAGCCTCCAGCAGCGGCTTGAACCCGTCGAGCAGGTAGATATCCTCGCCGGTGCAGACCGGGGTGTTCAGCGCCCGCTCGAGCTGCACCCACTTGTCGGTGAACTGCCAGGGCACCAGGTCCTCCAGCCAGGCGAGGTTGTAGGGCTCAAGCGCCTGGCCGAGGCGGAGACAGTCGTCGATCCCGATGTGGCCGAAGTGGTCGGCGGCAATCGGCACCTTGTCGCCGACGACCGCGCGGACCTCGGCAACGTACTCGCGGATGAGGTCGATCCCCTTCGGGGTCAGGCGCACATGGGTGAAGGGGTGCATCACCTGGGTGGTGTTGAACAGCTCCTCCACCTGGTCCTCGGAGTCACCCGGCAGCATCCCTTGCGGCCAGCTCAGCGCTCCCTCGACGCCGATCAGCGGCCGGACCCCCACATCCATCTTCAGCATGGTGAAACCCTGCTCAATCCGCTTGAGCAACTCACGCCCCATCTCCGCCCCGGTCGGCTCGTTGGGGGTGTCGCAGTACATCCGGACGCGATCGCGGAACCTGCCGCCGACGAGCGCGTGGGCGGGCACGCCGTACGTCTTGCCGGCCAGATCCATCAGCGCCATTTCGACGCCGCAGACGCCGCCCCCCTGCCGCCCGTGGTGCCCGAACTGCTTGATCTTGCGGAAGAGCTTGTCCAGGTTGCAGGGGTTCTCCCCCAGCACCTGGCGCTTCAGCATCAGGGCGTAGTTCTTGCTGGCGAAGTCGCGCACCTCGCCGTAGCCGCTCAACCCCTGGTTGGTGTCGATGCGGACGAGTGTGAAGTACCAGGTATCCCACCCGACTGTCGCCGTGCGCAGGTCGGTGATCTTGAGCTCGCTCGGCCGCGAGGCGGTGCGGACGCGATCCTCGGGCCGCTCGCGCGTCTCCACGGCCTTCCCTATCTTCCCCATTCGCTCCTCTCTCACCTGGGCGGCGCGGCGCCGGCCCCGCCCTCGACCGGGCCCGTGTTCATTTCTTGAGGCGCTGGCGTCCCCCGCGCCCGGGCGCGTCCGTCGTTGCCAGTGTACAGTTGCGATGCTCTGCTGATCGCGCCGCACCCCGAGCCGCTCTGGAGCGAGGTGTGAGACGCCGCGACGGGAGATCGACACCGGCGCTCACCATCTGGCCTGAGCACTCGACGGCGTGGCCCCGCTCGAAACCCAGCGCCCGGTGACGAACGGGATGGGAGCAGGATGAACGGACGCGCGGCACGGGTTGGCCCGACCGACGATCGACGCCGATCGTCCGCGAACGACGGCGCCGTGTCGGTGCCGATGCTCCTCGGCACCCTGCTGACCGCCAAGCTCGCGGTGGTGGCCGTCGTCGTCTGGGCGTCGTCGGACGCGGCGTGGCCGCTCCTCATCGCGACGACGTGGATTTGGCTCCTGGCCGCCGCCTTGCTCGGTCAGGGCGTGCTCCTCTTTCGATGGCGGCTGTTGCGGGCCCGGTCCCGGCGCGCCCAACTCGTTCAAGCCGAGTGGATGTCGGCGCCGGACCACGCGGCACGGTCACGAGTGAAGACTACCAACGAGCCAACCGGTGATGCGCGATGACCATGCCTCGGGTGACGGGCCAGACGAACCGATCCTGACCCCAGCCCGGTTGTCGGCCCCGCGGCCGCCGGTGAGGAGCCGGCGGC
>JALZJP010000014.1 GCA_030859715.1 Chloroflexota bacterium
AACGCCGCCGTCAGTTGGAGATCGAGGTGATGCGCCTGCGTCGAGAGATTGGTCCCATCGGAATCCGTGCCGATCAGCTGATCCATGAAGCTCGCGGCGAGGACGATGTCTAGTACTACAACCGCACTTCACCGGGTAGACTCCTCCGGCAACCGAGGAGGGGAGCAGATGGGCGTCACGCAGCAGGAACGGCAGCAGCTGGTGCGGATCGGGGACTGGCAGCAGGAGGTCGCGGCGCTGAGCGCGCGGATCGCCCCGCGGTTCGCCCGGCCGGAGGTGCGCACGCGGGTCGGGCACGTCCTCGCCGGACTGCTCGGGCCGGTGGAGCGGCGCAACGGGTGGCCCCTGGCGGAGCAGATCGGGGAGCGGACGCCGGATGGTGTGCAGCGCCTGCTGAATACCGCTCGCTGGGACGCCGCCGCGGTCCGCGACGACTTGCGCGCCTATGTGGTCGAGCACCTGGGCGATCCGGCTGCGGTGCTCGTCGTCGATGAGACCGGCTTTCTCAAGAAGGGGACCAAGTCGGTCGGCGTGGCGCGGCAGTACAGTGGCACGGCGGGGCGGATCGAGAACTGCCAGATCGGGGTCTTTCTCGCCTACGCGTCCTCCCGCGGGCAGGCTTTCCTCGACCGGGCGCTGTATCTGCCGCGGGCGTGGGCCGACGACGCAGCACGGCGCCAGGAGGCTGGGGTACCCGACGACGTGGCCTTCGCGACCAAGGGCGAGTTGGCGCGCCAGCTGCTGGAGCGGGCGTTCGCCGCCGATGTCCCGGCGACGTGGGTGACCGGCGATGAGCCGTACGGCAACGACGGCGGCCTCCGCCGGTGGCTTGAAGGACAACGGCATTCCTACGTCTTCGCCGTCGCCCGCTCCCATCCCCTCTGGGCAACGGTCGATGGCGCGCCGCAGCAAGTGCGGGCCGAGGCGCTCGTGGCGGCCCTCCCGACCGATGTCTGGCAGCGCCTGGCGGTTGGGGCCGGCAGTAAGGGGCCACGGGTCTACGACTGGGCGTGGGTTCGCCTGCCCTTTCTCACCGCGGCAGGCTGGGCGCAGTGGTTGCTGATCCGGCGCTCGGTAACGCAGCCAGACGAGGTGGCCTACTACCGGGCGTTCGGTCCCACGGAGACGCCGGTGGCCGAGCTGGCGCGGGTGGCCGGGACACGGTGGACCATCGAGACGGGCTTCGAGCGCGCCAAGGGGGAGGTCGGCTTGGACCAGTACGAGGTGCGGCGCTGGGACGGCTGGTACCGGCACATCACCTTGTGCCTGCTGGCCCACGCCTTCCTCGAGGTGACGCGCGCCGCCGCCAATAACGAAGCCGGCAAAAGGGGGGCGCCGACGACCTGATCGCCCTCACCGCGCCGGAGGTCCGCCGCCTGCTCGTGCTGCTGAACCTGCCGCCGGAGCAGCACCGCTTCCGGTTGCATTGGTCCTGGTGGCGGCGCAAACGGCAAGCCGACGCTCGCCGTGCCCACTACCAGCGGCGCGCGCCACCAGCAGAAGTGCGGTTGTAGTCTAAGAGGGTGTCTGAGAAGGGGGCATCGCGCTAATCGGGCGGTCATGAGCCGACTCATGGCGAGATAGATCCAGGTCTCTTCGGTCGCCGGCAGCACCTCGTCATCCTTGCTCAAGCGGCGGTTGCGCCCCAGCCAGGCAAAGGTTCGCGCGACCACCCAGCGCCGGGGCAAGACCCGGAATCCGAAGGGCCGATCCGGTGGTTCTTGGCCGGGGGCGACCCAGACATATCGCAGCCCCGCGTCCGGGTGCTGGACCGTCTCCACCCGCCAGCCGAGCTCGCGTGCCACCCATTGGGCGAATGCCTTCTTGTACCCCCCATCGACCCAGATCAGTTCCAGTCGCGGCAGATGTCCCGCCAACGCCGCCAGCAGGGGCCGGGCACCCGTGCCGTCCGGTTGATCGGCCGGATGGACCAGGGCTTTGACCAGGAGGCCCTCGGTGTCGACCAGCAGGTGGCGCGTGCGGCCGCTCACCTGCTTGCCCGCGTCATAGCCGCGTGGCCCCCTTTTTCCGTCGTCTTGCTGCTCTGGCTGTCCAGGATGGCGGCACTGGGCGTCGGCTCCCGCCCAAGCCGGATGCGGACGCGCTCGCGCAGCGCGGCATTGATCCGCTCCCAGCTCCCATCCATCCGCCAGAGCCGGAAATAGTGATAGACCGTCTGCCAGGGGGGAAACTCGTGGGGCAGCAATCGCCAGGCGCCCCCGCTGCGCAGCACATAGAGCATGGCGTTGATCAATTCACGGCGAGGATGCCTGGGCGGGCGGCCGCCGGGTTTGGGGGGCGGCACCAGCGGTTCGAGGATCGCCCATTGGGCATCGGTCAGATCGGTCGGGTAGCGGCGACGGGGCATGGCGCACCTCCAACCAGCGCGGTACACTCCCAGTATCCTTCCAGTCTACCCCCTTCTCAGACACCCTCTTAGACTACAACCGCACTTCTGCTGGTGGCGCGCGCCGCT
>JALZJP010000138.1 GCA_030859715.1 Chloroflexota bacterium
CCGTGACCTGGCCATCTTCCACCGTGACCACATACTGCCGGAGCCGGACCTTGGCCGAGGCCAGACAGTGGCCGGTGGTGATATCGAATTCCAGCCCGTGCCAGGGGCAGGTCACAATCTCGCCCTCGCGCACCCACTCGTAGCGCCAGCCAGACTCGGCCGACGCCATCATCGTGCCATCGACGGTGCCTTCGCACAGCGGCCCGAACTGATGGGTGCAGATATTCGGCATCGCGTAGAACCTGCCCTTGACGTTGAAGACGCCGATCTCCGCCCGGCCGGCTTTCACCACCCGATGCGTGCCGGCCGGAAACTCGTCGACGGGACCCACCACGTATGTCGCCACCGCTTAATCCGCCCGCGCCGCCGTGGCATCGAACGCCGCCTGGACATCGTCCGTGGCGTCTTGCTCCGGTCGCGGGATGCCGAACAGGGCCAGAGCGTTCTCGCCCATGATCTGCTTCTTGGCCGCCATCGGCATCGGCAGCTTCATGATCGCCCGCGGATGGTCAAAGTCGTGATGCGGCCAATCCGAGGCGAACAGGACGCGCTCCGGGCCGCCCAGCAGATCAATCGTCGTGACCAGGTCCTTCGGATCGTCCGGCTCCTCGATCGGCTGGGTGGCGAACCACATCCTCTCCTTCATGTAGTCGCTGGGCCGCTCCTGGAGAAACGGCACGTGACGGCGATACTCATTGAAGTACTTGTCCATGCGCCACATCATGTACGGCACCCAGGCGATCCCCGCCTCGGTAAAGACGACCCGCAGCTTCGGGTAGCGGGCCGGCACCCCGGTGTGCATGAGGCTGGTCAGATTGGCCATCATGGCGAAGGAGTGGGCCAGCACCTGGCGGGCAAAGTGGTTCTCGAACTGGTCGAGCTGGCACGGAAAGGCCGGTGAGACGAGGGTCACGCTATGGAGGCAGACCGGTAGGTCCGCCGCCTCGGCGGCGGCCAGGATCGGGTCGTACTTCCGGTCTCCCCAGAGCGGGTTGACCCCGGCGGTCGGCAGGAAGACGCCGACGATCTTTTCCTCGGCGGCGTACCGTTCGATCTCCTTCGCCGAATCGATCGGGTTCTGCGGGCAGGCCAGGAGGACACCATACAATCCCGGCTCCCGCCTCAGCCATTCGTCGAGCAGCCAGCGGTTGTAGGCGTGCGAGAGGGCGGTCGCGTACTCGATGTTCGGCAGCGGCGCGAAGAGCAGCATGTTGTCCGGAAAGATGATGCCGATCTCGATCCCCAGCTCCGAGAGCTCGGCCCGCATCTCCGCCGCGGTGGTGACCGAGCGCGGCGGCGGCCCGCCCGGAATCGGGGGATCGAGTTTTAGGCTGGGCGAGAAACCGGGGACGCTGAGATAGTCCCCATCCCGGCCGGAAAGCGCTTCCAGCGATTTCCGCCAGGGCATCGCGCAGTGCGGCGCCAGGGCGTCGGGCGAGTCGTGGGCGTGGATGTCGGCATCGACAATCAAGATGTCATCGGTGGCTCGATCCGCCGTCCGCCGCATAGTCGCCCTCCAGATTCCGTCACCGATGGGCACCGGCGCTGCCCGGCGCCGAACGAGATATCGCCCAAATAGCCTCCGTCGGGGGACTGAGGCAGCCGGGCGATGATACCGTGGGCATACGAATCGTGCTGCCGGGCACGCCGCGCTCTGAACGATGATTCCTTTTCGGGATTCAGGGACTGGTCTGGTATCGTCCGTGATGCGAGCCACCTAGCGAGGCCATCTCTTCCGGCAAGTGCTGAACCCGAGTACCCGTCTATCGAAAGGCCAAGGCGTTGCCCGATCCTCGCTCCATTTCCACGGCACCGGTAGAGGATCAGGCCATCCGGCGGGCGACCGGGATGCCGGATGCGACGCAAGGATTGATCTTCGGCGGTCTCGGGGTACTGGCCTTCAGCCTGACCCTGCCGGCGACGCGGGCCGCCGTCCCCGCCCTCGGCGGGACGACGGTCGGTTTAGGCCGGGCATTGATCGCTGCCGCGCTGGCGGCAGTGTTGCTCCTGCTCCTGCGCGAACGCCCGCCCGCCCGGCGGTACTGGCCGGGTTTGGCGATCGTGGCCCTCGGCGTGGTGATCGGGTTTCCGCTTACCTCGTCGCTGGCGATGCAATCGCTGCCCGCCGCCCACGGCGCGGTCGTTATCGGCCTGCTGCCGGCCGCGACCGCGGTGATGGCGGTGATCCGGGCCGGTGAGCGGCCTCCCCCGGCCTTCTGGCTGACCTGCGCGGTCGGCGTCGTCGCCGTCCTGGTCTTTGCCGCGTCCCAAGGGGCGGGCCAGATTCAGCCCGCCGATGGCTTGCTGCTGGCGGCGGTGGTCCTTGGCGCCCTCGGCTACGCGGAAGGCGGGCGGCTGGCGCGGGAGCTGGGTGGGTGGCGGGTCATCTGCTGGGCGTTGCTCATCGCCGCCCCCATCCTGGCGGCGCCGGTCGTGGTCGCGATCGCCATTGGTGATCGCGGTCCCGTTGGCACGGGGGCGTGGCTGGGGTTTGCCTATGTATCGGTGGTCAGCATGTTTCTCGGCTTCTTTGCTTGGTACAAAGGGTTGGCGGCCGGGGGCGTGGCCAGGGTCGGCCAGCTTCAGTTGGCGCAACCGGTGCTGACCCTCGGTTGGGCCGCTCTCTTGCTCGGCGAAACGGTCTCCGGGGCCACCTTCCTGGCCTCGCTGTTCGTGATCGGCAGCGTCGCCCTCACCCGCTGGAGCTGGCGCGGGCCGCCGCCGGCGACGGTCAGCGCTGGCTTGGATAGCCCGCCGCCGTCTCGTCGGTGAAAGGGCTGGCCGCCGTCCGGCGGGACCGCTTCCTTACATTACTCGGGAACCGCCGGCTCGACGAAATCGGGGAAGGACGCTTCGACCGCCTCGACCGCGGGCACCACGCCGCCGGCAACCCAGTGCATCACGTCCGCCTTCGTCGCGTCGCCGCGGGCGAACTCGCGAATGATGCGGCCCTTGTGGAAGACCAGGACGCGGTCGCAGACGCCCAGCGTCTCCTCGATCTCGGACGAGGTGAAGAGCAGGGCCAGCCCCTCCCGCGCGAGTTGGTCGCAGAGGGCGTAGATCTCCGCCTTGGCGCCGACATCGACGCCGCGGGTGGGGTCGTTGAGGATCAGGATTTCCGGCCCGGTCGCCAGCCACTTGGCGAGCACGACCTTCTGCTGGTTGCCGCCGGAGAGGTTGACCACCCGCTTGTCGATGCTGTCGGTGGCCACATTCAGCTTCCGCACATACTCGTTGGAGAGGCCGCGCTCCTTACCGCGGTCGATCAGGCCCAGCTTGTCCAGGAGCTTGTCGAGGACGCAGAGGCTGGCGTTCCGCCGGATCGTCCACTCCAGCATCAAACCTTCGTCGCGCCGGTTCGCCGGGATCAGGCCCCACCCTTGCTTGATCGCCTGGAACGGCGACGCCGGCCGTCCAGCGCGGCCGCGATAGACGACATCGCCCCCGGTTGGCTTGCCGATGCCAAAGAGGACGTGGAACACCTCGTCGATGCCGGACCCTTCCAGCCCAGCGAACCCGAGGATTTCACCCTCCCGGACCTGGAACTCGACCGGGCCGACCGCCATCCCGGCACAAAGCCCAGTCACCGCGAGCCGCACCGGGGCATCATCGGCGATCACCGGACGATGGGGGAACGTCTCCTCCAAGCGGCGCCCGATCATGGCGGCGATGATGTCGGGGATGGACGTCTCCGCCGTCCGCCAGGTCCCCTGGTACTGGCCGTCACGCAAGACGCTGATCCGGTCGCAGATGGCGAAGACCTCCTCCAGCCGGTGCGAGACGTAGACCACGGTCAAGCCCCGGTCCCGCAGCCGGCGGAGGATGTCGAACAGCCGCTCCGACTCGCTGGCGCTGAGCGCCGAGTTCGGCTCGTCCATGATGATGATGGCGGACTCTTGCTCCAGGGTCCGCGCGATCTCGACCAGTTGGCGTTCGGCCACCGACAGCGTGCTGACCTTGGCCCGCGGGTCGAGGTCGATCGCCATCTCGCTCAAGACCCGTCGCGTGGCCGCCGCCATCGCCCGCTCGTTGAGCAGGCCGCCGGCGACGGTCTGCTCGCGGTTGGCGAAGATGTTGGCGGCCACCGACAAGTGCGGGAAGAGGTTCAGCTCCTGGAAGACGATGCTGACGCCGAGCCGGCGGGCATGCAGCGGGTCGCTGATGCTGACCGGCTCGCCGTCCAGGACGATGGTGCCTCGGTCCGGCTGATAGACGCCGGCCAGCATCTTCATGATGGTCGACTTGCCGGCGCCGTTTTCACCCACGACGGCGTGGATCTCGCCCCGCTCAATCCCGAACGAGACGTCAGCCACGGCCGTGACGCCGCCAAAGCGCTTCTCAATGTGGTCGAACCGGATCATCTCCAAGGCACGCTCCGAGTCGTGAGTCGTGGGTCGTGAGTTGAGATCCGGCCATGTAGTGCGCCGGGAGCAATGAGCTCTCCACTTACGACTTACGACTGTCAAGCTATGGCACCGGCGACGGCGGCACCATGCCAGGAGACGCCAGGTCCGAATACGGTCGGGTCGGCTCGGTCAGATCGCCGTAGGTCTCGGCGATGTAATCCTGATAGTAGTCGTATTGCACCTGGTTGTCGGTCTGGCGGGAAACGTAATCGGCCACGTTCTCGGCCGTTACGATCTCGGTCGGATTCTCGAACCAGCCCTCGACCAGCGGCGTGCCGTTGATCAGGCTCTCGGCCAGGAGCGCGATCGGCAGGTAGCCCTGCAGATACTCCTGCTGGCCAACCGTCACCTGGGCCAGCCCGTCTTCGATCGCCTGCAGGGTGGGCGGATCGAGGTCGTAACCGCCGATCAACCACGACGCGCTATTCCGCTCCTTCAACTGCGCCAGGTTGGCGATATCGATCGAGCACAGCCCAACCGCGGCCACCGCGTCCGGATTCGCCGCCATGATGTTTTCCCACCGGCTGTAGTTGTCGGGCACGGGGGCCAACACTTCCTGCGCTTCGAGGATGTTGAAGGCCGTGCCCTCAAACACCTGGCGGAAGCCCTGATCGCGCTCCTGTAGCACATCCGCCGCCGGGATGCAGATACCGACCGGGATCGTGCCTTCGGAGATGCCGGCCGCTGCCAACTGTTCCAGCATCTGCTGGCCGAGGATGACACCGGAGTTGAATTCGTCCTGGCCCACCCAGGTCGTGAGCGTCGAATCCAGCGCCGTAATGTTCGCCCCGACCATCGGAATGCCCTGGTCGGTCGCCTGCTGGAGCGGCGTGATCCAGAGATCGCCCGGGTTCGGCACGACCGCGATCGCGTCGACCCCGCGCTGCAGCGAGGCTTCGAAGAAGGCCTGGTGCGTCGGGGTGTCGAAGCTGGCGTCGCCGAACACGGCGAGCGTCACGCCATAGTCGTTGGCCGCATCTTCGGCCCCGGTCTGGATACGCTCGGTGAAGGCATTCAAGCCGTGCAGGATGTAGTCGATCTGGATATCGCTGTGATCGGCGGCCGGCGTGCCGTCCTGCGCCATTACCCCCAGCCCCGGCAGGAGCAGGAGCGACGCCACGAGCAGCAGCCCGAGGGCGGTTCGAATCCGATTCATTCCACTGACCTCCATGTCATGCCACGGGTCACACGCCTCCCGTCAACGATCTGGCGTGGCCAATGTCTCGATCCACCAACGATTTAAGTCCGTGTCCGGGCAACTACCTCCTCTCCCCATTCCGCGCTGACGAGCGTGACGACGGAGACGTCCCTGCTACCGTCGCTTGATGAGGTAATCGAGCGTAACCGCGATGATGATGACGACGCCGGTGGCGGCAGTGGACCAAGCGGGGGAGACGGCCAGCAGCGCCAGCCCATTCTGAATCAAGGCAATGATGATCGCGCCCAGGACCGCGCCGAGGACCGACCCCGAGCCTCCGGTCAGCGCGGTGCCGCCGATAATGGTGGCGGCGATGACGCTCAGCTCGATGCCGACACCGACGGTCGGGCTGCCGTTCCGGTTGAAGGCGAGGACCGTGACCGCCGCGATGCCCACGATGAAGCCCATCAGGGCCATCACCATGATCCGGTAGCGAGCAATCCGCACCCCGGAGAAGCGAGCGGCCTGGACGTTGCTACCGATCGCCTGCACCCGGCGGCCAAACGAAGTCTTGCTATAGAGGACCCAACCCAGCAGGCAGACAACGAGCATGACCCAGATGCTGGCCCAGACACCGAAGATGCGGCCGCCGATCCATTCGAAGAACCAGGTCCGGATGTCGTAGCCGGAGACCGGGGAGGCATCCGAGATCACCAACCCGAGCCCGCGAAAGATGCTCAGGGTGCCCAACGTGACAATGATGGTCGGGATCCGAAGCAACACGCTGAGCACGCCGTTGGCGAAGCCGCAAGCGGTGGCGACCAGCAGGCCCAGTAGGACGGCGATCGCGATGTGCCGTTCATCGCGGAGGGCAACCGCCATCGTCACGCTGCTCAGCATCAGGATCGAACCGACCGAGAGATCGATATCGCCCATTGAGATGACGAAGACCATCCCGACCGCCATGATCGCGACGTACGATGCCTGCCGCGACACGTTGATGAAGTTGTCGATCGTGAGAAAGCGTTCGCTGACCACCGCCAGGAAGGCACAGAGGACGATGAGCGCACCAATGACGCCAAGCTCGTCGATCGAGCTCAGCTTGCGCCAGACGCCGTGCAATCCTTGGCCCACCGGCGATCGGTCACCAGTTGGGGCGCGGACAACAGATTCACTCACGACGGTCTCCTTGTCGCCTCCGGTCCACCCGGCTCGCACCAGGCGGCGTATGTTGATCTCCAGTAGTTCATCATGGTTCGCTATCGGCGGCAAGTCGCCGGCCGGGGGACTCGCCGCGGGCCTGGGCCTCGGCCAGCGCCCGTGCCAGGCGGCCGGCGGCCGACCGCATGTGGGCATCCATCGCCGCCTCGGCGGCGGCGACATCGCCGGTCTCAATCGCCGCCAAGATCGGGACATGCTCTTGGTACGAGGCTTCGCGGTGGCCGGCGGCGATGACCCGGCCGATCCAGACCCGGAGGAGCGCCTGGATGCCGGAGAGGATGTCGCGCAGGGCCGTATTTCGGGACGCCTCGGCCACCCGCAGATGGAAGGCGACATCGACATCGACGAACTCCCGCGGATCGCCCCGCTGATGCGAAAGCAGTTCCATCCGCCCCAGCAGGCGGCGGAGCTCGGCCAGGTCCGCCTCGTCCCGGCGGGCGGCGGCCAGCCCCGCGATGTCAGTCTCGATCTTCTGCCGGGCTTCGACCAGGTCGAGCGTGCGCTGCTCACCCAGGAGCAATCCCCACTCGATGACTTGCGGCAGCAGCGACGAATCATCGCGCTTGAGGTAGGTCCCGTCGCCATGCCGGACCTCGACGAGGCCGAGCAGGGTCAGCGCCTTCAGCGCCTCCCGCATCGCCGACCGGCCGACGCCGAACGCTTCCGCCAATTGACGCTCCGAGGGCATCCGCTCGCCCGGCAGCACGCCGCCCGTCAGCAGATAATCGACCAGGCGGCGGGCGATCTCGGTCGCCAGCGGCTCGCGCTTGATCGGTTCGATGTTCGGCAGCCGGCCGCTCATCTCGTGACGCTCCCGGCCAGGAAAGCATTCACCCGCATATCTCCACGCTGGCTCAGAGTCGTCCTGGGGCCATCCATCACGGCGCCGCCGCTACCGCACCGAGATGCCGCCATCGACGAAGAAGTGCGCCCCGGTGGCAAACGCCGATTCGTCCGCGGCCAAGAACACCGCGATCCCGGCCATGTCCGCCGGTGTCCCGATGCGGCCGATCGGGTGGAGCGCGGTCAGCCCCGCCAGCGTCTCCGGATCATCGACCAGCGGCCTCGTCAACGTCGTCTCGATTGTGCCGGGCACAATGCCGTTGACCCGGATCTTGTGCTTGGCATAGTCGGCGGCCATCACCCGGGTCAGCCCCATCACCCCGGCCTTTGACGACGAATAGGCATGCCAGCCGGCGCCGGACATCGTCAGGCCGGTCGGGGAACCGGTGTTGATGATCGAGCCGCCAGCGCCGCTCTCCATCATCAAGCGAACGCCGTGCTTGTTGCAGAGGTAGACGCCGCGCAGATTGACCCGGTGGGTGCGATCCCAAACATCAACGTCGAGCTCATGAACCGGCGCATCCTCACCGATCAGTTGCACCGCGGCACAGGTGTAGAGGACGTCGAGCCGGCCATGCCGGCGCCGCACCTCGGCAAAGGCGGCCGCCACGCTCGCCTCGTCGCCAACATCGGTCACCAGCGGGAAGGCTCGCTCCCCCAGCTCGCGGCCGGTGGCCGCGACCGCATCCGCGTTGCGATCAAGCAGTCCTATGATCGCTCCTTCGCCAGCAAAGGCCCGCGCCGCGCCCTGGCCGATGCCGCTGCCGGCCCCGGTGATGACCGCGATCTTGCCCTCGAGTCGCCCCACGCCGTTTCCTCCCCATCCCGCCATCACGGTGACGTGTATAGCTCCGCTTCCGTTAGCTCAATCCGTAAGCCGTGATGGCGCCCGGGCAGGAAGCAGGCCCGGCGGCCGCGGCCCCCCAAGAAGATCGGCACCGTGACATCCGGAGCCAAGACGGCCAGCGCGGCGGGGATGTCGGCCACGGTATAGCAAATATGGTCCGGCCCTTCGCCATGTTGGTCGAGATAGTCGCGGGCCGGGCCGGGCCCGATCGGTTGCAACAATTGGATCGTGCCCGATCCGGTCTCCACGTAGAGGACGCGGACGCCGGCGACGGGCAAATCCTCGCGATCGTGGGCGGCGAGGCCGAGCGTCTCGACGTAGAAGGGCAGCGCCGCCTCAAGGTCGCGCACGACGATCCCGAGGTGATTCAGTCCGAGGAGCATAGCGTCGCCCATACCAACTCGCCGCTGACGATGACTTCAGCGCCCGAGCGGACGATAGGTCTAGTGGTTGACCAATAGGCCGATTCTAGCGACCGTTGCCAGTTCTGTCAACGGTGAGCGCGCGGTGTCTGGCGGGGCCGCGATAGCTTGGCGGGCCAATTGCCAACGCCGGTCGCATTGCCGCCGAACGGCACGGTATGATCGTTGAGGTGACGAACGACCGACCGGGTCGCGTCACCTCTCCCGAATCGCGCGCCGATCGACCCGGAGTCATCATGGCCGAAAATCAGACACCCGCGGTCCATCGCGCCCTGCAACCGCTCGCCCGGGCGCCCCGCCTCTCCGACCGAGTCGCCGATCGGATGCTGGCGGAAATCCTGGCCCAAGGCTTGAAATCGGGCAGCCGGCTGCCGTCCGAGCGTGAGCTGGGCGAACAGTTCGGGGTCTCGCGGACCGTGATCCGGGAAGCGACCCGGGCCCTGGTCGCCAAAGGCATCCTCGACGTCCGGGCCGGGGCGGGGCTCTCCGTCGCCGCGGTCGATCCCGCGGCCGTCGCCGAGTCGATGAGCTGGTACCTGCGCGGCGGCGGCATTCCCTACGAAAAGGTGCATGAGGTCCGCACCATGATCGAGATTCAGGTCGCGGGGCTGGCGGCCGAACGCGGCACGGCCGAGCAAATCGATCAATTGCGGCAAATCCACGAGGCGGTGACGGCGCTGACCGAGCAGGGTGATTACGGGGCCCTCGCCGTCGCTGACGTTGAATACCATCGCCAGCTTGCCCGGATGACGGCCAATGAGCTGCACCTGCTGATGCTCGATGCGATCGGAGACGTCTTGTTGGAAATCCGGCTGGAAACGGTGAACAATCCGGCGGACTCGCTCGTCGCGGTCGGTGCCCACGGCCGGATCCTCGACCGCGTCATTGCCCGCGACCTCCCTGGCGCCCGGACGGCGATGGCCGCCCATCTCGAGCAAGCGTTTCAGGAATGGGAGCGGATGGGACGCCCGGTCGGTAAGGTCGCCGCGGCCGCGGAGTCGTCATAGATGGAGGGAGGCGGCCGCCTGAATTGAGTCAGTGTCCAGGCGCCGCATCGTGTCCACCATCTCGAATAGCCGTTGCCAGCCGGCTGGCGGCGCCATCCATATGCGCCAGCATCGCGCTCCGGGCCGCGTCGGCGTCGCCGGCGACGATGGCCGCCAGGACCGCCTGGTGCTCCGCCAGCGACGGCCGGAAGTTGGCCTCGACCCGCATCACCCGGGCGATCCAGTCGCGCAGCAGTTCGCTGATGCTCGACATCATTCGGAACAGGACCTCGTTGCCGGTCGCCTCGGCGATCCGCAGATGGAAGGCGACGTCGGCGTTGACGAAGCGATCGGGATCGCTGGCGGCAGCCTCCATCTCGGCAAAGAGTTCCCGCAGGATCAGCACCGCCGCCTCGTCGCGTCGTTCGGCGGCGAGCCCGGCGACCACCAGCTCCAGGTGCCGGCGCGCCTCCACCAGATCGTGGGTTCGTTTGACGCCGAGCAGGAGCCCCCATTCGATCTTCTGGATCGGCAGCCCGGTATCGATCCGCCACAGGTAGGTGCCGTCGCCCTGCCGGACCTCGACCAGCCCCAGCAGGGCCAGCGACTTGATCGCCTCGCGCACGGCGGAGCGCCCCACCCCGAGATCTTGAGCCAACTGCCGCTCGGACGGGATCCGTTCCCCCGGCGCGACCTGGCCGGACAGCAAGTAATCGACCAAGCGGCGCGCGATCTCCAACGAGATTGGCTCCCGCGGGCCAAGATCGACAGGCGTAAACGAGATACTCACCGGTCCTCTCCCTTCGCGTCGCCGCCAGACCCGCGCGGCTGGGACCGTCGCGCCGTTGCTCACCGCGATCGTGGTGCGACCGTGGCGGCCAATCCCGGCCGTGGCGGTTGCCGCCGCCTAGGGTC
>JALZJP010000144.1 GCA_030859715.1 Chloroflexota bacterium
CGACCCGGTCACCGGCGTCGGGCTGGTCGAGCCGGTCCGGGTCGAGGACGAGCACGCCGGCCGCGGGATCGGGTACGCGATGATCAGCGCCGGTCTGGACCGCCTGGCCAGGGCGGGCGCCACAACGTTGAAGATCGGCTGGGAGTCCGAACGCGCGGGGGAGCTGTACAGCCGCCTCGGGTTTGCCAACGAGGACACCTTGACGACCTACCGCCTAACCCCGCCGGGGCATGGATAAGTGGCAAGCCGGCGACCGCCGCGACCGCTCCGACACCTCCATGGCGTGCTCTACCCCGAGCGCGATACTGACCCCATCGCCGAACTCAACTCCGGCGACTTACACCGGAGGATCAACCTCGACACCCCACCACGCCACGGGGCCCTGCCGAGCTCAGTCTGGTCCGCCTCGGCCATGCCGCCTGTCTCACCGTCCTCGATCACTAGCATCGTCCCGCCTGACCCTTCCGCCTGACGCCAGGTGGCTGGTCGTTTCGCTGGCTCCCCTGAATCTGTCCGGGAGTGAGGGGATTGGGGGTGAGCACCGTTCGCCAACCCCAAGGGAACCGCCGAAGGTCGGATCAAAGTCAGCCTTGACCGTCCAGGGCAAGGATCGGGAGGGGATGTGGCCCTCCCCACCCAATCCGATCGATCCAGGCGTGGATCCCTACGTTGCCAATGATTCCGCCAGCGCCACCGCCTGGAGGAGCGCATCGTGGATCCGGTTCCGCTGGCGGACCAGCTTGGTGCGTAGGAAGCCATGGGCATCCGACGTTGGATCGAGCGTCGCCAGCTCATCAATTGGCGCCAGACCCGGCAGCACCGGCAACTGCAACGCCGGGTCAGCCTCGTACGGCCCGTTCACGGTGAAAAGCGCCGGGTTAACGATCCGGGATAAGCGCTTCAATCCTTCGTTATGGCTCGCAACGTCGTCCGGCGTCGTCAGCGCCAGGCGCTCCGCCGTCGCCCGATAGCGCTCGGCAGTCGCGATCAGCTCCCGCAAGTCCAGGTGGTCGCCCGCCTGCCGTTGATACCCGGTCAAATGGTCGATAAAGTCCTGGGCGCTGGCGACGAAGTTGTAGGGGATAATCTCCGGCGTCACCAGCCGCAGCGTCATCGTGAGGTAGACCTCGACATCCTTCGCCAGGATGCCGGCATCCGCTTTGTCGAGGGTGTCTTCCGGTGAGTGCCACCAGTACCCTCCACCGCAGCCGCCGACCGCTTTTCGCTCCGGATGGTCAACCGGTAGCATCCGGAAGGCGCCCAGCGACGGCAGCCCGACGCCGAGGAACGACTGGTCGCCGGCTCGCAATGGGCGCCGGATGTTCGGCTCTTGACCAGACAGCTCGCGGACGACGGCCGCGGTGATCGCCTCGATCTCACCCATGTTGTAGCGGCAGTCCCACACCTCGCTCTCCCTCACGCCCGGTGAGTCGATATTCAAATACCCGAGCGCGTGCGCCCGCAACTCGGCGAAATACTCGTCCGCGAACCAGGTGCTTCCCGAGTAGCGGCCGGTGGAGTGGCCCGGCCACCAGCAAAAGCGAACGCCCCGTCTCAGCCCCGCTCGCTCGGCCGCGAGCACGGTCGCCATCTCGAGCAAGGCAATGTCACCAGTGGCATTATCGGTTACCCCCTCGTACCAAGAATCGATATGCGCCCCGACAAGGAGGAAATCGTCGCTCGCGGTCCCGGGAATGAGCGCCGTCGCCAGCGGCAATCGCGTCCACCCGGTCTCGACGTTCGATTCCAGGCGCACCCGGACCGTCCCCTGGCGGGCTTGGTCCGCCAGGCGCCGCCCGTCCGCGTTGCCCACCCCAAGCACCGGGATCGCCGGCAGCCGCGCCGCCGACTCCGGCGTCGGCGTGCCCCAAATGCTGGTGCAGATCATCTCGTGGACAACGGGCTCATCCGACGACCAGATGTGGATGTGCCCGGCCGCGCCGCGCTCCTGGGCGCGGAGCACGCCGTCCGGCCCGCCATCGGCGGTCAGCACGATCTTGCCTCGCGGATCGAGGCCGGCATAGTCCCCCGCCACCGCCCGGGGCGAGAAGATCATCTCGCCCCGCTCCGGCGCCTGGAACGGCACGAAGACCAACTCCGCCACGATTCCTCCCGGCGGCGTTTGCCGACCGAACGACCGGGTCCGCGCCTGGAAGGTCTCGACTTCATTGCCCTCGTCGTCGAGCAGCTCCAGCCAGCCCGCCCTCGGCAGGGAGATCAACGACGGCAGCTCCAGAATCTCAGCCTCGACCCCGCGGTGGCCAAGCTCGTGGACCAGATATCGCGCCGCCTTCCATTCATCCTCGCTGCCGCTGTCACGGAACAGCCTGTTAAACACCTCCAGACCGGCTTGCAACCGGTCTGATGATACTGCCGCTCGCGCGCGCTGCTCCAGCGCCAACGTCGTCACGTTCACGGTGCTCCCTCTTCGCCGCGCCCGACGTTCAGGAACGCGCGTCCCATTCGCGGGTGAGCGATGCGATTCAGTCCTGAATGAATGTCATGCTGCTCAACCCGCGTGGATCGTCGCTTGGGCGAGAAACTCGATCCCGGCCAGGTCGTCGAGGCCGTCCAGCCATTGCAGCATGACGACCTCGACCCCGGCGGCGGCCAGCTCTCGGAGCTGCTCCCGGACTTCCGGCGGCGTGCCAATGATGGCCCCCCGCTCCCGGAGGTCGGCGACCGACGCTTCACCCCGTCGGGCATCCACTTCATCCTGATCGCGGCCAAGGACCACCCGCGTCATCAGCGTCCGCCGCACCGCCTCGACCGGTCGTCCTTCCTCACGCAAGAGATCGTCCAGCAAGCCGTTGAGCGACTTGAAGTGATCGACCGTGATGCCGACCCCGTTCCACTCGTCCGCGTAGCGGGCGGTGAGCGGCAGCGTGCGCTTCGGCCCCTTGCCGCCGATCGTGATCGGCGGCTGGCCCGTGGCTTGTGGTCTTGGCAAGAGGAGCGCGTTCTCCATCCGGTAGAACTCGCCCTCGAACGACACCGGTTCCTCGCTTCTGAGCAGGAGGGTGATGACCTGGAGCGCTTCTTCGAAGCGGTCGAACCGGTGCTTCAAACTGCCCAGCTCGTACCCGAACTCCCGGTGCTCACGCTCCTGCCAACCGGCGCCCAGCCCGAGCCGGAACCGGCCGCCCGAGAGATCGCTGATCGCCATCGCGGTCCAGGCGGTAACGATCGGATCGCGAAACGAAACCGGGGAGACGATCGGGCCAAACTCGATCCGGCTCGTCTGACTGGCCAGCCACGTCTGCGACGAGAACATTTCGAGGGCATCGAGATTCGGCCCTTGGGGGTTGGTCAAGTGGTCCGACCGGTAGAGCCCGTGAAACCCCAGCTCCTCCGCCGCCCGCGCCAGCCGTTGCCAACGCGGCCAGTTCAGCCCATCCTGGCCCTCGATCATCAGCCCAATCTTCATCCGTGGCCCCTTTCGCGTTCGTCCCGCCGCACCTGCACTGGGAACATCTTCACACGCGCTCGATCCATGCCACAATCCGCCGCTCCCACCGCGGGACGTAGAATGTCTGGCTAGAGACGGAGCTGTTCCGACAGCGCGATCGATGGGGGACGCGATGTGGGTATTGACGCGGAGTGACTGGCCGATGCTGGTCAATCTTTCGGTGGTCGCCACCATTGGCTATCAGCAGGTCGCCAAGTTCGAGGACCGGATTCGCGTGATCGCCGCCGCCTGGGAGGCGGAGCATCTGCTCGCCGAATGCGACTCCGCCGAGGAAGCCAAGGCGCTGGTGCGCTACCTGGCCCAGGCGCTCCGGCAGGGCACCGGCTTTGTCGATCTCAATCAGCTCAGCTTGAAGCACATCCTCGCCACCGAGGCCACGGAGCAGGGCGTCCTCTAACCGTCCTCACGGCGAGGTCGTCGGCAGGGAAGCCGCCGGGAGCGGGTTGCTGTTCCGGTTCGCGAATTGACGGACCAGCGCCTCGCTCGGCAGGAACGCCGCCACGCTGGCGGAGGCGGCGGCGATCAAGGCCAGCAAGCGCATCGCGTTCTGAATGCCGTGGGCATCACCAACGGCGCCCAGGATGGGAACGCCGATCGCGCCCATCACAAAGCCGAGACCAAGGACGAGGCCGGAGGCCATGCCGGCCCGGCCGACCATCAGCTGCTGGGCCGTCACGAGCAGCAATGGCGTGGTCGAGGCCGCGAGCAGACCGATCGCCGCCGCCGTGACGAAGGCGATGGAACCGGGAAACTGGGCAAACAGCAAGAGCGCCGGCACGCTGAGGATGGTGGAGCCGACGATCAGGATCCGCCGCCCGAACCGGTCCGCCAGGTGGCCGGCCCCGATCGCGCCGACCACGTTGGCCAGCACCAGGGTCGTCGCCAGCAGCCCGTAAAACGATGGCTCGTAGCCCATCGAGGCGTACCAGATCGGGATGAACGCTTGCAGGCCAAAGACGCTCCAGGCGCGCAGCATCATGACCCCGACCACGACGCTGATCAGACCGATCGGCACCGGCGGTGGCACCAGGCGGGGACTCCCGCCCGCTCGTCGCGGCCGCAACGCGATCGCACGCATTTCGAACAGGAGGACGACGGCAATCAGTAGCCCGGGGATGAGCATGAAGATGGTGCCGTGCAGCCCGAACGCGCCCAGCGTCAGGACACCGATCAGCGGGCCGGTGGCGATGCCCAGGGTGCCGCCGGTGGTGTAGATCGACATTGCCGAGTTTCGCCGCGCCTCGGAGATGACCGCGCTGGCGTTCAGGGCGCCCATTGGGTGGTAGGCGCCGGAGCCGATGCCCGACAACGCGGCCAGCGCCACCAACACCGCGAAGTTCGGCACAAACCCGAGCAACGCGAAGGTGATCGCCGTCCAGCTCAGCGCCAACCCGATGTACCGGGTGCCGTGGCGATCGGCCAGCCAGCCGAAGAGCGGCTGCGACAGCGACGAGCCGGCCCCATAGGCGAGGGCCACCATGCCGACGGTCTTCAGGTCGAGCGCGAACTTGCCGGCCAGCAGCGGGTACATCATCGGCAGCAAGCCAGCGTACATGTCCACCGTCATGTGCCCGACCGCCAGCGTCAACAGCGGCCGGTTGCGGATGACCTCGAACCGCCTCCCCGTCGTCGTCGCCCGGTCGGATTCTGCTGCCCCTGTCATGCGCCACCGCTATCCACGACCTGATCGCTCACCGCCGCCAATTGTCGCACTGATGCCCCGGCGTCGATCCCACCCCCGCCGTCCCAGCCGGTGCGAGTAAGATGCGGAGCAGCGTTTCGGCCGTCAAGGCCGCGAATGACCCATGCTCACCAAGGAGAATCGACGATGACGATGGTATTCAATGAGGTGTCCGGAACCGAGCTGGCGCGGCACTTGGCAGGCATCACGAACGTGGTCCGGCTGTCCGGCACGCCGGAGGAGGCAGCCGCCTTCGTCTACATCGAGCGTGAGCTGAAGAGCTTCGGCTACGACGTTACGCGGTACGAGAGCGACGCTCTGATCGGCTATCCTGCCACGTCGTCCCTCGCCCTCTTCGGTCAAGATGGCGGGCCGATCACCTGCAATGGCTATTCGCTGAGTCCCAGCACCGGACCGGATGGCGTCACCGCCGGGCTGGTCTATGCCGGTGCCGGGGGTGAGGAGGACTACGCGGGGATCGATGCCCGCGGCAAGATCGTCCTTACCGACGGTCTGGCGATGCCCGGCAAGGGGATGGCGGCGGAGCGGGCCGGCGCCGTAGGCCAGATTCACGGCAACGACGAGTACATCCACGAAATGTGCATCTCTCCGATCTGGGGCACCCCGGTCCCGGAAACCGCGTCGCTGCTGCCCACGGTGCCGGCGGTCGGCATCACCGGCGCCGACGCGGATCGGCTCAAGGGGTTGCTTCGAGACGGGCCGCTCGAAGTTCGGCTCGTCACCGAGCCGTTCCGCGCCTGGGTGAAAATTCCGACCCTGATCGCCGACTTGGCGGGACAGCGGGAGGACCGCTACGTGCTGTTCAGCGGTCACGTGGATTCCTGGCACCTCGGCGTGATGGACAACGGCACCGCCAACGCCACCCAGCTCGAGGTCGGCCGCCTCTTGGCCGAGCGTCGCCGCGACTTGCGCCGCGGCGTCCGGCTGGCCTTCTGGTCCGGTCACTCGCACGGGCGCTACGCGGGCTCCACCTGGTACGCGGACACCTTCTGGCAAGACCTCCACGACCGCTGCGTCTGTCACGTCAACGTCGATTCGGTGGGCGCGGTCGGCGCCACGATCATGAGCGACGCGCCGTCAATGGCGGAGACCCACGACTTCGGGCAGCGGATATTGACCGACACGATCGGCGAAACACTGGACTACCGGCGGATCAGCCGGTCCAGCGACCAGTCGTTCTGGGGACACGGCATCCCGAGCCTCTTTGCCGCCCTCTCCGAGCAACCACGCGACGATTCGACGACCGGCGCCGCCCTCGCCCAGCTTCTCGGCGGCGGCGGCAAAGGGGGCGGCCTCGGCTGGTGGTGGCACACCACCGAGGACACCGCCGACAAGATTGATCCTCAGAACTTCAGGCGCGACGCCGGCATTTATGCCGAAACGCTCTGGCGGCTCTGCACGGAAGAACGCCTCCCGTTCGACCTCGCGGCGGAGGCCGACGAGATCGTCGCCGCCGCCGCATCGTATGACCAGGCCGCCGGTGAGGCGTTCGACCTCTCCGGCACCGTCGCCCTCGCCCGCGAGCTCGCGGCGGCCATCAGGTCAACCGATATGCCGAGCCTCCCGAGCGAGCGGGCGAACCAGCTCAGCATGGACTTGAGCCGGATCCTCATCCCGGTCAACTACACACGCTCTGGGCCGTTCAACCATGATCTGGCGCTGCGCTCACAGCCGCTGCCCGGCCTGGCCGCGGCCACCGATCTCGGTGGGATGACCGCGGTCGCGGATGACTCTTTCTTTGTCCAGACGCAACTTCTGCGAGAGCGCAACCGGCTCGATGCCGCCCTGCGGTCTGCCTTGAAGCGCGTCACCGCGAACCAGGGACCAGCCTAGGCCGTCCGCCCGCTAGCTCGGCCAGCAGGGAGGCCGCGGTGCGGATGCCGGCGTAAAATCGCTCGACCACGAGGTTTTCGTTCGGGGCGTGGTTGGCTTCGTCGTGATTGGCATACGGCACCAGGAACGAAGGCAGCCCGAGCGTCTTCGTCCAGACCGCGTCCGGCAGGCTGCCGCCCAGCAACGGCACGTCCACCGGCCTCGGGCCGAACCCGCGCTCCACCGCGCGGCGGACCGGCGCCGCGAAGGGATGATCCAGCGGCGTCGAGGAGGGCCGCATGCTCCCCAACCGCTGGACTTCCACCTCCGGCGCCGCGGCCCGGACATGGGCGCTCACCTTATCGAAGATGTCGTCGGGGTCTTGATCCGGCACCAGCCGCATGTCGATCTTGACCGAGGCCACGGCAGGCAGCACCGTCTTGCTGCCGGCGCCGCTATAGCCGCTGGTGAAGCCGGCGATGTTGAGCGTCGGCCGCGCCATCAGACGGTCAAAATAGGGCGCCGCGGCCGGGGGCGGCAATTGTCCGATCCCAAGCTCAGCCAGGCTCCGGACCTGATCGAGCGGAATGGCATCTATCGCCCGCCGCATCCGGGGCGAGACCGGCTGGATGTCGTCGCCGAAACCGGGAACGATGACGTTGTTCTCCGCGTCGAGCATCGTATTGAGTAACCGGACGAGGGTCCAGGCCGGGTTCGGCGCGATCCCGCCCCAGTTTCCGGAGTGCAGGTCGTGCTTGGCGCCGCGGGCGGTTAGTTCGATGTAGAGCAGGCCGCGTACGCCGTAGACGACGATCGGGTACGCATCATCGAAGACGGGACCGTCGGAGGTGTAGACCAGGTCGGCGGCGAGGAGCTCGCGATGCTCGGCGACCAGCGCCTCGAGATGGGGGCTGCCGGTCTCCTCTTCGCCTTCGATCAGGAATTTCACGTTCACCGGCAGCTCGCCGACCGCCTCCAACCAAGCGCGGACGCCGGCGAGCTGGGCAAAGAATTGCCCTTTGTTGTCCCCGGCGCCACGGGCAAAGAGCCGGCCGTCGCGGATGGCCGGCTCGAACGGGGGGCTGACCCAGGCGGAGACCGGATCGGGCGGCTGGACATCGTAGTGCCCGTAGATCAGGACGGTCGGTTGGTCGCTGATGCCGGCTCGCTCCGCGAACACCATCGGCTGTCCCGCGGTCGGCAGCAGCCTCGTGGCGAAGTCGGCATCGAGAAAGAATTGTTGCACCAGCGCGGCGCATTCGGCGACCCCGATATCCTGGGCGCTGATGCTGGGTTGGCGCAAGAGCCGCACCAGGTCGGCCAAGTCGCGTTCCCGGTTCGCGGCGCAAACAGCCAGCACCTGATCGAGCGTAGCCGCCGCCATCAGTTGCCCGCCCCAACCACATCAGCCGGCGTCGGGCCGTTGCCATTGCCGTTGCTCTCGTAGCCGAGGCCGCGTGACACGTCGGCCGCTCCCTGGCGGACAAGCTCGATCATCGCCGGCAGCGCCGCGTCCGTCATCCGGCTGCGGGGACCGCCCACCGACAGGGCGCCCGCGACGCGGTGATTGGCGTCGAAGATCGGCGCCGACACCCCGCTGGCGTCGGGATCGAGGTCACCGGCACTTTGGGCATAGCCGGCCGCTCTCACCTCATCGAGCATCCGGCGCAGGAGCTCCGGTGCGGTGACCGTGTAGGGCGTGAACTGTATGAACTGATCGGCCTCAAGGATCGCCTCCCGCTCCGGCTCCAGCAAATGCGCCAGGATCACCTTCCCGGCGGCGCCGGCATTCCACGGCATGGTGCGGCCAATCTGGGCGAAGATGCGCAAGCCCTTCGGGCTCTCGATGACTTCGACACAGATCGCTCCGGTGGCGTCCGCCCGGAACAAGGCGACGGTTTCGTCGGTCCGCGTCGCCAGGTGACGGAGGACGGGATGCGCGATCCGGGACAGGTCCATCTGCTGCCGGACCACCATCCCAAGCTGAAACAGGCGGAGGCCAAGCCGGTATCGCTTGGTTTGGCGGTCCCGCTCCAGATAGCCGCCGATCACGAGCGTGGTGGCGATCCGGAGCACCTGCGGCTTCGGCATCCCCAGCCGGACGCTTAAATCGGTGAGGCGCAGCTCGGCGCTGTCGGCGTCGAAGCAGTCGAGCACTTTCATCACCCGATCGACGCTTTCGAGAAAGTATGGTGACCGTTCCATCGTTCCCTCCTCCCAGTCATCTCATCGCCGCCCGGTTTCACCCGTCTCGACGGGGATTTAGGCGAAACGCCACTTGACACGGCCCAACCGTCCCCGCTACCATGTTACTCTAATTGAACTTCAGTTGCCACCATTGTAATTATCGTGAGGGGGTCGTTTTCGCCGCCGCGTCGTCTCCGCCGGGCGGTTCCGTTGGCGCTCGATCGCGACCGAGCGGTCGCCACCGCCGAAACAGTTGGGAAAGAGGTCAACGCCATGGTCAACCAGCACAGCCGCCACCGAGCCCTTATCCAAACGGTCGACGACGACTCGGGCCTTCCGCGTCACAATGAATCATTGCGGCTCATCACGACTGGATCGATGCCGTGATGCCGGTGACGCTTCGATGGTGTCCAACCCGGTTCCTGGCTATGTCGCACGGTTTGTCGGGACGCGGACGGACCGGCGGGGTTCCCTCGCGCATCGCCTTCACCAAGACGCTTTCCCGTGTGATCAGTCAGCGCGGGACTGGCGCGTTCGAGGGAACGACAATGACACGGTACGTGAGTTCGGCGTAGCATAGGGAATCATCATAAAGGAGGAACCGATGAGTAATCGATCCGACCGGCGGCCACGATCACACGAGCAGCAGCCCGCCTTGTCCGACCTCAACCGGCGCGATCTGCTGAAACGAGCCGGCGTCGTTGGCGGGGCCACGATTCTAGCCGGCGGCTTTGGCGCGCTCGGCCCCGCCTCGGCCGCGGCCCAGGACGGCGGACGCCGGGTCCGCCAGATGAGCGTTCTGGTCGAGCCCCAGGCGAACGTGCCGGAGCAGTTCGAGACCATCCAGCTCTCCGCCCAGCGGCTGCGCGACATCGGCTTCGACATCGAGGTCGCGGTCATGCCCTGGGAACAGCAAAGCGATACCGTTTGGTTCGATCGCGAGAGCTGGGACATGACCGCCTGGCAGATGGTTGGCCGGCCCGAACGCCTCGATCCCGACGAGTTCATTTACAACCTCTTCCACTCCTCGACTATCGAGGATGGCTACAACTTCGTTGGCTACTCGAACCCGGCCTACGACGAGCTCGCGGAGGCGCAGCGGGTCGAGGTCGATCACGAGGCGCGGGTGGAGCTGGTGTACCAACTCCAGGAGATCATCGGCGCCGACCAGCCGTACATGTTCGCGGTCTACCCGCACGAGAACTACGCGTTCAGCACATCAGTCTGGGATCCGGCGACGGTGGTCGATGCCAAGGGGATCGGCATCAAGAACTACTGGACGTTTGTCGGGGCGGCGCCATTGAGCGACCAGACCGACATGATCCTCAACACCCAGTCCTCGGTCCAGGCGATGAACCCGCTCTACATCTCCGGCGGCGCCGATTCGTGGATCACCGAGCTGATCTGGGACCGGCTGATGCGGATCGACGCCGACGGCCTGCCCCAACCCTACGCCGCCGAGTCGGTGGAATGGACCGATGACACCACCGTCCTGGTTACGCTGCGGCCGGACCTGATGTGGCATGACGGGGAACCGGTCACGGTCAAGGACGTGATCTTCAGCTTCCAGGCCCCGGCCGGCGAGATGTCGCCGATGTACAAGCCGTTCGTCGCTCCGATCGAGTCGGTGACGGCGGTGGGCGACAACCAGGTCGAGTTCAAGCTGCTGGAGCCCTTCGCCGCGTTCCTCACCTCCGGCCTCTCCAAGCTCAATCTGATCCCGAAGCATGTCTGGGAGCCGGTGCTGGCCGACCTGGCGGAGCAAGGCATCAACGCCGAGCAGTACCAGGAAGAGACGCCGATCGGGTCCGGCCCGTTCAAGTATGTCAACTGGGCTCGCAACCAGGAGATCATTCTCGAAGCGAACGCGGACCACTTCAACGCGCCCAAGATGACGCGCTGGATCATGCGCGACATGCCGAACGTGGCGGCGGCGCTGGGCGGCCTCCAGAGCGGCGAGCTCAACTTCCTCTCCGACTACACCGGCGACCCGACCCTGCTGCAGCAAGCCGCCGATTCCAGTGGCGGCGCCCTCAGCCTGGTCTCGACCATTGTCGTCGGCTTCCGCTTCCTGGCGCCCAACCACCGCCGCGCCCCGTTCGGCGACGCCGCCGTCCGGCGGGCGATGGCCACCGCCATCGGGCGCGACCAGATCCGGATCAATATCTACAAGGATATCTACGCCACCAACGCCGACTCGCACGTCTCGAAGGCACTGGAGGCCTGGCACGCCCCCGACCTGCCGGAATACGCGGTCAGCGACGTTGAAGCCGCCCGCGCGATCTTGGCCGAGGCCGGCTACGACTGGGACGACGATGGCTTCCTCCTCTACCCCGAGGGGCAGACGGAGACGCTCTAACGGATGACCCCCTGACCCCCAATTCTGGGGGGATTTGCCCGTGTTCCCCAGAATTGGGGGTTGGGGGGTCAATATTTCGAGTGAATCGTGCGGGCACCGAAGCGTAGCGGTCGCGGTGCGCTGGAATGAATTCCGCGCTGAGCCACCCAGAAGCTACCCGAAAGTCCCTTCAGGACTGAGCACGATCGCGTTGCGGCGGGACAAGGCGACCGAATGACTCATACGGAAGCCGGGTGACCACCAGGTCCTCGCCGGGTACCCGACGCACTCAGTCCTGAAGGGACTTCGTGATGCTCAGCGCGGAATTCATTCCAGCGCGTCGCCGAAACCAAGTTCGATAGCAGAATCGGCTTCCAGGATTATGTCTTAGCCCGGTTGAGGAGAGTTTTGTTGCCACCGCGAGCGGTCTACTTCGTCCGGCGCCTGGGTCAGATGATCCTGGTCCTCTGGGCGATCGCGACCATCCTCTTCTTGATCTTTCGCTTGATGCCCGGCAACCCGCTGGTGGCCTTCATTGATCCCACCTTCACGGCGGAACAGGCCGAGGCGATCTCGCGCCAATTCGGGCTCGATCAACCGCTCCCCGTGCAGTACGGTCTCTATCTCAAGAACATCGTGACGGGCAATTTTGGGACATCGTTCTTTCAGAAGGAGCCGGTCCTCGGCATTCTGCTCGAGGTCTTCCCGAATACGATTCTGCTGACCGGCATTTCGCTGACCGCCGCCTATGTCTTCGGCGTCATCGCCGGCTCGGTCCTCGCCTGGCGGCGCGGCGGCAAGCTGGAAGGCGCCGGCATCGTCTTCGCCTTGATGACCCGCTCCGCCCCGGAGTTCTTCGTCGGCATGCTGGCGCTGGCCTTCTTCTCGTTTAACCTGGGTTGGTTCCCCTCGTCCGGCGTGGCCAGCCCGGGCACGATCTACGACTCGGTGTTTCAGCAGCTGACGTCGGCCGACTTCTGGCGACACCTCACCTTACCGGCCCTGACCCTCGCGATTTACCTCCAGGGACTGCCGCTCTTGCTGATGCGAAGCAACATGCTCGAAGTCCTCGACGAAGACTTCGTTACCATGGCGCGGATGACCGGGTTACCGGAGTGGCGGGTGATGCTCTCGCACGCCGCCCGCAACGCGCTGCTGCCGATCGTCACCGCCCTGACCCTGGGCATCGGCTACGCCATCGGCGGCAACGTCATTGTCGAGACCGTCTTTAGCTGGCCGGGCCTGGGCCGGGTCCTGGTCCGGGCGGTTCAGTCCCACGACTATCCCCTGGCCCAGGGGGCATTCTTCTTGATCGCGGTCGTCATTGTCGGCCTCAACTTCATTGCCGACATCATCTATAGCGTGCTCGATCCCCGTGTCTCCACCGCTCGCCAGGAGGTCGCTTGATGCTTGATGCCGCCTCCGCCCGCTCCGAGCTGACGATTGAGCCGGTGGTTCCGGTCGGTCGCCGGCAGGCGATCGCGACGTCGCTGGTCGGCACGGTCGGCATCTTGCGGCGGGACCGCTTCGCCCTGGTCGGGGTCGCTATCTACATCCTGTTCATTTTCATGGCGATCTTCGGCCCGGCCCTGGCGCCTCATGATCCCCAAATGGTGATGGAGGACGACGGGATCTGGCTCACCAACCAGCCTCCTAGTGCTCAATTCCCGCTCGGCACCACCAACGTCGGCCGCGACATCTTGTCCCAGCTCATCCACGGCGCCCGGCCCGCCCTGATGGTCGGCCTCTCCGCCGCCTTCATGGTGGCGGTGGTGGGCACGGTGGTCGGTCTCATCTCCGGCTACTTTGGCGGCCGCACCGACGCCATCCTGATGCGCCTGACCGATATCGGGTTCGGCATCCCGTTCTTGCCGTTCGTGATCGTGCTGGTCGCCTTTCTTGGTCCCAGCATCTGGAACATCGTGCTGGCAATGGGCATCTTGCTCTGGTGCGACACGGCCCGGATCATTCGCAGCCAGGTTCTCACCGTGCGCGAACGCGCCTTCGTCCAGGCGGCGAAGATCTCGGGCGCCAGCGACTGGCGAACGATCTTTCTCTACATCGCGCCGAACATTCTTTCCCTGTCGTTCCTCTATGGCACCCTCGCCATCGGCTGGGCGATCCTGACCGAGGCCTCGGTCAGCTTTCTCGGCTTTGGCGATCCCGCGGTCGTCAGTTGGGGCTTCATGTTGCAGGATGCCTATGTCAGCCAGGCACTGGCTCGGGGCGCGTACTACTGGTTCGTTCCCCCCGGCATCTGCATCATGCTGGCGGTGATGGCCGGGTTCTTCATCGGCCGGGGGTATGAAGAACTGCTCTTCCCCCGCCTGCGGGAGCGCTAGCCGATGCCCCTGCTCGAGGTTCGGGACCTGACCGTTGAGTACCACACCCAACGCGGCGCCATGCGGGCGGTCGATGGCGTGTCCTTCGCCGTTCAGGCGGGCCAACATCTCGGCCTGATCGGGGAGAGCGGCTGTGGCAAGTCGACCCTAGGCCGGGCCTTGCTCCGGGTGCTGCCCCGCAACGGTAGCATCGCCGGCGGCGAGATCTGGCTGAACGACCGCGACCTGGTCACCATCAGCGAAGAACAGATGCGACGCGCTCGGTGGCGTGAGCTCAGCATGGTGCCCCAGTCGTCTATGGACGCCCTCGATCCGGTCTACCGGGTCGGTGATCAAATCAAGGAGGTCCTCACCAATCGCGGGGATTACAATCGCCGCGCGGCGCGAGAGCGGTCGGTTGAGCTGTTCGCCCTGGTCGGGCTGGCAAGCGACCGGTTGAGCAACTACCCGCATGAGTTCTCCGGCGGGATGCGGCAACGGGCCGTGATCGCCCTCGCCCTGGCCCTCGAACCCGATCTGGTTGTCGCCGACGAACCGGTCACCGCCCTCGACGTCATCGTCCAGCACCAGGTCTTGCAGACCTTTCGCGAGTTGCAAGAACGGCTCGATCTCTCGGTCATCATGATTACCCATGACATCTCGGTGGTGGCAGAGACCTGCGACGAGGTCGCGGTCATGTATGCCGGCAAGATCGTCGAGCAAACCAGCGTCGAGCGCTTCTTCCACGAGCCGTTTCATCCCTACACGCTCGGTCTGCAGAACGCCTATCCCAGTCTCCACGACGCGAACCGCGTCCTGATCTCGATCGACGGCTATCCACCGGATTTGATCGATCCCCCGTCCGGTTGCCGGTTCCGGGACCGATGCCCCTTCGCGATCGACCGCTGTAAGCACGAGGAGCCGCCCCTGATCGAGGTCGCGCCCGGTCACCGGGCGGCCTGTCACCGCTGGCCCGAGGTTGACGAGCTTCGCGCGCTGGCAAAGGAGGCCGTCACTTGGCAGAAGCGACCATGACGAACCTGACGGCCCAGGCGCCGCCGCTCATCGAAGTAACCAACCTGGTCAAGCACTTTCGTCTCGGCGGCGGACTACTCGGCGGTCTGACCGGCGGCGGCCAGGTCGTGCGCGCCGTGAACGGCGTCTCTTTCTCGATCCGGCGCGGCGAAATCGTCGGCCTGGCCGGGGAGAGCGGGTGTGGCAAGACGACAACCGCCCGCCTCTTGCTCAAGCTCTATGCCCCGACCAGCGGCACGATCCGCTTTGCCGGACACGATCTGGCCGGGCTCCGCGGGGCTGAGCTGAAGGCGTTTCGCCGCCGTACCCAGCTCATGTTCCAGAATCCCTACGAGTCATTCAGTCCCCGCTTCACCATCCAGCGCTCCTTGCTCGAACCGCTCATCATTCATGGCCTCGGCAACCGGGACGAGCAGATGGCGCGCGTCCGGCGGGCGCTTGACGACGTGCAGTTGCGGCCGGCGGACAGCTTTCTGGGTAAGCACCCCTACCAACTCTCCGGCGGCCAGCTTCAGCGGGCGGTCCTGGCCCGCGCCCTCGTCCTGGAGCCCGAGGTGTTGGTGGCCGATGAGCCGGTCTCGATGCTGGATGTCTCGGTCCGGGCCGGCATCCTCAACACCATGCGCGATCTCTCCCGCGAGCGAAACCTGACCACGATCTACATCTCACACGACCTATCATTGATCCGCTATCTCTGCGACACCACGGCGATCATGTATCTGGGGCAAATCGTCGAGATCGGCCCCACGGCGGGGATCATCGACGAGCCACAACATCCCTACACCCAAGCCCTGATCGCCAGCATCCCGGTTCCCCGGCCGAACCAGCCGGCGAAGGTCGTCCCGATCCGGGGCGGTATTCCCAGCGCCATCAGCATGCCCACCGGCTGTGCTTTTCATCCTCGCTGCCCCCACGTCATGGACATCTGCAAGATCCGGGCGCCGGCGCCGATCACCGTCTCCGGGCGTCAAGTGCGCTGCTTCCTGCGCGGGAGCGAACCCGAATCGGACGTGACAACGGCGGCCAAGAGCGCGGTCGCCTGATTGCGAATTGGAGGAAACGAGTCGTGGTTTTTGCCATCAAAGCGGGGTGGGTGTGGGACGGCACCACGGACGAGGCCATCCTCGACGGCGTCGTCATTGTCGACGGTGAGCGGATCGCCGCGGTTGGTCCCGCCTCCGTCATCGACATTCCGCGGGATACGGAGGTCGTGGACCGCGGCGACGAGTTTGTGTTGCCCGGCTTGATTGACGCCCACACCCACATCTCGATCATTCCGGGACTCGGCGACCAAATCGGCCAACTGCTGCAACCGGTCGAACGGCAAGCAATTCGTGGCGCCGGCAATCTCCGCCGCATGCTCCGCACCGGCGTCACGACGGCCCGAATCATGGCCGAGGAACACTGGCTCGATGTCGCGTTCCGGGACGAGATCAACCGCGGGACCACGCCCGGTCCCCGCCTCAATATCTGCACCCGGGCGATCACCCAGAGCAACGGTCACGGCCGCGCCATCTCCGCCGCCGACGGCATCGACGAGGTGCGGCGTGCCGCCCGCCAGAACCTGCACGCCGGGGCCGACTTTCTGAAACTCTTCATTACCGGCGGCGTCAGCTCGACCCGCGGCGGCGGCATCCGGGCCGCCAGCTACTCGCGGGAGGAGATGCGGGTCGCGGTGGAAGAAGCCGACCGGGCCGGCACCTACGTCGCCGCCCACGCGATCGGCGGTCCCGGCATCCGGATCGGGGTCGAGGAAGGCATTCGGACCATCGAGCACGCTTTGCTGGCCACCGACGACGACCTCGCCCTCATCAAGGAGCGCGGCGCCTGGGTGGTCTTGACCCAGGCCATCCTGCTGCATCCAACCGGGATCGAACAGGGCGACCGCCACAACCCGGTCGTGATGAAGAAGCTGAACGATGCCCGCGCCACCGCCGCCGAACGATTCCGCACCATTGTCGCCTCGGGCGTAAGGCTGGCGGTCGGCACCGACAGCATGCACGGCCTCCTCCAATTCGAGGTCGCCAAGCTGGTGGAATGGGGCGCCAGCCCCGCCGCCGCCTTGCGTGCCGCCACCGTGGATGCCGCCGCCTGCTGCCGCTTGGAGGATCAGATCGGCACCCTGGAGCCGGGCAAGCTCGCCGACCTAATCGCGGTCAAGGGGAACCCGCTCGACGACATCGCGGCGCTGGACCAGGTCGAGCTGGTGATGAAGGGCGGCCAGCGGTACGACCATTTGTCGGTCGCGTAACAGCGGCCTCTATTCGTCGGCGGATAAGACGGAGGCGATTCCCGAATGGCAATCACGGTGCCGGTGAACCGGGGCACTGAAGACACGATCCGCGCCGCCTGTACGATCGACGTTCCCTGGAATCTCCTCGAACGGTTCAGCTCCCTCGTCCGCCTCTCCGGTAGCGACGAGGAGCGTCAAGCGTTCGACTACATCGCCGCCCGGCTCGACGACTACGGCGTGCCCTACTCCTTGGAGACGACGACCCAGTTCATATGCTGGCCGCTCGCCGCCACGCTCCGGGTCGCCGGCGACGACGAAGCATCATTCATGGCGAAGACGCCGGCGATGTCGGTTTCGACCGGTGGCCTCGAGATGGAGGCCGAGGCGGTCTACCTCGCCACCGGTTACGCCTCCGGCGTCAAGGACTTCTTCTCCGCCAAGGAGCTTCCCGGCGGCGACCTAACCGGGAAGATCGTCATCACCGAGGGGATGGCGATGCCGACCAAGGTCGGAGAGATCGCCGCCCGCGGCGCCATCGCGGCGGTCTTCGTCGGTCCCGGCGAGCGCATCCACGAGGGCATCAGCACTACGATCTGGGGCTCGCCCGACCTCGATTCGCTGAATCGGCAGCCAACGATTCCGATCATCAGCGTCAATCGGCCTCAAGGCTTGGACCTGATCGAACGGGCCAAGTCCGGCAACCTCCGTCTCGCCTATGCAACCAATCTCGACACCCGATGGCGGCCAATCCCGACCCTGGTCGCCGAGGTTCGCGGCGCCACGCTCCCCGGCGAGTTCGTCCTCGTCCACGCTCATCTCGACTCCTGGCACGCCGGCATCGGCGACAACGCCACCGGCAATGCCGCCCTCTTGGAGCTGGCCCGCGTCCTCCACCAGCATCGCGGCCAGGTGCGGCGATCGGTCCGGCTCGCCTGGTGGAGCGGTCACAGTCACGGCCGCTACGCGGGCTCGACCTGGTACGCGGACACGCACGCGATCGACCTGGACGAGAACTGCGTCGCCCAGGTGAACTGCGATTCACCCGGCTGCCGCTGGGCCACCGTCTACGACAATATGATGTGGACCGAGGAAGCCGCCCCGCTCGTCACCAGCGCCGTGCGGGACGTCACCGGGGTTGAACCGACCTGGACCCGGCCGTTGCGGGCCGGCGACTACTCGTTCAATAACCTGGGCATCTCCGGCGCCTTCATGTTGAGCAGCACCATGCCGGACGACCTCCGGGCCGAGAAGGGCTACTACCCGGTGGGCGGGTGCGGTGCCAACATCGCCTGGCACACCGAGGACGACACCCTCGAGATTGCCGACCGCGACCACCTGCTGCGCGACATCCGGGTCTACCTCACCGCGATCCTCCGGCTCGCGAACAGCCCGGTCAGCCCGTTCGATTTCCGCCTCCTGCTCGATAGCATCGAGCAAACCGTGGCCGCCTACCAGGCGCAACTTGGCGCCCACTTCGATCTCGCGCCGGCGACGGCTGACATCGCGGCGCTGCGGACCGCGCTTGACACCTTCTACGCCCGATTTGACGAGCTTTCGGCGGTCGATCCAACCGACCCGGCGGCGCGATCGGCCGCCGCCGTCCAGCGCGATCTGGCCCGTCTCCTCGTCCCCATCAATTACAGCCGCGAGGGTCGTTTCGCCCAAGACCCGGCCGAAACGGTCAAGCCGTTGCCGGACCTCGCGATCGGGTTGTCGGCCGCGACCCTGCCGGCCGGCTCACATCACTACCAGGCGGCGCTGATCAGCCTGCAGCGCGGCCTCAACCGGCTGCGCTGGACCCTGCGCCAGGCAACCACAATCGTGTTGACCAATTGAACGAAGGAGAACAGCAGATGACTGTCGCGACCGAGAACCCGATCACCGGGTGGACGGATGAGCCGCTCGAACGCGCCATCCTGGACGAGGTTTCGCTCGACACCGCCCGGCCGGTGCTCGAACGTCTTTCATCGCTGGTCCGTTTGTCCGGGTCGGACCAGGAACGCGAAGCGTTTGACCTGCTCATCCGCCATCTCACCGACTGGGGCGTGCCTCATACCCTCCACGAGCCGCGGCTATTCATCTCCATTCCGCTCGCCGCGAGCGTACGGGATCCAGCCTCGGGCACATCATTTCGAGCCAAGACATCGGCCATGTCCCGGCCGACCAACGGTGAGATCGAAGCCGGTCTGGTCTATCTCCCCGCCGCGACCGACGCCGACCTCGACGATGTCGTCTCCGGCGCCGTGCAGCTCAGCGACCTCGACGTCACCGGCAAGATCGTCATCACCGAAGGCATGCCGTTCCCCGGCATCGTCACCGCCGTCACCGAGGCGGGAGCCCGCGCCGGTATCTTTATCGCGCCCGGCGTCGACATCCACGAGACCATCTGCACCACCGTCTGGGGGACGCCCGACCTCGACTCCGAGCAACGCATCCCGACCCTGCCGGTGGTCGCGGTCAACAATCCGGACGGGCGGCGCCTGATCGAGCTGGCGCGGCGGGGCGGCGCCGTCGCCATCTCGAGCGAGGTCGACACCGGCTGGCGCCCGATCCCGATCCTGGTCGCCGAGATCCCCGGCGCCGTCGTGCCCGACGAGTTTGTCCTCCTCCACGGGCACGCCGACTCCTGGCACGTCGGGGTTGGCGACAATGCCACCGGCAATGTCACCAAGCTGGAGCTGGCCCGCGTCCTCTGGCAGAACCGGGAACAGTTGACGCGGTCGGTCCGGATCGCCTGGTGGAGCGGCCATAGCCACGGCCGCTACGCGGGCTCGACCTGGTACGCGGACCAGTTCGGGATCGACCTCGCCCTCAATTGCGTGGCCCAAATCAACTGCGACTCCCCCGGCTGCCGCCGCGCCGACACCTTCAACGACCTGACCTGCATGAGTGAAGCCGAGCCGTTCGTGGACACCACGATTCGCGACATCACCGGGATCACGCCGGCCACCGAGCGCCCGGTCCGAGCCGGGGACTATTCGTTCAACCAGATCGGGATCACCTCGTACCTGATGCTGTCGTCCACGATGTCCGAGACGAAACGGGAGGAGCTTGGCTACTACCGGGTGGGAGGATGCGGCGGCAACATCGCCTGGCACACCGAACACGACACCCTCGACATCGCCGATCGCGATAACCTCCTCCGCGATATGCGCCTCTACGCCGCGATCGTGTTGCGCACCGCGAACGCGCCGCTCCACCCCTTCGATTGGCGGCGGACCACGGCCGACATGGCGCGAACGATCAACGACTACCAAGAAGCGGCGGCAGAGGCGTTTGATTTTGCAGCCACCAGGACGGCGCTCGCGAGCCTCGATCTCGCCCTCGCCGATTTCTACCAGAATGCTTCCGACAAGACCGATCCCGCCGCGCCGGCGGCCCGGACCTTCAACAAGATCCAGCGGCGGCTGGCCCGCCTGTTGGTCCCGGTCAATTACAGCCGGATGGCGCACTTCTGGCACGACCCGGCGCTGCATGTGCCGGCGTTGCCCGACCTCGCCCCGGCCCTGACCGCCGCAACCCTAGCGAATGAGCCTGACCGGGCCGGTATCTTGCGGGCGCATTTGACCCGTGGTCAAAACCGTCTCGTCTGGACGCTGATCGAAGCGCGTGACCTCGTAACCCGCACCTTGGCCTGAGCGGTGGGAGCCAACGCATGACCGCCGATCACGGTCACCCGATCATCGTCGCCGCGGTGGGAGACTTCATCTTCTTCGACCGCCCCGATCCGGCCGACATCGCGGCGACCCGGCCGCTGCTTGCCGGCGCCGATATCGTCATCGGCAACATCGACGTCGTCCTCTCGGACCGGGGAACCCCGGTGCCGAAGTGGGCGAACCTCCGGGCTACCCCCGAGATCGCCCACGATCTCCGCGAGCTGGGCCTCGATGTCGCGATCGTCGCCAACAATCACACCATGGACTACCGGGCCGAGGCGATGGCGGACAGCCTTGCCGGTTACGAGGCCGCCGGCATCCGCCCCTCGGGCGCTGGCGCCAACCTGGCGGCGGCGACGGCGCCGACGATCATCGCCACGCCGCATGGCACCGTCGCCATCCTCTCGGTCTGCTCGACCCTCTCCCCCGAGTCCGCCGCCGGCGAGGATTGGCCAGGCGTCGCGCCGCTCAAGGTATGGCAGTCGTACCTGCTTGACGAACCGCTGCTCGCCGAGCAGCCAGGCACCCCGCCCGACGTTCACACCTGGCCCGACGAGGAGGACTTGGCCCGCGCCCGCCGCGACATCGCCGCCGCTCGCCGCCGGGCCGATCATGTCCTCGTCGTCATCCACTGGGGCGTCCCCTCGCCCTGGCGGACACCGGTCGGTCCGGTCATCCAACCGAGCCAGCGGACGATCGGCCACGCCTTGATCGAGGCTGGCGCCGACGCCGTCATCGGCAACCACGCCCACGAGCTGCACGGCATCGAGTTTTACCGGAGCAAGCCGATCATCTATTGCCTCGGCAACTTCTGGATCGACGGCCTGAGCCGCTTCCAGTGGATGGGCCGGGAGGGGATCGTCCTCCATCTGTTGCTCGATCCCGGAGGCGACGTACGGCTGGAGCTGGTGCCTCTCTACCTGGATGACCGCGGCGTCCCCCAACCGGATGCGTCGGCCCGCGCCTGTCGCGTCCTCACCGAGCGGAGCCGGGAGTTCGGCGTCACCCTGGCGGCGGACGCGAGCAGGTATCACGTCATGCCGGCCGAGTCACAAGACGCCCGGAACTAACTGTTTGCACTGTTGTGAATCCGCGGTAGGCTAAAGGTCGGCCTCACGTTCGTTCCGACGTTGGGAGCGCGTGGCGACAACGACTGGCCGGCGCCGGACGGAGAGATGGAGAGATCGAGATGTCCCGGCCCAATTTGCCCTCGCCAGCGTTGGTACGCGCGTCCGACCGTCGAACGATCCTCCGAAACGGAACTACCGGCGCCGCGATTGCCGCGCTGGCGATGATGGCTGGACCGTCGAGCCGGACCCCGGCCCAGGAGGCAACGCCAGTGACGGGCGCGGACGCAACCCCTGCCGGCGGGGGACAGTTCATCTACGTTGGATCCTACACCCGCGCCGCGGTCGAGGAGGGCGCCGATGCCGCCGAGCTCGGCATCTCGGTCTTCGCCGTCGATCCCGACACGGGAGCGCTCACCCCCATCCAGACGGTTGCCAGCGACAATCCGTCCTTTGTCGCGATCCATCCCTCGGGACAATTCCTCTACGCGGTGAACGAGAACGCCGACTACGAAGGGGCTGACTCAGGGTCAATCGAAGCCTACGGCATCGACTCCGTCACCGGCGAACTGACGCTGATCAATCGCGAATCCACGGCCGGCGCCATTCCGGCCCACCTCGCGGTCGATCCAAGTGGCGACCATGTCGTCGTCGCGAACTACATCGGGAAGAACTTCGTCGTCCTCCCAATCAATGAGGATGGCTCGCTCAGCCCGGTTAGTGGCACCTATGACATCTCTGGCTCTGGCCCGAACCCCGACCGCCAAGAGGCGCCGCATCCTCACGCGACCACGTACGATCCGGGCGGCAACTTTGTCGCCGCTGCCGATCTGGGCGTCGACAAGGTTTTCATCTTTGATCTCAACGAGGACGATGGAACGCTCGAGCTCGTCAGCGAGGTGGCGGCGACGCCCGGCGCCGGGCCGCGTCATGTCGCCTTCAACCCGGCCGGGACAGTCCTCCATGTCCTCAACGAGCTAGATGCCACGATCGTCGCCTACGCCTATGACGCCGCGACCGGCGCCATCGGCGACGAGATTCAGACAGTCTCAACCGTGCCGGACCCCTTCGAGGGCACCAAGAGCACGGCCGAGATCTTCGTCCACCCGTCCGGCGAGTTCCTCTACAGCTCGAATCGGGGTCAGCCGGACTCCACCACCCCCGAGGGTGACGCCATCGTCGCCTGGAGCATCGACCCCGCTTCCGGCGAGCTAACCCTGATCGGCCACACGATCGACGACATCGAGGTGCCGCGCAACTTCGCCATCGACCCCACCGGCACCTGGCTCTACGCCGCCAACCAGGAAGGCGACAGCATCGTCCAATTCGCGATCAACCAGGCCACCGGCGAGCTAACTCCAACCGGCAACGTCGTGGAGACGACCAATCCGGTGGCGATCGTGTTCAGCGGACCGTAGTTTACGGCTTGGACAACCGCCCTCAGAACCGTCGGCGAAGGTGGACATGAATCCGCCCGCGGCGAGCGTGCGTGCGTTGCGCAAGGTATGGCCGCTGGACCGAGCGGCACCGCAACTACGTGAGTGGTCTCCGTTCGCCCATGCTACCGGCTCCACCGGCGTGATGAGAATCGCCGGCCGCTTCTGGAGGGCCTTGAACAGTGTATTCCCATCGTGCTGAGGGATCCGTTCCGCGTGTTTCGCGACGCCACACACCCAGATCGCGAGTGTTTCTACCGGCCGCGGATCATTCCCTACCGTCCGCATCTCTATCTGAAGGTAGTGGTCGAATGCTCGCTGGTTGAGCATAATGAAACCGTGGAAAGCACCGGCGAGGTGATGACAGTGTTTCCCGTCGAGCGGTTCGCACCTGGAGAAGCACAGCTATGGCCACGCTGACCGAGTCGCGACCGGAGCACGTCGAGCCCATCGACCCGAACCAGGATCCCGTGTTCCAGACATTCTCGTTCAGTAAGCCAACGATCAACGCTATCGACTGGGACAAGGCCGTCCTGTCGTATGATCGGGTGAGCGACATCCTACTGGTATTCGTAGCCGATCGCTACCAACCAGCGGTCGTGGTGTATGGCGACGACGATCAGAGCGTGTCGGCCAGCCTGGTGAATCCGGAAACGATGCAGTTCGTCGGCTGGCAGTTCGAATCCTTTCTCATGTCCGTGGTCAAGCAGCACCCCGATTTCATCGACGTGCTCGATCATGCTGAACTGGTTGGCCTCACGGCTAACGAGTTCCGCGGTGAGCGTCAACGGGTGTTGGGTCACCTTGGGCGGGTTCGGAGCTGGCTAACGAGAGAAATCGCAAGATTGCGGCACGGGCGATCGAATCACCAAGCGCATGTGCTGCGAAGTCTCGTCGAAAGAAATAGCTCGCGTGTCGCACATGGGCCGTCGTTTGGCCCCGCGGCGTGATTGCCACGATGAAACCCGGGCGCTACCTGACCGCGCTCCTCGCTCTTTTGCTGGCCTTTCCGCACATTGGGCAACGAGAACCAGCCGCTGCCGATGACGTGCAGTTCAAGCCGGGTGGCCGGTGTGTCTCGGTCAGCAACGGCCGCCACCTGATCCGCATCAACTGCGATAACGAGGGAGGGGTCAACATCGCGGTTGGCCGTTTCCCGTTCGGGGTCTCGATCGGGGAGGGCTCGGCGCGGCCGGCGCCGGTGATCGCCACCGCCACCGCGACCGCGACCCCAGAGCGGCCACGCCGTGAACCGGAGCGAGACCAAGAGCCGGAGCGAGACCGCGACCGAGAGCAGGACCGTGAACGAGAGCAGGACCGTGAACGAGAGCGGGACCGCGATCGCGACGAGCCGCGCGATGCGGCGACCGAAACCCCAACGCCGCGGTCGGATCGTCGGTCAGATGACGAAGGCGACGCGGACCTGCTCAACTGCGAGGACTTCGACAGCCAGGAAGAGGCCCAAGCTGAGCTGGACGCCGATCGATCCGACCCGAACGTCCTCGACGGCAATGATGACGGCGAAGCTTGCGAGAATTTCGACTATTCCTAGGAATGCCGGCTGCTGCTTAGTCCTGCGGGGCTTACTGCATACTCTGTGTCTAGCATCGCATGCCGAGGGTAGGTAGTCTGAAGACTCGTGGCCCCC
>JALZJP010000238.1 GCA_030859715.1 Chloroflexota bacterium
GGCGTGGCTTCTTGGGCCGTGGTCGTGCGCCTGACAGCGAGAGCGCCGGTGAGGGCGCCAGAAACGGCCGCAAGCAGGACCGAACGACGACGCATCATGAACTCCTCCACGATGGCTCGGGGGCGTCAGCCTCCAGGTCGATGCCGGCGAACGTCCCGTCCGGCGTCGGGTGGCTCTCGTACGTGCGACCGCGACTCCAAGCTGAGGCGAGCCCCGTTCAGTCGTCGAGCAGCGTGAACTCGTGCCGGTAGCTCCCGTCGTCGTTGCGGGTCGTCTCCACCTGACCGCGCGCTCCCATGAACTCGCCGGTGCCGCCGACCACCGCACGCAGTTGCGCCGCGTCCGCCGTCATCTCCACGTCCTCACCGGGGTAGATCGCCTCGCCGGCGACCACCAGGCTGGTGCCGCTCCCGAGGTCGAAGGAGAGCTGGCCGAGGCGATCCTGGTGGACGTCGCCGGTCTCAGCGTCCGGGACGTCGGCGGTGATGAGGAAGCCGGTCAGCATCCCAGACTCCCCCTGCTCGCCCGCGACACTCGCCTCGTACAGCACCAGATCGGCCACGCTGGCTCCCTCGATGTGCAGGTCAACGGGGTGGAGTGCCGGCGGTTGCTGGGTCAGGACGACCGTCCGGGTGGGTTGCTCGGCCTGCGCCGCGGGCAGCACGCTCGCACTCCCCAGCGCGAACCCGATCGTTCCGGCGACGGCCAAGGCGCCGAGCCCCAAGGAAACGTTCATCGTCGGACCTCCCATGTCTCCTACCGAACAGTGACCGATGGATCGGCAGTATCGCCGACTCTCGCGCGTCCGGTCTGCGGAAACCTCCGCGTCCTCACTCTGGGTAGAGCGACCGGTGGGGTCGCAGCCGGGTGCCGTGGCTCAGCGCACCGAAAAGCCGCCGAAGGGCTGGAGGTAGACCGGGCCGCAGCCGCTAATCGATTTCCGGACCTCCTCCCCCGGTGACCCAAGGACGGTGATGCGCGTGCAGGTCATCCCTGCTTCCTGGGCACGCTGCGCGAACCGCTCGCCGAAGTGGGTCTGGTGCGCGAGCACCGCGGCCTCATCGGCGTAGCGCTCGTAGAAGGTGATCGTCTGGCCATCGTCACTGACATAGACGGCATAGCTGAGGGTCCCCGGTTCGCCCCGAGCGGAGGTCACCATCTCCTCCAACACCGCGCGCACGCTCTCCAATGATGCCCCCGGCTTGACCGTCCACTCCGGCACCCAAGCGATTTCCGTCCCCATGGGGGACCGTGGGCTTGCTTCCGCCTCGGGTGAGGCGGCCGGACTGGCGTCCTGGGCTTGAGTGCCACCACGCAGCGCGAGGGCAGCGGCCCCCGCAGCAACACCAGCGAGGCCGCCCAGGGCCTGGCGCCGCGACCGGGCTAGGCCGAAGTTGCGCACCAGTCCAGCAAACTGTTCGGAATCCATGAGCATGCCCCCCATGACGATATGCCGGAGGGCACGCGCTCCCCGAGCTGCGGATAGACCCACTCAGGCCGGACGCGCACGGTCCGGCATCGCGGCGCAGGCGATCACATTATGGATCATGCGCCGGATGTGTGCTGTCTGAGGCTGCTTCAGCATACAGCGCCACGCGCGAATGTGCGAAGGTCAATCGGCAGGGATTGCTCATTCTCTGCATCGAAACGGCGGCGACTGATCACCCCATCGCCGGCGCTCTCCCTTCCGTGCTCGCCCTGAGTTCGCTACGGCACGGGCGTCCCAGCCGCGACCGGTGTGCCGGGGGGCAGCGGGATGAGGATGCTGGCCAGCAGGACCACGTCCTCGCTCCCGTCATTGCGCAACTCGCCCCCGGTGCCGGCCGGGCTGAGGAAGGCATCGCCCGCCGTCATGGTGAACTCCGTCTCGGCCGGGATCGCCTCTTGGGCCTCGGCCCCCGGCGTGGCCAGCGCCGCTCCCCGCGTCACGCTCGCCGCCACGCTGTTGCGCACGGTCAGCGTCCCCCGCTCCACGTAGAGCAGGACCACCCGCGGGTCGCCCGCCGGGGTGACGGCGGTGCCGCCGGGGGCGATGGTCAGGCGCTGGAGGGCGAGCGCCGCCGGCGGCGGTGGGGCGGCCAGGAGCAGGCCCGCGGCGAGCGACTCAGGGGTGGCGTTGGTGAACACGCTCTCCCCCTCCTCGACAAGCAGCGGGAAAGAGCCGTCATAGCATTCGCCTGTCTGCAGGTCACACACTTCCTGCTGGGCCCAGACCGTGGGCTGGATCCCCAGGCTCACCACACCGCTCAGCAGGACTAGGACCACCCCGAGGACTAGAAACCGACGCAGTGCGGAGTCCATATCACTCCCTCTATGTCGATGCACCGGAGGGCACACGCCTCCCGGCCTGCGGAAATCCACTCAGGCCGGACGCGCACGGTCCAGCATCGCGGCGCAGGCGACACGAGAGCATCTGCGCGCCGAATGCGTAACTATCTGCGGCCGCTTCTAGCATACAGCGCGACGCCGAAATGTACGAATGTACAAATAAGCGCCAAATCCGGCCTCCTTCTCGTTCTTCCGCTTGGCCCCCGGATGACCGCCGGCCGTTCGGTAGAGTCCCAAGAACGAGGGTTTCTGCGACACGTGTGCGCGGTGAGGAACTCCCATTCTCCGCAATCGAGACGCGGGTTCGCTCGGCACTTCCGGCCGGTGGCCTCCCCGGTACGCTCGGTGCCTTCCCGGCCAAATAATCGAGCACGATCTGGTTGAATAGCCCAAGCCTCGCGAACATGGCGAAGTGGCCGATGCCGGGTATCAGCACCAGCTCCGCCCCCGGGATCAGCTCGGCCATCCGCACCGGCTGGTCGAGCTTGATGAACTCGTCCTCCGCCCCGTCTAGGATCAGGACTGGCACCGTGATGCTCCCTCGCTCGGCCTCGAGGTGCCCTTGGACCGGACCGTCGCTCAGCTTCAGCGCATCCGCGAGGCGTACCCCGACATCGTGGGCGAGTCCGGGGAACTCCACCGAACGCGTGTCCAGTTCAACGATCGGGGCTGACCAGGACATTCCCGGTTGGAGCGTGGAGGTGGATGGCCATCGGAGCGCTCGAGAGGAGCCCTGACGGCGTCACTCCCTCCGCACACCAGATGCGACGGTTTGCCCCGATCGTCTTCTCGAGAGGCCCCATCTCCACATTACTGTCCCCCTACTCCACGACCTCGATGACCGACATCATCCCGAAGTCTTCGTGGGCCAGGATGTGGCAGTGGTAAACGAACTTGCCCGTGAAATCGAGAAAGGGAATCCGCACGACGACGCTGCTGCGGGGCGGGAGATTCACCGTGTCGTGGTAGGAGAACGGCTGCGGTGCGCCGTCAATCGACATCACCTGGAAATCTTCGACGTGGATGTGAAACGGGTGGGCATCCGGGCTAGTGTTGCGCAGGATCCACTCTTCGGTCGTCCCGAGTTTGACCGTCGTGTTGACGACATCCGGGTCGAACGTCGCGCCGTTGATGGTGAATACGGGCGCGACCCTGTTCTCCTGAAAGATGATCTCCCGTTGTTGGGCGATCTCCACCTGAGAGAGGTCCGGCAACTGAATGAGCTTTTCTGGCAGGGGCATCAGCGCCATTGGCGATCCCGAGACCGTCACCGTCGCCACGGTGAACGACGGCTGATGCTGGGATGGCCCTCCCCATTCAAGTGACTTGAGGGTGTAGCTCCCAGCGTCGCCTCCCTGGACCAGGACTTCCGACCGCTCCCCCGGACCCAGCAGAATCTGGTCGAGGCTCTGCACCATGGGCAAGGGGTTGCCGTCGGTCGCGATCTGGTGCAGTTTGTGGCCATCGAGCGACAGGTTGAAGTAGGCATTGGCTGAGGTATTCGCCAAGCGCCACCGTTGCGTTTGCCCGGGACGCATTGCCACGGCCGGGTTGACGACGCCGTTGACGGTGTACGAGAGCTCGCCGTTGACCGAGCTCGGCCCCTGCAGCACGAAGAGGCGCTCCGGAAGCTCCTCGATCCCCTCGACTTGGTCGAAAGCGCCCTCGATGACGATCGCCCCGGTGAGACCGCCATTCACTTGCGCCTGGGCGTCGCCATGGTGGTGGGGGTGATACCAGTAGGTACCGGGCTGGTGGTTCTCCGGGATCCTGTACTCGTACTGGAAGCTCTCGCCGTTGTCCACCATCTGGAAGATGTTGTCACTGTTCCCCTCCGGCGAGACGTGCAGGCCATGGACGTGCATGTTCGTCATCGGACCTTGGAGGTTGTTCGTCAGCTTCAGACGGACGGTGTCGCCGGCGCGGAAGCGCAGGGTCGGACCGGGAATCGTGCCGTTGTAGGCCACCTTGCCCATCCCGGCCTCGGGCATCGGCTTCGCGTCCAATGTAACGTCGAGCAGACCATCGACGCTCATCAGCACCGGAGCTTCCCGCCACGGATTGGGTCCGGCGCTGATGGTGGTCGAAGCGGGGTGTGGTTCCTCCTGAGATTGGGCAGGTGTGCCCCGTACCATCCCGAAGGAGCCACCCGCCAGGGCGCTCACGCCGAGTGCAGCGACACCAGCACGAGTGATCTGCCGCCGGGAAAAGCGGCCACCGAGGTCTCGAGGGGAAGTGCGTCCTACCATGGAAGTCTCCTGCATATGGTGCGGTCCCGGTGCCCTTGAGAAGCACTACTGGTCTCCGCGCTCGATTCGCTATTCGTGGTGGTATTGTAGCGGCAGGTGATAGGCGACGAGGTCTCCTCGTATCGTATGATTGACCCAAGCACGGAAAATAGCAGTTCGCAGTCGAGACGATCGTCCTGCGCCTTGCTGGGCCATCGGCAACGGGTCGTCCTCGAGGTCCAACGCTGTGCGGCGCGCCGACCCTGGATTCTGCTGAACCATTGAACCATGGAGGTCGTCCATTGAGCACGCTGAGATCGCTTGGGCGCGGTGCGCTCCTGATCGTCGCGCTCGTCGCGACCGCGGCGCCATTGTTGGCAACGGCGCAACCCCAGCCGGCCGGCGTCGTTCTCGTCGCCAGCGGTCTGGCCTTCCCCCGCGGTGTCACCTGGGACGCCAACGGCCAGATGTACGTCGCCCTCGCCGGCGACGGGTCAGCCCCGACTGCGGCCGAGGCCTCCTCCGGAACGACCGCCGTGGAGCACGCGTTTGGCCTCTTCTATGCGGGCTTCAATGGCGCCGTCGTCACGATCGACAAGGCGTGTGGCGTCCCGGTGGCAACCGGCCTCCCCTCCGAGCAGCAGCAAGATGGATGGCACCAGGGTGTCTCTTCACTTGCTTTCCTCGACGGGACCCTGTACGCGGCGGTGGACGGAGCAGGTTCCGCCCGCGGCAACCCGGACAATCCCTCCGGTGTCTACATGGTCGACACCAACGGCGGATGGTCGGCTGTCGCCAGTCTCGATGCCTGGATGCCCGCGCACCCGGTCAGCAATGTGCCCGGCGACCTGGATCCGAACGGTGAGCCCTACTCGCTGATCGCCGATGGCTCGTCGCTTGTCCTCTCCGAAAGTAACAGCGGGCAGCTCCTGCGGATCTCTCCCGACGGCACGATCACGCGGATCGTCGACCTCTCCGATCCGCACCGGGTGCCGACCGGTGTCGACATGGACAAGGACGGCAACTACTACGTCGGGACGCTCGGCGTGACCCCCTACTTCGATGGGTCAGCGCTGGTCTACAAGGTGACCCCAGACGGCAAGACGGAGACGGTTTGGACGGGGCTGACGATGGTCACTGACCTCGCGATCGGACCGGATGGCGCACTTTATGCCCTCGAGATGAGCACCGGCAACACGACCGAGCCTCCCTTCTACCAGCGCAACACCGGCAAGATCGTGCGGCAGACCGGCCCTGACTCCGCCGAGGACGTGGTTACCGGCCTGGACATGCCGATCTCGATGCAGTTCGGGCCGGATGGGGCGCTCTACACCAGCTTCCCGGCCCTTCATGCCGAGGGGGGTGCAGGCGGCATTGCCCGCGTCGATCTCGCGACGGAGGCGCCGATCGCGTTCCCGCCCGACATCCTGAAGGGATCGACCTGCGCTCCGGTCGGGGTCGGCAAGGCCGCCGGCGAGCCATCGACCGGACCACCGGCGGCCGGGGGCGCGCCGATCGCGACCCCAATTTCGACGCCGGCCGCGGCTCCGAAGTCGTCTCCGCCAGGCGAGGCGGCGGCACCCGAAGCGACCGCGGGAACGAGCGTCGAGATCAAGGATTACGCCTTCACCCCGCCGACCTTGACGGTCCCGACCGGGACCACCGTCACCTGGACCAATAACGATGCGGTTCCCCACACCGCCACCGCCCAGGATG
>JALZJP010000042.1 GCA_030859715.1 Chloroflexota bacterium
GTGCAACACGATATTCACGATCTCTACTCCAGTGATGCGATTGTTTCAATCCCCACCCAACCCGAAAGTCGGGTGCAACACCTGTTTCGCGATGACGTAGCCACACCATAGCCGGTTTCAATCCCCACCCAACCCGAAAGTCGGGTGCAACGGCGCGAAATCTACGTAAACCTCCTTTCGGGGGTGGGTGGGGAAGCGATTGAACGGCGCGCCTCCGCTCATCACCTGGTCCGATTCTATGCAATCCGTATCATTTTGTCACGACTTGGGCGCGAACCTCGTGCCTGGAGCGGGGGAGCGTGGGGTTCGCGCATGGCCTACACGATCAGCGGTTCGCGGAAATCGTGCGGTGGCAGCTCGCCATAGACCTTGACGTAGCGGTCTCGCGACCCCGCTAACCGGTAGATGCGCAACTGATCTTCCCGCACGTCGATGGTGCGGAGGAGTTTGTCTTCCAGCTCCTCCAATTGGGCTTCGCTGACCCGGCACTCGAAGACGGACTTTTGGACCCGTTGGCCATAGGCCAGACAAATGTTCGCCACCCGCCGCAGCCGCCGCTGGCCGGCCCGGGTCTCGGTCGAAACGTCATAGGTCACCAACACTTCCAACTCTGGGCCTCCCATGGACGGCTCGCGCCCGCCTGTCAGCGCCGTCCGTCCCGTCCGCGCTATCGGCAAACCTCGTGGCTCGTTAGCGTTGCAAGAAGGGCGGGTAGTGCTCCAAGTCGTCGCGGAGGTGCCGCGCCAAGAGCCGGGCCTGCAGATGCGGGATCAGGCCGACCGGGCTGCGCCCTCCGATCACCCGGTGCTCGACCTCCTCTTCTTTGCGTTTTTGGTAGGCGACCAGCACCGTTCGCCGTCCCGTCTCCGACAGGTAGACGGCCCCGCCGGGGTGCTCGTCGAAGTCGGCGGCCCGCAACTGGCCGAGGTTGACCAGGCTGAGCGCCAAGCGATCGGCCACCACCGGCCGCAGCTCTTCCATCAGGTCGAGCGCCAGCGCCGGCCGGCCGGGCCGCAGGGCGTGAAAGAAGCCGACTTGGGGATCGAGCCCGACCCCTTCGAGGGCGGCGGTGCAGTCCGCCCGCAGCAGCGTATAGAGGAAGCTGAGCAGCGCGTTGATGCGATCGAGCGGAGGCCTTCGGGACCGTCCGGTGAAGCCGAACAGGTCGCGATCGCCCCGGATCAGCGCGGGGAAGACGCCGAAATAGGCTCGCGCCGCTTCCCCTTCGTCCCCGCGCATCAAATCGAGGTCATCCCGCTCCGGCAGCCGGCCGAGAATGCCCGCGACCCGGATCGCGGCATCGCGCAGCAGCAGTTGGTCGGCCGGAACGATGGCGTCGCGGGCGCCCCGGAGCAGGACGTAGCGGGTGTTGCGGAGCTTCCCCGCCAACAGGTTGCGGCCGATCGCCCGCCGCCGTCCCGGGTCGCTCAGGGCCAGGTGCTGGGCCCGGCGCAGCAAGACGTTGCCGCCGGTGGCCCCCGCCAGCCGCGCTTTGAACCGTCCGTTCCGGGTGAGCCAGACCACGCCGAGGCCGTCATCGGCACAGCGGTGCAACAGGGCCGGGCTGATCAGGACGTCGCCAAACAGGACAAAGCCCGAGAGTTGGAGCAACGGGAGGCGCAATCGCGTCTCTCGCTCCACCTCGACCCGGACGGTATCGTGATCCAGGTGGAGATAGGCGCGATCGGTTTGGACGTAGAGGGTGTTTAATAGCTGCCGCATTCATCCCTCCGCGGACGCCTACCGCGCCACGTCACAATCGCGAGGACCGTCACTCGTCAGCCGGCCGGAACAGTTCGGCTTGGAATCCGCGAATTCGGGCCGGGCTGGCCGCCAGGGCCGGCAGGCAGGCATCCACCAGCGAGCAGTTCGGGCAGCGCTTGTCATTGACCGCCGCCGGTACCCGGCTGCCGGCCAGCATCGCCCGAATCGCGATCGTGGCCGCTTCGACCTCGGATCGCATCGCGTGGTCGAAGACGATCTCGGTCCGAGCGCGGGATTTGTGATACCAGACGGCGCCGGCCGGCACTGGTTGGCCGAACATTTCCTCCAGGCAGAGCGCCTGGGCGCAGAGTTGAAGCGTTTCGCTGCCCCACCGATTTCGCGCTCCCGATTTGTACTCGACCGGGTACGGCACGTCGTCGGGAAACTCAATGACGTCGGCCCGCCCGGTTAGGCCCAGCCGGTGGGACCAGATCGGCACCGCCCGTGCCACCCGCACCCCGTGCGCGGTGCCGATATCCGGCTCATCGGCGGCCCGATGCACCCGTTGCCCACGCAGCGTGTAGAGGTTCTCCTCGAATGTCTGCTCGAGGTGGATTAGCGCGCACTGTCGCTGGCAATAGCTCCAGTGCTCCAAGGCCGAGAGCAGCACCAACTCGGATTCGGCCCACGATTGGTCAGCCTCACCCATGATCTCCCCACCTCGCGGCGTCGCGCCTGGCGCTCCGTGACGGTAACCGCCAAGTTAGTATTTCAATCCTCTTCGCCCGTGATCATACGGCAACCACGGGCAAAGCTCTGAAGCAATCTCGCGATTAGCTGACGATCGAGGTCAGCGTGACACCTTCAGGCAACTCACGATCATTGATCGCGACCACGTAGTCCGTGAACGCGCGCGGCGCGACGACACCCGGCTTCTTCTCGGCCGCGACCCGTGAGAACAACATGTGCGCCGGCGCGTTCCCCAGCGGGTTCTCGTGGCTGAAGACGTGCAGCCCGCGACAGGCCATCATCCCTCGCGAGGCCGATCGGTCCAAATCCCACATACGCTCCAGCGATTCCCATACCACCGCCAGATCGGTATCGTCGAAGCCCGTGCGCTGACCGAAATGGGGATTGAAGAAGACGTGCGCGCGGTAGAGGCCATAGGGCACGAGCGCCTTGCGGCCGATCGTTCCATGGGTCGATCCCTCGGCGTCGTCGCCGGTGGCTTGCCGCTCCTCCTTGGCGTTGGTCAAGGCTACTCGCACGATGCTGAGATCGGTCGGCACGATCGGATCAATCGAGCGGGCGAAGGTCAGTTGCATCGGCCCGCGCACCTGACCGGCCTTGTACTCCGTCACGCCCATGACCGCGCCGAACGCCCGCACGTCAAAGAAGTTGCCGCACATCCACTCTTGAGCTCGGTTGTGATCCTTACCTTCTTTGCTCCCGGCCTTCAAGCCCAAGGCCTGATAGGCACGGGCCTGCTTGTCGCTCAAAAAGACGCCCTGTTGGACATAAATCTTGAACCGCTCCTCGGTCCCCCGCGTGGCGTCGACCCAGTTGCGGATCTTGCGCTTGATCGCCACATCGCTCACCAGGCCCTGCATGGTCTCCGGATCGACCCGCGGCAGGTTGCCGGCGTCGGGGTCCCCATTCGGGTTGCCGTCCATGACATCGAAGTACAGCACCGCGTCCTGCCGGCGTCCGGCGTCGAGGTGTGCCTGCCCAATCGCGATAGCCATGGTTCTGTCACTCCTTCGTGGCTGAAACTGAACAATCGACACCGGCGGCCACTACACGTCCGACATAGATTCGTCGCTTTCGCTGGCGCTAGCATCTGGTGCAAGTTGTGACTCGGAGCCGGCTGTGCCGCCACTCATGTTGAATGCTCGTTGGTGATAGTAGCCAATGGCGAACTGACCTTGCTCAGGCAGGGTCAGGGTCCGCGGAAACTCCTTGAGTAGCCCGAGCGCCTGGGTGAGGCGCTTCTCGAGCGCGATCCCTTCCCCCTTTTTCCTGAGCTTGGCGAGATGATGCTGGGTGTTGTGGAGCAACGTCCCGAACACCGATGCGGGAGCTGAGGAAGCTGTACCGTAGAACTTGTCGACCAAGGTGGCGTTGGGACGTCCCAGCGAGTAGTACTGAATCGAATCGAGAATAGCCAGCAATCGACCACAGACGTACGCTGGATTCTCGTTTGATTCGTCGAGCCCGCGCATGGTGTCGCTCCTTCCGTCACGAAAATCGTGAGACGCAAAGACCATCTTGATGAGCATCGCCCGTTGGCGCGTCACCTTCTGCTCGGCCCGGCACCGGCGCACCGCGTGGAACAACACTGCCATTGGCAGTGGCGTTCCGTTGAGCGCCAACGCCACCAGCGACTCGGCGATCACCGGCGGTGGCTGCTCCTTGCCGCCAAAGCGAATCGTGCCGTCAGTGAGATACCTGAGCGAGGCCGGCGTGCTTGGCGTGCCATCCGCATGAATGAGCTCCTGGAGCGCGAAGTAGCGCGCGAGCCGCCGCCGTGCTTGCTCGACAGTGGTCGTGATCCACGACCGGACAACGGCTCGGGCGCCGCTGGCTGAGAGTGCCAGCGCATAGAACTCGGCGGCATCGATCTCGGTCGCGGCCCGCCGACCAGTCCACACCGCCGAGAGCAGCTCTGTCACCTCGCCTTGGCTCGGATTCGAGAAGAGCTCAAGGAAATCGAACCCGACCTGCCTCGCGGTCCAGAACGCGAACTTGAGATCGCCAACTCTGAGATGAGTCGTCTCGGATCGAAGCAAGGTGTTGAGGGCGTTCGCATACTTCTCGGCGCAGGCACTACAAGTCGGCGCGATCAGCGAGTTGCTTAGGCCGTACGATTCGTAGGCACGTTCATTGGCGGAAATCAACTCCGTGCCAGAGGTTTGGCCGTTCGGGATACCCTTGATCTTGAACAGATGTCGCCGCAACGCCGGTCGCACGTTCCCACAGATGACACATTGAAGGTCCGGGCTGTCAGCAGCATCGGCTACCAATCGCCGCTGCTGCCAGAACGCGCGCACGGTTGGCAGGTCGATTGGCAACGCGCTCCCGACCTGGAACGTGACCACGGCAGTCGGATCAAAATCCGTGGGCAGCGGTAGTGCCACGCGATCAGGTCCATCAAGGAACCGTTCAACCGCCCGCACGGCTGGCTCATCGGTGTCGCCAGCACAGTCGCGCACAAGGTCGACGAAGGACTCGTGTCGCCGCGTGATCTGCTCTGGACGGTCCCCCTCACTGGCGAAACCGAGCGCGTAATCGGCCTTGTCCGCCAACAGCATGGGCTCGATCCCCGACGTTCGCTTCGCCGCCGGTACAAATCGCCGCACGCCTTTCTCGGTCGCACGATTCGCCCGGTCTGCGGTATCGATTGGTGCGCCGAGCGGCCGGCCCTCTTCGGTGAGGCGAATGATGTAACGCACCGCCGTCGGCTGATACATCGGCGGCGGCAACTCCTCCATCTGGTCCGCATAGTCGGCGAGACGCTGCAAGAGCATGGTCAGTCCCTCGCTTCATGGTGCTGGACGCGCAACACGCCGTCGTCAAGGCGGGCGTCGAAGAACCGGGGCGTGGCGTGACCGTCCCGTTCTTTTGAGTAGTCGAGCGCGAGCAGCATCCGGCCCAGGTCCTCGGTGCGTTGGACCGGACGTTCGGTGCCCGCCAGGGGAGCGAAACTGGCCACGAACTCGCGACAACCGAGATATGGCGTCGAATGAGCCTGGCCTCGTTCCAGGCGACGCCGAAATTGATCCCGGTACTTCGCGGCGTCGGCAGCGGCGCCGGATTTAGGCGCCGCCTGAGCCCGGATGACGTAGGCGACGTCGCGCAGGGCCAGGGTGTTTCGCTGGGTCCGGTCCTCGTCGGCCAAGTAGCCGCCGCCATGCTCGGCCCAGCCGCGGGCGGTCCGTTCCGACGCCCGGATGGTAATCTCGTTGCGCATGAACGAGGTGTACCGAATGTCGTTCAAGACCCAGATCTCATCCACCCGCCAGTGGAACTCCGGTTTCCAGAAGATCGATTCCAGCAGCCCGCGCGCGGCCGAGGGGGTCATCACCGGATAGCTGACCCGCTCCACCTTCATCTCTGGCCGCGTGAAGCAGGCCAGATCGCCCCAGACCTTGACCGCAAGCAGTGACTCGATTGCCATACCCGCTCCTTTTCCGCGCCGTGGCCCACGGTTGCCATCGACCGGCTCCCGTCCGCCCGGCGCTCAGGCGATCATGCGTTCGTGATCAGCGTCGAACGTTAAGCCCCGAATCTCGTCATACCCCCTTTCCCATTTCCAGAGCCCGCCCGCCAGCTCCGAGACCGAGCCACCACGTTGCGCCTCCTCGAACGCGCGCCGCCGCAAGGAGACGGTGTAGGGTTGGGCCCGGGCGAGGAGGGGGCGCATGTTTTTGAGAGATCGATAATCATCGCGTGGAGCAAGCAATCGCAGCAGATCGGCCACGATCTCGGAATGTTTGAGCGTTTGGCGCTCGGCGGGGAGGTCGGCGGCAAACCGGCATAGCCCCGTGTAGGGAACGACCACGGATACGGTGTCGTCGTCAATCAGCTTAAACTCTTCCGCCACGTCGGCGAAGGAGAAGTTGGCGCGCAGCGCCTGAATCCGGCGCGCATCCAAGTCGGTCAACTGGTACAGCTCACCGAAGTAGCGATCAAAGATGGCGGGGTCGTGTAGGTCGGGGGGGCCATCGGCCGCGAAATGCTCGGTCAGGCCGGTGGCGGCCTTGTAGCTGCCGCCGGGCGTGCCGCCCTCCTCCGGCTGAAAGATGACCACCCGGCCGCGGTCCCGCTTCCCTTCCCGGTTGCACCGGCCAGCGGCCTGGACAATGCTGTCGAGCGGGGCCATGGCCCGAAACACCACGGGAAAATCGAGATCGACCCCGGCCTCCACGACCTGGGTGCTGACGACCCGGCAGTCCCGCCCCGCGGCAAGTCGCCTCCGAATGACCGCCAGCACATCGCGCCGGTGGGCCGCGCACAACGCGGTCGAGAGATGGAGCGTGTCCACATCACCCAAGGCGTCGAGGAGCGAGAGAGCGTCCCGCTTCGTGTTAACAATGGCCAGGGCCCGTTGCTCCTGTCGCAGCTCGTCGGCGACGCGGGCCCAGCTCCACCGGTCAGTTTGTTCGGGCCACTCGTACTCAACACGCCGGAGCGAACGAAACAACCGTTGCGGCTCCAGCGCGATCTCGCGGACGCTGGCGAATCGCTCGCCGAAACCGGGCGCCCTGGCAAACGCCGGTTGGGTCGCCGTACAGAGGACGACGGTCGTCCGGTAATATGTCGTCAACTCCGCCAGCACATCGAGCATCGGCTCCAAGAGCGCCACCGGCAGGGTTTGCACTTCGTCAAGGATGATGACCGCATTCGCCAGCCGGTGCAGCTTGCGACAGGCTCGGGTCGAATTGCCGAAGAGGCTCTCAAACAATTGGACCGTGGTGGTCACCACCACCGGCGCATCCCAATCCTGGGCAGCCAACCGTCGCCACACCTCGCGCGGGGTCGGCTCTCCCGGCTCGTCGTTAGCGGTGCCGGCATTGCTGTAATGCTCAAGCACGGCCCGGTCAGCGCCCAGCGCCCCGCGGTAGACATCGGCGGTCTGATCGGTGATCGTGAGGAACGGCACCGCCACGACGACCCGGTCCATGCCGTGAGCGTTGGCGTGATTCAGGCCAAAGCTCAGCCCCGACCTGGTTTTGCCGCCGCCGGTGGGAACCGTGAGCCGGAACATGCCAGGCGGCAGGGGGGCCGCGGCCAGGCACGCCTGATACACCTCGTGCCGAATTTGGTTGACGGCATCCTGATGCTGGCCGGTCAACCCCGCTTGGGCCGTCATGAGTCGCTCAACCAGGACCGGGATGCTGAGCATGCCCGTGCGATCGCTCACCAGCTCAGGGTTGAAATGCCGCTCCGTGTCCCGAAAATCCGCGTCCACGAGGGCGGAAAAGCACATCCGAAGCCAGAATTCACTGGCGCGAGCGTTTCGCCGGGCGAAATCAGGGACGACATGATCGAACCGCGAGCCGGCAGCAGGGAGGATGCCGGCCGCGCTCGCCCACTCTTGTGCCAGCCGGATGTCGTCGCGCTGGCGCCATTCCTTTTGGAGCGACCGGAGCTTGTCCTGGTTCGGGAGTCCACCATGGTGCCCCGCGATCGTGAAGGCCATGGGGGCCAAACCAGGGGTGCTCAGGGCCAGCAGGGCGCCGGCACCCTTGTGATCGACCGAGCGGTGCTTTCTGCCTGGTTGGGCGACACACTTGGCCAGGTAGTCCTGCCACGCCGGATTCGCCTTCCCGACGTCGTGCAACCAACCGGCCCACCGCACCGCGTCGGCCCCGCCAAATGCCGAGGCATAGGCCGCCCCCAGCTCAGCGACTTGTCGTAGATGATCGACCAACTTCTGATACGGTCCGCCGTCGCGCGGAGAATGGGCGTACATCGTTGTACCTCCACCGGCTGGTAACCGCCAATTTAGTGAACTATATCTGCTCTCCTCGGTACGTTAGCACCTCTGTGCCTTCCCGTCAAGACCCCCGCGCTTCGATTTCCACTTGCCACGATCTCACCAGCTTTGGTCCGCGCGCTCAATACGAACACATATTCTCATTTTCGTGAGGGGAACGCAAGAGCCGCCAATAGCTCGCCCGCTACGGACCTCCTCCGGGCATCCCCAATCGCTCCATGGTCGTCTCATCGGTGGCACGGACGATCAGGTATGCTTTCCTCACTCGTGCCCGCCAGTCGTTCGCGTCACGGCGGCGGCGAGCGCGAATATGCAATGGAGGACACCGTTATGGACGACACCCGAACCAACCCGACTGGGAATGTCGAAGCGACGCCGGAGGCGGGGCCGCTGACGCCGCCGACGATGCGGGATAACTACGCCGGACCGCTGCCCACCCCGGCGCCGCCGGCCGGCGCCGCC
>JALZJP010000010.1 GCA_030859715.1 Chloroflexota bacterium
CCGACCCCGGCGACCTGCTGCGCGCGAATCCGAGCCGGCGATCGGCCGTCCGCTTCGACAGCGACGGCCTCTCGCTTGCCGGGCACATCTATCGCCCGCCCGCGAGTGACGCCGATACCCCCACCCCCGGCGTCGTCATGTGCGGGCCAATCAGCAGCGTCAAGGAGCAGACGCTGCCGCATTACGCCGAACGCCTGGCGGACGCCGGGTACACCGTGCTCACCTTCGACTCCCGCTCCTTTGGTGAGAGCGAAGGTGAGCCGCGCCACCACTACGATCCGAATCAGGTGATCGCCGACTACAGCAACGCCGTTGGCTACCTGCTGACCCGCCCCGACGTCATCGCGGAGCGCATCGCCGCCGTTGGCGTCTGCATGGGAGGCGGCTACGCCGTCTCGCTCGGCGCTCTCGATAAGCGGGTCAAGACGGTGGTCAGCGTTGCGGGGGGTTACAACATCGGCGGCACCTTCCAGCGATTGATGGGGGCGGAGGGATTCGCCCAGTACTTCCGAACGATCAACGATTTGCACCAGCGGCAGCGAGAGACCGGCGAGATGCAGTACGTGCCGACCATTGCTCAAGCACTTTCGGCCGAAATCCCGGTGGCTGTTATGCCAAACGAAGAGGCATTCAGCTACTACGACCGGACGTCCGGCGAGGATGCGCCGAACTGGCTGCCGAATACCATGACCGCGGCCAGCCTGGAGCCGTTTTACACCTACAACTCGGTGGCACATGCGCCGTTGGTCGCCCCGGCGCCGCTCCTCATCGTCCATGGCACGCGGGATTTCTTCCTGCTGCCCGAATACGCGCAGGCGGCCTACGACGCGGCGATCGGGCGGAAAGAACTTTATTGGATCGAGACGCACAACCACATCGAGCTCTATGATCAGGATCCATACGTCTCGATGGCGTGCGCCAAGATCGTCGATTGGCTTGGCGACACCCTCTCGGGCACGAGCTGACCGCCGGGATCGTCATCCCAGCGGCGGCGAAGGTGGCGGCTTCGTCGCCGTATCCATTCTGCCCTGCCCGGTTCGGCGCGCTCGCAATCCGCTCGTTGACCCAGCACCGGATCCGATCCGTTGGGCGCGTCCCAGAGCGGCGGCGCTCCTGGTAAGCTCGTACCGGCCCGTGATCGCGGGAAAGGAGCTGGCACCATGCGGATCGTACTCATTGCCATTGTCATCTTCGGCGCGCTCCTGCTGGGGGCGCAGCCCCCGGTCGGCGCCGCCAAGACCGAAGCGGGCGCGACCGAGACCCCGCCCGAGTCGTGCCTCAGCCTGGAAACCTTCGCGGTGCCCGCGGGCGACCATCCGCACGATGTGGCGCCGGCCGCCGACGGGACGAGCGTTTGGTACACCGGCCAGGGCAGCGGCGTGCTCGGCCTGTTCGACCCTACGACCGGCGAGAGTGAGCGGATTCCGCTCGGCGACGGCTCCGCTCCCCATGGGGTCATCGTTGGCCCGGACGGCGCCGCCTGGGTCACCGACGGCGGGCTCAACGCCATCGTCCGAGTCGATGCCGAGACGCTGGCCGTGGCAACCTATCCGCTGCCCGCGGCGAGCGGTTTCGCCAATCTCAACACGGCCGTCTTCGATGGCGACGGCATCCTCTGGTTCACCGGTCAGGCCGGGCTGATCGGTCGCCTCGATCCTGCCGCGGGTGAAGTTGTGGTTTGGCCGGCGCCGCGCGGCCGGGGGCCGTACGGCATCGCCGCCAGCGCCGGCGGTGTCTCCTTCGTCTCCCTCGCCGGCAACTACCTGGGTCTGATCGAGGAGACTGCCGCCGGGATCCAGATCACGGAGTTAGAGCCGCCGACGAGCGACGCTGGTCCGCGCCGGGTTTGGGAAAACTCCGCCGGCATGTTGTGGATCAGTGAGTGGAACGCCGGCCAGGTTGGCCGCTATGACCCGGCGACCGGGGAGTGGCGGGAGTGGCGCCTCCCCGGCGCTACGCCCCAAGCCTATGCCGTGTATGTCGATGAGCGGGACGATGTCTGGCTGAGCGACTTCAGCGCCAACGCCCTCGTCCGCTTCGACCCGGACACCGAGACCTTCGCCAGTCTTCTCCTGCCGGACCCCGGCGCCGCGGTCCGCCAGATCCATGGCCGGCCCGGTGAAGTGTGGGGAGCCGAATCGGCCGTCGACAAGCTCGTCGTCGTCCGGACGGCATGCTAAGCGGTCGGGTGAGAAGCCACCCGTGACTCGGATCGAACGGGAACTTCGAGACCATTGCCGGCCTCGTCGGCGGGCTCACCAGCGCGGCCCTCCGGGCGCGTATCGCGATCGGCCGGAACATAGAGCCGGTGGGCGAAGAACTCCACCAGCACCCGGAGCACGGCCAGGGTGGGGACCGCGATCACCGCCCCCAAGAGGCCGCCGATCTCGCTGCCGGCCAGCACCGCCAGAAAAATCAGCATGGGATGGACCCGGACCGCTTCCCCTTGGATCCGGGGCGTCAGGAAATTTCCTTCGAGCTGGTTGATGGCGATATAGATCCCGACCGTAACCAGCGCCTTCAACGGTGAATCGAAAAAGGCGAAGATCACGGCCGGCACCGCGCCCAGATAGGCGCCGATATAGGGCAGGACGGCGGTCATCGCGGTCCACAACCCCCACAGCACGGCGTAGCGGACATCGATCACCAGGAGGGCGATCATGGCGGCGGCCCCTTGGACCGTGATCGAGATCAGGATGCCGCCGATGTATCGGCTGAGCGACGTGCTGAGCATCTGCCACAGGGCCGCCGCGTCGCCCTGGTAGCGGCGTGGCGTGAGCTTGATGAACCCCGCCCGGAAGCGGCCGACGTCGGCCAGCATGTAGACCGCGACGAAGATGACGCCGAAGATGCCGATCAGGGCGCTCACGGTCTGCGTCACCGCATCGAGGATATTGGCCAGGACATCCTGGGCCATCCCCTGGGCTTGGGCCAGAATCTGATCTCGGGTCTGCTGGATGACCTCGGCCGGCTCGGCCGTGGAGAAGCCGCGGTCGCGGGGCCACTGCAAGGCTCGCATCGAGACGTCCTGGAGCTGATCGAGATACTGGGGCGAATTGGCGATCAGCTCCGTCAGTTGAAAGACCAGGACCGGGATGAAGACGAGCAAGGCGATCACGATCAGCAACAGCAGGCCGAGCACGGTGAGCAGGATCGCCAGCCGGCGGGTCATGACCCGTTCCAGCAATTGCACCGGGAAGGAGAGGATCAGCGCCAGGGCCGCGCCCAGGATCAGCAACCGGGGCACGATGGGGGCGGCATTGATCAGAAACACGACCGCCAGGATCCCGGCAATGATTAGGATCGTTCGGCCGCGGGGAGAAATGGGGATCGGGGTCGGGCTTGGTCGCGATGGGGGCGGGGCGATAGTCATCCAGCTTCCAAGCATCCTGACGAACTGATGGTACGTGGCGCCGGACACCGGTGAGCCGATCTCCGGCGGCGTGGCGATCGCCCGGGCGGCGTGCCGCCGGCGGTGAAGGGAATTGTAGTTCAATCGGGCCAGTGGATTCGTGGCGCCGGGGACGGCACATCCCGGCCGCGCCAGAGCCACACGAACGTCGTGAGCCCTGGTACCATCCCAGTGGTGCAGACCGGCGGTGACGACCACACCGCGCTGGTGGGGCGCGCCATACGCCGAGCGGGAAAGGGGATCGGGTTGGGTGTCTATGATGAGCGACGGGTGAAGATCGTCGCCACCCTCGGCCCAGCGTCGTCAAGTCGCGAGACGCTGACCGCGTTGTTTCAGGCCGGGGTCGATGTCGTCCGCATCAATGCCGCCCACGGCTCGCCCGACGAACGGGCCCAAATGATCGACGACGTGCGCTCGACCTCCGCCGAGCTGGGCCGGATGGTCCCGATCCTGTTCGACCTGCGGGGCCTCAAGATTCGCACCGGCCCCCTGGCAAATGGGGAGCGGATCCCCGTCGCCCGCGGCAGCAGGCTCGAAATCGTCAACACCCCGGAGCCGACGACCGCGACCCGGATCGGGATCGACTATCCGGCTCTGTTCGATGCGATCCAGGTCGGCTCGCGGATCCTGATCTCCGATGGCTTGATCGAGCTGCTGGTGGAGAGCATCACCGGCCATGTCGCGATCTGCCAGGTCGGGCGCGGCGGCCAGCTCCTGGGCCGCCAAGGCGTCACCCTGCCCGGCGCCCCGATCCGGGGCGGCTCCCTGACCGAGGTTGACCGGACCGATCTGGCCTGGGGCCTGCAACAAGGGGTCGATTTTCTCGGCCTCAGCTTCATCGCCGAGGAGTACGACCTGCGCCTGGCCCGCGAGTTCGCCGGCGGCCCCAACGGCCCCGGCCTGATCGCCAAGATCGAGCGCCCGGACGCCCTGGCCAACCTGCGGGCGATCGCCGGCGTCGCCGACGGGCTGATGGTCGCCCGCGGCGACCTGGGGGTACAGATGGCGCCGGAGCGGGTGCCGCGGGCGCAAAAGGATATCATCAAGGTCGCCAACGAGCTGGCGGTGCCGGTGATCACGGCGACCCAGATGCTGGAGTCGATGATCACGCAGCCGGTGGCCACCCGGGCCGAGACCAGCGACGTCGCCAACGCGGTCTGGGATGGCACCGATGCCGTGATGCTCTCGGCCGAGACCGCGGTCGGCGACTATCCGGTCGAGGCGGTGCTGACGATGGGCCGGATCATCCGCGAGGCGGAGCGGGACGGGCCGATCCGCTCCGAGACCTCGGCCAAGCCGTTGCCGGACCGCGAGCCGACCCAGATCTTCGCCGACGCCATCGCTCGCGCCGCTCGTGAGCTGGCGGAGCAATCGCCGGTCGAGCACATCGTCGTCTTCACGATCACCGGCTCCGCCGTCCGGCGCGTTGCCAAATACCGGCCGCGGCCGCCGATCATCGGTGTCGCCACCGAGGAGTCGATGGCCCGTCGTTTGAACTTGGTCTGGGGCGTACGGGCCACGGTCGTTCCCTTGGAGGACGACCCGGACCACCTGTTCCGGATCGCGGGCCGCCAGATCATCGACCTCGGCCTGGCCACCGACGGCACCTACGCCCTGATCGCCGGCTCCCTGCCGATGACCCGCGTCTCCGGCCGCACCAACATGATCCACGTCCGCCGGTTAGGGACGTGAGTCAGAAATCACCCGTCTTCGAAAGAAGGTGTCCAACCCGTTTTCCTAGCGCTCGAGCGGCGCTCTATCGCACCTGATCGCGGCCATTGCCTGCGGCCGATCGCTATGTCCGAAGTAAGGCTAGCTTAACTCATTCCTGTAGTTGCGCCTTTCCTCGCTGCCTGGGAGACGTTGCCCGTATCAGCGTAGAGTTCGAGCCACCCTCGCTGTTTGAGCATCATCTCAGCGGGTTGATAAGGCACTTACTCTAACTAATGAAAGTACATGAAGTTGTGTCAACCAGAATCATTGAGAGCTCTCATTTTGAGTTGACTAAAGAAGTACTGTTCGGCGGCACGAACCTCATCGTTTGCCACAATGAACTCTTGCAGGTAGTCGTCAGAGAGGATCGACTCCTTGTCGGTCTCGCCGATGGTAGTGAAAAGTACTCGAATCGTAAGAATTAGATCGACACCGTGGCGGTACATGTCCCAAAAACTAGTGTCGACCTGGAATGGGCCTGCATCGCTCCCCGGAAGAGAGAGCACTCCCTTATCACCCAGCGGGTTACTGCGAGGATTCGCATGTAGAAATCGACTATGGCCCTTGTAATCCTTCGTTGTCGGCAATTCCTCCGGTTTTATGCCGAGTCGTTTTGCTTGTCTCTTGCGTAGGCATCCAGGCATGAACTTGCTCAAGAGCTTGTCCGGTGACATAGCTAACCACTCGTCGATATGGGCCGGTTCGTGTGTGAAATCTTTCAACAGATAGTCGATCTCCATTACATCCCGCATCGCGTTGAACACCACGTCCCTCATTTCTGCCAGCATAGCTTCGATCCCGATCTCATAGTCGGCTCGTGCTCGCTCAACCAAGAATGCGAGACGAGATAGAGTTGGATGCCGTTCCATCTCGTCACGCACTGTTTCCAAGAACCAGATGAGTTCTTCAAGCCCGCGCAAGCGACTATTGCCAAACAGTGCCCGGATCTTTAAATTGCGATTATGCTGAGCGCGCTTGAGGATTGCGGCCACCCGCGGATGCATGATTGCCAGCGAATCTAGAATCTCCTCGTAACCACCACCTGAAAGCAATTTCTCCACTTCGGGATCATCATTCATTGCAACTGTTCCCCTTCAGAGCCAAACGGAAAGCTACATTACGAGCTACAGGAGATTTTCCGTACCGTATCGGAACTGCTCGATCCGGTCTTCATCAAGTGGCAGGAAAGGATCGTCAACGAGGACCGAGAGTTGAATAGCCCGAAGACTCTGATGGCCAAAACTCCAAGCGCTCGCGCAGGATCGTGAGCGCCTGGATGTTGATCCCGTCATGCGCGGCGGGTAGAGTGACGGCATCATTCTCGCATGCCTTACCCGGTGGCCAGTTCCTCCAAAATCGCCCGCACATTCGGCCGCTGGGTAGTCTTGTCGTAGAACTCCTGCGGCGACTTGTCCGATGGGATCGGCATTGGCGATCGCTGCGATTCGGTCAGCTGCTCCTGGGCGGTCACGAGAGGATTACACTGCTGGACATTTGTGCCGATTGGTTTGAATTCTGACTTCATTCCGCTCACCTCCTTCGTTTGCGTTATATTGTGGTATATGAATCTTGAGTCGTTTCAGGACTCCAGTTGCTGAATTCATCAACAATCTTGCGGCAAGAATTCCCTTTTGCCAGTTGATAGTGATGTTCATCCGCGCCCTCCTATGGATTTTTCCAGGCCAGTATTCTGCCACAGCGAGCCACTTGACTTACAGCCAAGATGTACGTACACTTTCAGTTCCGAGCGCCTGAGAAGGCGCTGGACTGTAGGAGAATCTCGGCAGTTCCATTCTGCCTCTCAGATGATCCGGAAACAACAACGGCCAGATCATGACCGTTGTTCAGTTCTGGACTATCCGTGAGGCGTTGCTATGCCCTTCGATTGGTTCTCCGGACTCCACCTCGTCGTCATAATCACCCTCGCTGTCCTCGGCTCCATCGGTTGGACTCTCAAACGCCTGATCGAGGCGATCATTGACGCCGCCGGACCAGACATCTGGTCGTTGCTGCGGGACGAGATCCACCGCCGACGGAAGTCGGATCGATGACAATCTGGGAAAGTCTTGTGTCGCGAACATGGTTGCAGTTATGCTGCCATAGGAGATGGTCAATCTCGACCATGGGAAAGGATGGGTCAGTCTAAGGATCGGCTGCTTTGCGCATTGCCGATGCCGGCTGTTGGTTCCAAGGGAAGCCCCCAAGCCGTCTGCGTCACTGTCAGAGCTCGGTAAGATCGTAGTTTTCTTCCTGATTGTTCGAGTCGCGACTGGCTTTTTCAATGCTGTCGACGAGGACATATGGTCCTGGCAGCGAGAGAAGTTGATTCGTGGGCGTCGGGAGTGAAATGGTGAACCAACCTCTTCGGCGACCCCGCTGGGCAATGCGGGAACACAAGCTCACCCAGCGTTACTGGTGGCAAGGTGGTGGCACCATCGTTATGGAGTTCCACGTCGTTCAAAAGAGCGCTAAGAGCGGCAAGCGGGTTCTTGACGCGATCATCCTACCGAATGAGCCGACAGAAATGCGGACCACCCGGGATGTTTCACTTGAAGGCAAAGATGTGATCGTGGTTCAGACAAAGCCCTACCCCATGGATTTAGTCAACTTCGGTCAGGTGTTAGGCGGTGCAGCGCTCCTGAAGAAGCGATTCAATCCTGCATCCGTGAAACCGGTCGCCGTTTGCGTCGGTCACGATGAAGCCATGGAACGCTTGTCGGAGGAGTTCGGGATCGAGGTCGTGGTATTTGATAGCATGATAGAGACCTAGTCGGCGTCATCTTCAGTGAAGACCACAATCGGTCAGTCACGAGCTCACCACACTAGCCCAATGACCGCCCAGGGAGTTGAGTCATCCAGAAGCAGTGGATCGAGGAAGGCCATGACGAAATTGTCCACGTTCGGTTAGCTGGTGTAGCCTGGTGCGCATCTCATCCGCGTCTTCTGGCTCCATTATGTAGGCATCGGCAGAATTTGATGTCTCGTTGGGGCTGCCCGGGCTTGCCGATCTGGGTGATGTCAAACCCGATTCGAAGATACCTACTGTCCGCTTGAGCAACCGGCACAGGTCCCACCGTTTCCAATTACCGATTTGATCTGAGTCCAATAGCCACGACAGGCATACTGAGTGTCATTCGGAAGCGGTGACATTGGACGCCGTGCTCAGTCGGTGAGAAGGCATGCGATCATCTGCACGGAATGACCGAGTCGTCGACGCCGTGAGGGAGGAGTGCTCGTGCCCCGGTTTGCCGCGAATTTGACCATGCTGTTCACCGAGTACCCGGTCGTCGAGCGGATCGAACGCGCCGCCGCGGCCGGGTTCGGGGCGGTGGAAATCCTCTTTCCGTACACCGAGGATGCCGACGCCTTGCGGGCTGCCCTGGATCGGACCGGGGTGGAGCTGGCGCTGTTCAACTTCCCGGCCGGTGACTTCGCCGCCGGTGATCGCGGCATTGCCAACGACCGGACGCGGCTGGGCGAGTTCCGCGATGGCGTGGCCCGTGCCCTCGATCTGGCGGCGGTGCTGCGGCCGGGGCGCTTCAATTGCCTGGTTGGCAAGGCGCTGCCGGACGTTTCGATGGAGGAGCAACTGGCGGTGGCGGCCGAGAACTTGGCCTTTGCCGCCGAGGAGACGAAAGCCGCCGGGTATGGGCTGGGGATTGAGCCGCTCAACCCGTTCGATGCCCCCGGCTTCCTGGTGCCGACCTCGGCCGCGGCGATGGCGCTGATCGACCGGGTCGGGAACCCCCATCTGCAATTGCAGTACGACTTCTATCACGCCCAACGAGCCGAGGGGAATATCACGCAAACCTACCAGAAGCTGGCCGGTCGGATCGGCCATATCCAGGTCGCCGACAGCCCGGCCCGGCACCAACCCGGCACCGGCGAGATTAATTTCCCGTATGTCTACGCCGTGATCGACGATGCGGGCTACACCGGCTGGGTCGGCCTCGAATACAACCCGCTTGGCGGCACCGAAGCCTCGTTCGGCCCGCTCACCGGCGCGACTGACGAGTCGTAAGTCGTAAGTGAAGAGCGCCTACTTGACGGCGCGGAGGCCCGGCGTTTCACGCCTCACGCCTCACGCCTCACGCCTCACGCCTCACGGCGGGCGCGGGCGATCGCCGTCGACCGCTCGGCGAACCGGAGGAGGGCGTCGGCCAGGAGGGCGAGGGCGGTGATGGCGATGGTGCCCGCCAGGATGCGGTCCGGGTCGTTACGGGTGATGCCTTCGAACAGCAACTGGCCCAGGCCGCCGGCGTCGATCCAGGCCGCGACCGTGGCCAGGCTGATCGTCGTCACGAAGGCGGTCCGGACCCCGGCGATGATGACCGGCAGTGCCAGCGGCCAGCGGACCTGGCGGAAGACCTGCCAGCTCCCCAGGCCCAATCCCCGCGCCGCTTCCAGCGTGCTCGGTTCAACCCCGCGCAGGCCGGCGACGATGTTGCGGACCAGGAAGATCTGGGCATAGGCGGCCAAGACGATGACCGCCGGCACCACGCCGATGCCCAGCACGGGAATCAAGAAGGCGAGGAAGGCGAGGCTCGGCACCGTGTAGAGCACGCCCAGGACGCTGACCATCGGCAGGGTCAAGCCCGTGAAGCGGGTCGCGATCGCTCCCAGCGGGATGGCGATCACCAGCGCGATCGCGACCGCGGTCAGGCAGAGTTGGATATGCTCGAGCGTCAGCTCCAAGACCCGATCGGGGCGCCCGATCAGATAGTCGAGGTCCACCTAGCGCGCGCTTTCGGCAAGGCTGGCCGCCGCCTGCTCCGACCGGCCCTCGACATGCGGCACACTGGCGTCTTGGATGGCGCGGAGATCGAGCGTTCCGATCGGATTGGCGTCGTCATCCACGACCACGAGCCGGGGGGCGCCGCTTTCGAGCAGGGTGCCGAGGGCGGCGCGCATCCGCGCCGATTGTGGCACCACCGGACCCTCGGCCCGTACCACCTCGCCCGCTAACGGCCGCAACGCCGCCGCCACCGAAACCAGGCTGAGGCGGCGCAAGACATCGTCGGCCCCGACCAGATCGGCCACGAACTCGTTGGCCGGGGTCATCACGATCTTCAGCGGCGTGTCGTACTGGACGACCTGGCCCTCGCACATGACCACGATCTGATCGGCCAGGCGCACCGCTTCCTCAATGTCGTGGGTGACGAACAGGATCGTCTGCCCGAAGCGGGCATGGATCCGCAACAGCTCGTCCTGGAGCCGGGAGCGGGTGATCGCATCGAGCGCCCCGAACGGCTCATCCATGAGGAGGGTGGCGGGCGCGGCGGCGAGGGCGCGGGCCAGGCCAACCCGCTGCTGCTCCCCGCCCGAGAGCTGAGCCGGATACCGGTCACGATAGGTCTCCGGCGGCAAGCCGACCAGATCAAGGAGATTATCGACCCGACGCCTGATCCGTTGCTTGTCCCAACGCAGCAGCTTCGGCACGACCGCGACGTTCTCCGCCACCCGGTAGTGGGGAAAGAGCCCCGCTTGCTGGATCACGTACCCCATCCGGCGCCGCAGCTCGGGCGCCGGTTGGGCGGTCGAGGGCTCGCCATTGATCAGGATCACGCCGGAGGTCGGCTCGTAGAGGCGGTTGACGAGCTTCAGCAGCGTCGTCTTGCCCGAGCCCGACGGCCCGAGCAGGACTACCAACGAGCCGGGCTCGACGGTGAAGCTCACGCCATCGACGCCCGCCCGGCTCGCCCCGCCGAAATGCTTCACCACCGCCTGGAACTCGATCGTCGCCGCGGCATTGGCCACGTCGGCCCGGCTGGCTTCCCCCTGATTGGCGATACCGCACCGTCCTCCGTGGCGCCTGGCGTCGCTGAACGGGACCAACTAAGTGGTCTCCCGTCTCAGCGACGTCGGCGGGCAATTCGCGTGTTGATCCCGCCGAGCGCGGCCTACTCGCCGAGCAGGTCGTTCTCCTCCAAGAAGGACCGCGCCACGTCGGCAGGCTCCTCCCCGGCGTCGCCGTCGACCCGCCAGTTCAGCTCCGCCATCACCTCGTCGGTCAGCAGCGGCGCGATCTCGTTCAGGGCGTCCGCCAGCTCCGGATAGGCATCCAGCACGTCCTGGCGGACGACCGGCGCCACATGATACGGCGGCCACAGGCCGAGATCGTCCGCCAACAAGACGAGGTCAAAGCCCGCCACTTGGCCGTCGGTGCCAAAGGCAAGCACGACCTCGGCCTGGTCTTCCTGCAGCGCCTGGTAGCGGATACCGGGCTCGACGCTCAAGACTTCCCCAAACTCCATACCGTAGAACTCTTGCAGCCCGAGCAGGCCGTCTGGCCGCTCGACGAAATCGGAGGGGGCGACGATCGTCAGGTCGCCGGCGATCGCGGCCAGCTCGGAGATCGTGCTAATGCCCTGCTCCTCGGCGAAGGCTCGCTTCACCGCCAGCGCCTGGGTGTTGTTGAATGGCGTCTCATCCAGCCAGACCAGATCGAATTGCTCGAGGTAGCCATCGGCCACGAGCTGGTAGACCCGCTCGTCGATCGTGCCGGCGACGGGGGAAGCGCCCGCCTCCGGGGTGCCCTGAACCGAGGCGATCGGGATCTCGAGGATCACGGTCAGGGCGGTGCCGGTGTATTCCGGATAGAGGCTGATCTCCCCCGCCACCAGGGCCTCGTGGGCGACCGCGGTGCCGCCGAGGTTGAGGCTGGTGCTGACCGGCAGGCCGAGCGCTTCTAATCGCTGCGCGTACATTTCACCCAAGATCAGTTGCTCGGTGAAGTTCTTGGAGCCAATCGCCACCGTGTCCTGGCCCAAAACGTGGACCGGAACGGCGAACAGGGTGGCGCCGGCGACCGGCGTCACCGCCAAACCTTTGACTACTGTACGTCGGGTTACCATCTGTTCCTGTCTCCTCTCGTCTCGCTCGTCGGCTCAGTCGTTGTGTCTGACGCAACATGCTGTCCACCGCATAGAACGCCGGGCGGCAGGGGATTGTCAGGCCGCGTTGGGCGGCGTCAACCGCCGTTCGAGCCCGCCCAACGCCGATTCGGCGCCGAGGGTGAGCAGCGTGACCGGGATCGCCCCTACCAACAGCAGCCGTTCGTCCAACAGGGTCAGGCCGCTGGTGATGAACGTGCCGAGCCCGCCGGCGCCGATAAACGCCGCCAGGGTGGCGCTGCCGATCACCTCCACCGAGGCGGTCCGAATGCCGGCGATCACCACCGGCACCGCCAGCGGCAGTTGGACTCGGGTGAACACCTGAAAGGCATTCATCCCCAGACCGCGGGCGCTCTCGAGGGCGGCGGGATCGACGTTGCGCAACCCGGCATCGGTGTTGATGACCAGGGCCGGTCCCGCCAGCAGCGTCAGCGCGATCAACGCCGGGCGCTCCCCCAGGCCGAAAAACGGCAACAGCAAGAACAGGACCGCCAGGCTGGGCACGACGCGGGCGGCGGAGACGACCCCGATCAGGGCGGCCCCGGCCCGGCCGCTCCGGGAGGCGAGGACCCCGATCGGGAAGAAGATCGCGATGGCCGCCAGCAAGGCAATGATGCTCAGCCGCAGATGGACGACCACCGCCTCGCCAAAGCGATCCTGGTTGTCGAGAATGTATTGCCAGCTCTCGGCAAGCAACTCCACGCCTCGCGCCCTTCGCTCCACCCGGCCGCTCACGACCGGGCGCGTCGGGGGACGATACCACATCCCCGGCTGTTTAGCACATCCGATCTACCAAGTGTATCAATAGCGGGAATTGACATTGGCGCACGGGTGCGGCACAATTCATCCGGATTCGCGGGTTGGTGACAAGAGCCCCTGGGCTCTCCCGGGCATACTGCTCGGGTAGCCGACCCATTTTTCATTTCTAATAGTACGGTTCTTGACCCCTGAAAATGTCGAATTCGCTCTGAATCTCTTGCTGAATCAGGTTGTATGAGCGGAAATCATTGCGCTCCCACTTTCGTTGGAGAGCCCAGCAACAGTAATCGGCAATTTGCAAACATGGCTCCGAGCTCACGGACCACGAGGCGGTCGTAAACGGAATCGGGTGCAATGTGTCCTTGATTGCCTCGGTCATCGCCTCGCGTGCGTTCTGCGCCTTCCAGTTCAAGCTGATCGACGCACCAATCACCAGAACGTCGTCAGCCGGGGATGCGATTCGCGGCATGACATGCTTCATGTGAAAGAACCAAGCTCGCTTGTAGAAGGCAGCACTGTTCTCTCGGACGTTCGGAATGGTCATGGCCTTCTCGAAGATCGTCGCATCGATCCGAAAGTCGTGATCGTTGATGAGCTGGAAGACCGCATCGCGGACCCGCTGCTTGTCCTCGGTGGCGTGAAAGCCGCGGGTCAGATTCCAGCCCTGGCGGGTCAGCTCCCGTCTGAGTTGGAGGAGGTCGTTCCCCATCCCGCACTGATCGAGCGTGACCGAGGTCACGATGAAGAACCTGGACCCGCGGCTCGAGAAGTCGAGGTTGCCGGCTTCATCAACGAAGATATGGCGAATCGCCATTAGCGCTGCCAGGCATGGACACGCCGGCGCCAAGCAGCCGGCACGTTGTCACCGCGCCCGTAGGACCAACCAGCTACAGGATTCATCGTGGCCATTGTACACACGATCAAGCGCGCTCAGTGGTTGACGGGGCGTTCTGATCCTTGCCGCTGGCGCCGCGCCGCTCGGCGCTCGATGGCGCCGGCGAGGAAAAGCCAAACCCCCGCGATCATCAGGATCACCGCCGCCTGGAGCAACCAATCGTGCGCGGCGAGACCGCTATGGAGCGGCACAAACCAGAACGGGCTCATCGCAACTCCTCCCGGAGGAAGGTGGTGGTGCGCCGCTCGCGGATGGCGACGGCAAACTTGCGCATGGTGTCGTAGATGACCGGCAGCTCGAGGTAGTCGATTGCGATCGCGGCCCAGGCCAGCGCCACCGGCAAGGTGCCGCCGGCCCCGCCTCCCAGCTCGGCCACGACAAACTCATCGGTGATCCAGAAGATGTGGAGCCACTGCGAGTTGAGGAAGAGCAGGAAGAGCGCGCTCTTCCAGTTCCAGCCCTTGCGTAGCTCGTTGATGTAGACCAGCGAGACCGAGAAGAGGGCCGGAATCTCGGTGTAATCGACGATCAGAATGAACCAGCGGAGCGGACCGCTGGGACTGAACCAGCTCTCCCCCGTCAGCCGCATCGCCACCACGTCCGTCGTCAGCCAGTAGAGGTGGACGAGCTGGAGCAGGAACAGGAACGCCGCGATGCCGATGTTGAGCGCGTAATTGCGCTCGTACCAGACGAAAAATCGCGTGATGAATGGTCGCATCGCGGTCAGGCTCCCCAATCGAGCGTCGTTCGCGGCGAGGTCGCGCTGAAACGGTCAACGGTTGCAATTCCGAGTAGACCAGTCAAGAATGAGACTCATTCTCACGTTGACGGACCGATCATAGCACGCCCGCCGGATCGCGCCAAGTGGACCGTGCGCGGTCTGGAAGTCCAGGCGCCGGCGATCCAGGCGGCCCAGTCCACTTGATTCGAGGTGAGCGTTAGGTGAGCTTGGTCAGCGCGTAGGCGGCGAGCGTGACGAGGAAGATCGTCAGGCCGAGGATGTCCGCGCCGAACCGCTGGCCCGGCAACGGGGCGGGCTCGGGTCCGCGGGCCGCCCCCGACCCGTCCAGGCCGCGGTCGAGCGCATGGCTAATTGATGGCGTAAGGGAGAGCGAGCGGCCCATCTTCCAGCAACCTCAACAATTCGAACGAAATCCGACCAAACAAGTCAAGATTGTCAGGGCCGAGGCGCATCGTGTCAAGCGGCGATCTGGGATGCCGAGAGCCGCATCGCCGCCGTCGTTGTCGCCGTTGCCGCCTTGACTTTGCGGCCGTTGCGATCCGGTCCGCCGGTCGCTACGGTGGTGATGGGAAGGGGACGCCGGGCTGCTGGCGCGTGGTTGTCACGACCACGC
>JALZJP010000051.1 GCA_030859715.1 Chloroflexota bacterium
GCCGCCAGGTCCGCCCGTTGGGCGTCCAGCGCCGCTCGGGTGTCCGGCGATAGGCCGGGGATGGCGTCCAGCCGGTCGCTGACGGCGCGATCGAAGGCGGTGGTCAGGATGACGCCGAAGACGGCGATGGCGAGCAGGCTGGCGGTGCGGGACACCGCGTTGTTGATGCCGGAGGCGATGCCGGCCTGGCTCCGCGAGACCGCCGACATCACGGCCGTCGTCAGTGGCGGCACCGTGATCGCCATCCCGAGGCCGAACACGACCGCCGCCGGGAAGAAGGTCGTCCAATAGCTGCCGCCGATGCCCGGCCGCGCCATCAGGACCAGGGCGACGGCCACGATGGCCGGTCCGATCGTCAGGGGCAGCTTGGCCCCGAAGCGGCCGATGAAGCCGCCGGTCCAACGCGAGAGGGCGAACAGGATCAGGATCGCCGGCACGAAGGCGGCGCCGGCCGCCGTCGCCGAGTAGCCCTGGACCTGGATCAAGTTGAACGGCAACCAGAACAGGGCGCCGCCGAACGCGCCATAGAGCAAGAAGGTCAACAGGTTGGCGCCGGAGAAGGTGCGAGAACGGAACAGCCCGAGCGGGACCATCGGCGACCGGATGCGCGCTTCGGCCGCGACGAAGGCGACGAGGGCGACCACCCCGACCGCCAGACCGGCCAGCACTAGCGGATCCCCCCAGCCACGGATCGGGGCCTCGATCAAGCCGAAGACAAGGGCGCCGAGGCCGACGGTCGCCAAGCCGGCGCCGGCAAGATCAAGCCGCCGGGGTTCATCATCGCGGCTTTCGGGCACGCCCCGGATGGCGACCGCGATCACGATCGCGGCCAGCGGCAGGTTGATGAAGAAGACCCACCGCCAGGAGGCGTTGTCGACCAACCAGCCGCCAAGCACCGGACCGCCGGCGGTGACGACCGAGGTGAAGCCGGACCAGGTCCCGATCGCCCGGCCGCGCTCGGTCTCGTCGGTAAAGGCGGCGCTGATAATCGCCAGGCTGGCGGGCGTCAGCAACGCCCCAGCGATGCCCTGCGCCGCCCGCGCCGCGATCAGCATCTCGATGCTCGACGCCAGCCCGCACCAGATCGAGGTCGCGGCAAAGAGCACGACGCCGAGTTGAAAAATACGCTTCCGACCGAACAGGTCGCCCAGCGAGCCGCCGACGAGGATCAACGCGGCGAGGAAGAGGGCGTAGCTCTCGACCACCCATTGCGTCTGGGCGGCGGTCGCCCCAAACTCCTGCTGCAAGGTCGGCAACGCGACATTGACCACCGAGCCATCGATGAAAACCATGCTGGAGGCCAGGATCGTGGCGATCAGCACCGTCCGGCCATCGATCGGAGAAAACGAAACGGCCGGACGTGACATTGACATCCGTTGACTACTTTCCCGTTGCGCCGCTGCCGCCAGCGGGCTACACGTGTGGTCCGCCGGGGCGGCGGCTGGTTTGTTGCAAGCGCTGGTCCACCGAGCGGCCGGGCCCGCCGCATGATCGCGGTTCGAGACGCACCCTGGCGCCGCGATTCATATGAGCGAGCATCTCACGTCACAAGAGCGCGCGGCGTCTTTCATCAAACAGCGTGGCCCGGCCATAGGCGCCGGAGAGCAATTCCGAAACCGACGCCGTTGGGCGCCCGCCGGTTGTAACGCGATACGGCACCACTTGTGAGGAGGTCGGACGACGATGGACGGAGCGACGCGCCAACGGCTCGTAGCCCAATACAAGGATGGCCCCCGCGTGATCGAGGACGCGCTGGCCGGCATCACCGACGCCGAGCTGGACGCCCGGCCCGCGCCCGGTGAATGGACCACTCGCGAAATCGTCCATCACCTCGCCGACAGCGAGATGACCTCCGCCATCCGGCTGCGCCGCCTGATCGCGGAACCGGCGCCGGCCATGGTTGGCTACGACCAGGACGAGTTCGTGCGGGCCTTGTCCTATCCGGGACGCCCCATTGCCGGCTCGTTCCAGGCGTTCGCCGGCGCCCGCGCCTCGACCGCCGAGATCCTCGACCAGCTCAGCGAGATCGACTGGGGCAGAGCCGGCACCCACAACGAGATTGACGGACCCTATGGCGCCGAGGACTGGCTGCGGATCTATGCCGGCCACGCCCACGACCACGCCGATCAAATCCGGGTCGCCCGCGCCAGCGCCGCGGCTTCGGTCTAGCCCGCGCCTTGCCAGAACCGCCGGCGTAGGTTTAGCTCCCACCGGTAGCGGTGGTAGAGCCAGCCGAGCGGCAGCAGGATCAACAAGCCCCAGAGGTAGCCGCCTAGGACGTCCGACGGCCAGTGGGCGCCGGTGGAGACCCGGCCAAAGCCGGTGGCGAGGATGAGCAAGACCGCCACGACCTGAAGCACCATGGCCAGCCACCGGCGGCGGACGATCGCCGGCAGGATGATGATGAGCGCGCCAAACAAGAGCATCGCCCCCATCGCGTGGCCGCTGGGATAGCCGAACCCGGTCGCGTCTTCGCTGACGCCGATCCGCTCGATCGTCGGCCGCGGGCTGTTGAGCACGACTTTGAGCGGATTGTTCAGCAACCGGGCCAGCGCCGCCGCCAGCACCAGCAACGCCTCGGCCCGGAACCGGGTCACGAACAAAACGACGACGACAGCGAGCGAGATCAACGACGCATGCAGCCCCTGGCCGAGCCAGTTGGTGGCCCGCGCGACCGAATCCAGGCCCGGCCCGGAGACCGCTTGGATTCGGAGCGCCAGCCAAACATCACCCGGCACCAGCCCCTCCCCGGCCGCGACGCGGGAGATGAAGGCGGTCACGATCGCCAGCGCCACGAAGCGAACAATCACGCCGTCGTCAGCTCCTCCGCTGATATTTCGAGACCAGACCTGCCCGACGCCCCGGATTGATGTAGTGTGCAACACTAAACCAGGCCCATACTCGCGACGGAAACAGCCACCGCGGGCGCTACGGCGGCTACCGTGCCGTATGATAGCCCTCGTGTCCACTGCAACGGTTGCGAAGCGCCGGCGCGATGTGCCAGCGCTGGAACAGAGGCAAAGGAGGACGAAGATGTCTTGGCCCCGACGATCAAGTGATCTGCTGGTGATCCTGATATTGACCTCGATGCTCGCCGTCGCCGTCCCGGACGTGCTGGCCCAGGACCGGCTCTCGATCGCCACCGGCGGCACCGGCGGCGTCTACTATCCGTATGGCGGCGGCCTCGCCAACCTGATCTCGAACGAGATCGAAGGGATCGACGTCACCGCCGAAGTGACGCCGGCCTCGGTCGACAACCTCCGCCTGATCGAAAGCCGGGATGCCGATCTCGCCTTCGTCCTGGCGGACACGCTGTACGACGCCGCCCAGGGGACCGGTCCCTTCGAGCAGGCCGTGCCGGTGCAGGCGCTGGCGGTGCTCTATAACAACGTCACGCACATCGTGACCAGTGACGGCGCCGGCATCGACACCGTCGCCGACCTTGCCGGCAAGCGGGTCTCGGTCGGCTCCCCCGGCAGCGGCACCGAGGTCATCGCCGACCGCATCCTGACCGCCGCCGGGATCGATCCCCAATCCGGCATCACCCGCGAGCAGCTCGGCGCCGCCGAGTCCGCCGGCGCCATCCGCGACGGCCGGATCGACGCCTACTTCTGGTCGGGCGGCCTGCCCACCGCCTCGGTCACCGACCTCGGGGCGACGCCGAACTTCGATCTGAAGCTGCTCCCGAACGGCGACCTGGCGAGCGCGCTGCAAGACGAGTACGGCGAGTTCTACGGCACCGACACCCTGCCCGGCGGCACCTACCCCGGCCACGACGAGGAGACCGACGTCATCATCGTGCCCAACGTCCTGGTGGTGCACGCGGACTTCGATGAGGCGCTGGCCCACGACATTTTGGCGGCGATGTTCGAGAACCAGGACACCCTGATCCTCTCGCACCCGGAGGCGGAGAACCTGTCGCTGGAATCAGCCGTCGCCAACTCACCGGTGCCGTTCCACCCCGGCGCCCTCCGCTACTACGAGGAGCAAGGCGTCACGGTCGGCGCCGCCGCCACCCCGGAAGGGTAATCATCACCCGGCCGCGGCATCCGTCGCTGGCAGGGGGCCGGAGCGGTCAATACCGCTCCGGCC
>JALZJP010000069.1 GCA_030859715.1 Chloroflexota bacterium
ACTCACGACTCACGACTCACGACGCTCTTTCGCGACTCACGACTCACGACTCACGACTCACGACTCACGACTCACGACAAGTCGCGCTCGCCGATGGTGACGCGCAGCTCGTGTGAGGCGCCGCCGCGGATGACGCGGATCGGTAGCGCCTGGCCGACCCATTCGCCGGTGAGGCGGTCCTGCAACTCTTCGACATCGGCGATCGGCTCGCCGTTGAGGGCGATCACGACATCGCCCAGCAGGACGCCGTCCCGCTCCGCCGGGCTGTCCGGCTCGACCGCGACGACGAGCAACCCGCTTTCCTGTTGAAGCCCGAGGGCACTGACCAACGGTGCTCCCAACTGGACGCCGTGGGCGGCCACCCCGAGGTAGCCACGCCGGATCTTGCCGTGGGTTTGGAGCGAGCTGATGACGGATTCGATGGCCCGGTAGGGGACGGTCAGGCCGGAGCCGCGACCGAGGGTCGACGAGTTGAGACCCAGCACGTCGCCGCGGGCGTCGACGAGCGGCCCGCCGGAGAAGCCGGGCAGCATCGCCACGTCGGCCCGGATGAAGCCCTCGACCTGGCCGCCGCGCGGCCGCCGCCAAGCGCCCCCCACCACGCTGATCGAGCCAAAGGAGGCCATCGGACCACTGGGGCCGGGGCGGCCGACGGCAAGCGCCAGATGGCCGACCCGGGCCTCCGTCGTCGCCCGTGTGGCGGGCGTCAGGCCGGTTGCCTCGGCCTGGAGCAGGGCAAGATCAGAGCCTTGGTCGCGGCCCACCAGGGCGGCGGCCACCTCGCGACCGTCGGGGAGATTAACCGTGATCTCCTCGTCTCGCTCGACAACATGGTTGGCGGTAATGATGAGCCCGGTGTCGTTCCAGATGATGCCGCTGGCCGGCAGCCGTCGCCTGGCGTTGACGGTGACGACGCTGGCGGCGGCGCGTTCGACCGCGTTCGCGAGGTCGTCCGATACCTGGGCCAGGGTGGTCGCGGGTGATTCGGTCGTCATGGGCTTGTCTCCCTGAGAAGCTGCCGCGATTCGCAAGTGAAGCGGCGGGCATACGATGCTTGGCCAAAGCCTACGGCGTGGACCGGGGTCATCCATCGCCGACTTGACCAGGAGTCCACCTAGCCGTCCGATTAGGTGACCATGACCCGGCGGCGGTCCGAGCCGGACGCCTACGTTTGGCGTGGCGCTCAGGCTGACGGTTCGCGGACGAAATGGGACGCGACTGCTACACTCCGCTCCGGTGAGGGACACGGACCCTCCAACGTTCACCCGGCCGGGCCGAGATCGCATCCAGGTTGAGCGCATTGGTCATCACTGTCAACAATCCGCCCGTCGCGCCAGCCCAATCGGAACCGTCGTCAGCGCGGGCGGTGATCGAGACCCGCGATCTCATGAAGCGCTATCGCGGGGTCGTCGCGCTTGACCGGTTGGACCTCTCGGTGCCGCGGGCAGCGGTCGGCCTGCTCGGCGCCAATGGCGCCGGCAAGACCACGCTGATCCGGCTCTTGCTCGGTCTGGCGACGCCGACGAGCGGTGAGGCTCAGGTGCTCGGGTTCGATACCCGCACGCATGGGGTGGCGATCCGCCAGCGGGTCGGCTACATGCCGGAATCGGAATGCTTGCCACCGGGCGCCACCGCCGCCGATTTCGTCGCCCACATGGCCGAGATGAGCGGCTTGCCGGCCCGCCCCGCCCGCCAACGCGCCGCCGACGTCCTCTATCAAGTCGGCCTGGACGAGGAGCGCTACCGCCTCATAAAGGGCTTTTCGACCGGGATGAAGCAGCGGGTCAAGCTGGCCCAGGCGATCGTCCACGACCCGGAGCTTGTCTTCCTGGACGAGCCGACCAACGGCATGGACCCGCAAGGCCGCGAGGAGATGCTGGACCTGATCGTCCGCATTCATCGCCTGCTGGGGATCGCGGTGGTCGTCTCGTCCCACATCCTGGAGGACATCGAGCGCGTGTGCAGCTATGTCGTCATTCTCGATGACGGCCGGCTGGTGGCGGCGCAGTCGATCACCGACATGGGCGACGGCGGGGGCGACTTGATCCTGCGGATCGATGGCGACACCGCCGCCTTTGTCGGTCGCTTGGCCAGCCTCGGCATCGACGCCCGTCCCGCCGGCGCCGACTACGGCCGCGATGAGTTCGTGGTCTCCAAAACGGACGACCGGGTGTTTGACGCGGTGCGGGATGCCGCCGCCGATCTCGGGCTCCCGCTCCGCTCGCTGCGAACCCGCGCTCGATCGTTGGAAGACTTGTACTTTGGGCGCGTCGACGCGAACGGCGGCGGACCCGACCAGCGAGGGGCCGGCCATGACCGTGGCTGAGCAACCGGGATATGGCGAAGTCTACGATCGCGGCTACCAGCACTACGACGGTCCCCGGCTCGGCCGCGGCCACGCGATCTGGGCGCTGACCACCTATTCGATGAAGCGGGCGCTCGGCATCAAGAAGGGCATCAGCGCCAAGATCATCCCGATCCTGCTCTACATCGGGATCCTGGTGCCGGTTATTGTCGCGATCGGGGTCAAAGGCTTCTTGCCGCAAGCGGAATTTATCGACTACGCCGGGTTCGTCGGCATCTCGTTTTTGATCGAGGGGATTTTCGTCGCCACGATCGCGCCCGAGATGCTCTGTGGCGACCGGCGCGAGAATGTCTTACCCCTCTATTTCTCCCGCGCCATCACCCGGCTTGACTATCTGCTGGCCAAAGTGGCGGCCACGGCGATCCTGACCTTGACGGTCAGCTTCGTTCCGCTCGTCATCCTGTGGCTCGGCAACCAGCTCCTGGAAGACTCGCCGCTCGAAGCGATGCGCATCAACATCGACGACCTGGGCAAGATCGTCATCGCCGGCGTCCTGATCGCGTTCTATCTTGGCGCGATCGGGCTGATGATCTCGTCGTTCACCGGTCGCAAGAGCATCGCCGTCGGCATCATCGTCTTTGGCTTCCTGATGACGGAGGCGTTCGCCAACACGCTCCTGTTCGCGGCGAACCTCGATCCAGCCTGGCAACGAATCGTCGTCTTCTTCAGTCCCACGCTCACCGTCACCGGGCTAGCGACCCAGATGTGGGAGGCGAGCGCTGATCCCATCACCTCGAACATCGGCCTCGAGGCGCCCGTTTACGGGGCGGTGATGGTTGGGGTCGTGCTGGTGTGCGGGGTCGTCATGTATCTCCGGTATGTGCCCAATGAATAGGAGCAACCCGCCATCGAGTGTCGAGCCAATCGATCCGATGCTGCTGCCCGGCGTCGCCGGCGGCATAGCCCCCACGATCACGGTCGAGCACGTCTCGAAATGGTACGGGGATGTGGTGGCGGTGTCCGATGTCAGCTTCGGCGTGACGCGGGGGGTGACGGGGCTGCTGGGACCGAACGGGGCGGGTAAATCGACCCTGCTGAAGATGATTTCCGGCCTGATCTCGACCTCGACCGGCTCGATTAAGATCGACGGCCAGGCAGCCCGCGGGAAGCCGGCCGCGTATCGCAAGATTGGGTTGGTGCCGGAGCAAGAGGAGCTGTACCCGCATCTCAGCGGGCGCGAATTTATCCGCTTGAACGCCATCCTCCAGAAGTTGCCCGATATCGATGCCGCCACCGACCGGGCGATCGGGCTGGTCGACATGGCGGAGGCCGAGGACCGGCTGTTGGGCGGGTACTCAAAGGGAATGCGGCAGCGGATCAAGGTGGCGGCGGCGCTCGTCCACGATCCCGACGTGCTGTTGATGGACGAACCGCTGAACGGTACCGACCCCGTCCAGCGGGCCGGCCTGATCACCCTCATCCGGCGGCTCGGCCGCGAAGGGAAGACGATCCTCGTCTCCTCGCACGTCCTGGTTGAGGTCGAGCGCTTCGCCGACAACATCCTCGTGGTGGTCAACGGCAAGCTGGCCGCGGCCGGTGATTACCGGGCGATCCGGAACCGGATGGACGAGCATGACCACGCGGTCCGCATCCGGGCCGACGATGGCCGGCGCCTGGCGGCGGCGCTGATGGTGGTGCCGGCGACCCGATCGATCAAGATCGACCGCGACGGCCGGTTGCTGGCCGAAACCGATGATGTCCGCTCCTTCGCCCGCGCGGTCACCGTGGTCGCCAAACAGGAGAACATCCGGTTGTTCGAGGTCCAGCCCGTGGACGAGTCGCTGACCTCGGTCTTTGCCTATCTGGTCGAGCGCTGATGACGACCCGCGTTCGGATTAGAGACCTTGCGGCGGAAGCGGGGCAACATGGGGGCGGGCGCGGGAATGAATTCCGCGCTGAGCACCACGAAGTCCTTTCAGGACTGAACACGAGGGGCTTGGTCGGAGACAGGAACCCGCTGCAGTTTCGTTCTGTTTCAGCGGTTTGCGGAAGAGTCGTAGGCCGGGGAAGCGTCCCCTATTCAGTCCTGAAAGGACTTTTCGGCGCTCAGCGCGGACTTCTAGTCCAGCGCGCGGCCTGCGCGGCGATGGCGCTGGACAACTCGTCTGAGACCCGCGCTAGCGCTCTTCGGACACTTGAGGATCCCCTATGGCGACTAGCATGATGTGGCGTCTATTGCCGATTTCGACGCTGACGTATCGTCAGTTCTTGGGCGGGCGGGCGATCCGGGTGGTGGTCGTCCTGTCCCTCATTCCCTGTTTGTTCGCGGGCATCTACCTGCTCAATTCCGGGTTCACGACGCCGGCCGGGTTCGTGACGACCTTGTTCTTGGAGTCGGTGATCGCGCCGACGCTGTTGCCGATCATCGTCTTGATCGTGGCGACCGCCGCCCTCGGCAACGAGGTCGAGGACCGGACCCTGCCATACCTCACGCTCAAACCGATCTCCCGGCTCCGGATCGTGCTGGAAAAGCTGCTGGCGGTCCTGGTGGTGACGATCCCGCCGGTGGTGATCGGACTGGCCCTGACCGGGCTCATCGCCGGTCTCGCCCCCAGCTCGTCGATGAGCCTGTTCCCTGGTGATCCGACCTATGGCGTCGGCCCGGTCATTGTCGCCATGCTGGTGGCGGCGGTGGCCGGGATCGTCATGATCTCGACCATCTTCCTGGCGCTGAGCTTGATCGTGCCGCGGGCGCTGCTGGCCGGGATTGTCTACGTCTTTGTCTGGGAGAGTCTTCTGGGGCGCTTCTTGCCCGGGATCCGGATCGTGAGCGTCCGGCACTATGTGCAGTCGATCTTCGTGGCCGTGCTGGACGATCCGATGGTGACGATCGAGAGCGCCACCTCGCTCCAAGCATCGTTCATCGTCATCGCGGTGGTCGCGGTGGTATCGATCATCCTTGCCGCCTGGCGACTGCGGACCATGAACCTCGATTAGCGGTCTCGCGCCAGCTCCGCCAAAATCATGCACAATACAATTTTCGTGCGGAGGGAGACCGCTCGTGGATCGTTCGCCGCGCCGCCGGCCGCTCAAGGTCGGCCTGCAGCTGCCGGAAGCGGAGTATGTGGCGCCCTGGTCCTCGATGCTGGCCATGGCCCGGCTGGCGGAGGAGGCGGGGTTCGATTCGCTCTGGGTGGGAGACCATCTCCTGTACGAGGATGGGAACGGTACGGTCAAAGGGGTATGGGAGGCGTGGTCGCTGTTGGCGGCGCTGGCGGCGGTGACGGAGCGGATCGAGCTTGGCCCGCTCGTGGCCTGCACCGGCTTTCACAACCCGGCGATGATCGCCAAGAAAGCGACCACGATTGACGAGATCAGCGGCGGCCGGTTCGTGCTTGGGCTTGGCGCCGGGTGGAACGAGGCGGAGTACCGCGCCTTCGGCTTCCCCTACGATCACCGGGTCTCCCGCTTCGAGGAAGCGTTTACCATCATTCGGACCCTGCTGGACGACGGCTTCATCGACTTCCACGGCACCTATTACCAGGTCGAGCGCTGCACCCTGCTGCCACGGGGGCCGCGGCCGGGCGGCATTCCGCTGATGATCGGCTCGTCCCGGCCCCGGATGCTGCGAATCGCGTTGCCCTTCGTGCAATCATGGAACGCCTGGTTCGCGGATTTCGACAACCGGGCGGACAAGCTGCCGCCGATTCTGGCCGGCATTGACGCGGCCTGCCGTGAGGTTGGGCGCGATCCCGCGACGCTGGAGCGAACCTGTGCCATCCTGGTGGCGATGAGCGGCGCCGTGGGCCGGAGCGCCGCCTACCGGCCGGATTCGCCGCTCCGGCCTCACGGGGGGACGACCGAGGAGCTAACGACCGTGATCCGGGCCTTTGCCGCGGTCGGGATCAGTCACCTGCAGGTCGTGCTGGATCCGATCACGGAGGCCGCGATCGCCGAGTTCGCGCCGGTGCTCGAGCGGCTTGATCGCGGCGATGTGATGGAGGAAGGCTGATGGCCGCGAAGTACGGGCTTGGCATTGATTACGGCGGGACGAAGATCCTGGGGGCGGTGGTTGATCTCGCTACCGGGCAGGTCATTGGCAGCGCGAAGAAGCGGACCTCGTTCGCCGATGGCCCGGAAGAGCTGCTGGAACGGATTATCAGCGTCGGCGTCGGCGCCCTGAAGTCGGCCTCGCTCAAAGCGAAGGACCTGGAGGGGATCGGAATCGGGGCGGCCGGTCAGGTCGATGCCAAGCGGGGCGTCTTGCTGGGGACGCCGAACCTCAGCCAGGCGGTGGTCGACCTGCCGGTCGCCAAGCGGCTGGCGGACGAGTTCAAGATCCCGGCGACGCTGGCCAATGATGTCCATGTCGCCGCCCTCGGTGAAGCTCGCCACGGGGCCGGGGTGGGCGCCGAAAGCTTCCTCTGCGTCTTCGTTGGCACCGGCATTGGGGGCGCCATCGTCCAGCGGGGGAAGCTGATGCTGGGGCGAGACGGCACCGCCGGTGAGATTGGGCACGCGACGGTCGTGGCCGGGGGCCGCCTCTGTGGGTGCGGCGGGGCGGGCCACCTGGAGGCGTACGCGGCGCGGACCGCGATCTCCCGCCGGTTGCTGGGTGAAATGAAGCGCGGCCGATTCTCGATACTGTTCGAGCTGGAGCCCGATCTGGTCAACAAGGATGCGCTGCGAAGCGACGTCACATTCCGATCAGGCACGCTGGCCGACGCGATCGAGGAGAAGGATGCGCTGGTGACCGAGGCCGTGCGGGAAGCTGGCTGGTACCTCGGGATCGGGCTGGCGTCGGCCGTCAACACCGTCAACCCGGACCGGATCATCCTCGGCGGGGGAGCGATCGAGGCGCTGCCGCTGATGGTCGAGGTGGCGAAGGAAACGGTTCGGGCCGAGGCCTTACCGGTTCCCGCCAAGAGCGTGGAAATCGTCACCGCCGGCCTGGGCGACCACTCGGGGGTGGTGGGGGCGGCGATTATCGGTGCCGAATCGGGGCGCAAGTGAGCCAGGCACCCTGCCGCCCATGATAGACTGACCGCGATCGTTGCCCGGGGAAACCCGGCGCGAATAGTGTGATCCGGCTTGGTGGACGAAGGCGAGCGGTAATGGAGCTCTCGAGGCAGCGACGCACCAGCGGCACAACGACGCAACGCCGGAACCGTGGGTCGATACATGCCCGACAGGTCATAACATTGGAGGGATCAGCGTGGCTGAGGTTGGTGGGGTTGCCCAACATGCGAACGGCGGGACTCGCGCGATCAATGCAAGCGCCGGCGCGGACGACGAGGTGGCGGCGTTCGTCGATTTTGAGAACATCCGATACTCGACCATCAATTCGTTTGGCCGCGAGCCGGATCCGATCGATTGGCGCGACAAGGCCCTCGGCTATGGGCTGATGGCGGTGGCCCGCGCCTACGCCGATTTCGACCAGCACCCGCCAAACGTGCGGACCCGGCTCGATGTCGCCGGCTTCGAATCGCAGCACTATCCGGCCAAGCGCACCAGCGACGCCCAGGGCCGCGAAAAGATCCAGTCCCGGGCCGACTTGAACTTCGTGATCGATGTCATCAACACGGCGCTGACGCGCCCCGACGTCAAGATTTTCTTGCTCTTCACGGGCGACAAGGATTTCATCCGGTTGGTGACCACGCTGCGCAACCGGCTGGGGAAGCGCGTCGTGATCTGTGGCGTGCCGGGCTCCGTCAGCCCGGACCTGGTGGCGGCGGCGGGCGCGGAGGATTTACTCCAGGTCGCCCAGTCGGCGGATGTCGACCGGCAGGTGATTCGCGCGATCGATGCCTACGTGCAACAGTTGCATCCCGGTTTCGTGCCAACCCAGAGCCATATGAGCCGGACGCTGTGGCGGTTCCTTGACCGCTCGGTGCTTCCCTCGGAGCACATCGAAGCCAAGGTCATGGAGTTCATTCGTAAAGGCGTGCTGACCAAACGGCAAACGGTGAATGGACAGGGCCAGGAGCTGGTGACGACCGAGCTGAACCCGGTCAGCCCGTTGGTGTTGGACGCTTTGCCCGACATGGTCAGCGTTCGCCAAAACGGTGTGCCGCGCCACGATCTCGAGCTTGAAGAAGAAGACTACGACGTCGACTATGATGAGGAGGAAGCGCGGCCGGCGGTTGCCGGCCTCGATGCCGGCTACGATGAGGAGGAGGACAACCGCGGGAATCTCATCGCCCCGGGAGAGGCGCGTCCGCTCCGGTAGGCAGACCCCGGATGCCGGAGCACACGGAAGCGCGGTGGCTGACCGTCGCCGCGACGGACCGACGAGCTAACAGGAGGCGGCCAGAGTCCTCGCCCTGGTCCACCGCCAATGACCACGGTGGAGGAAAATGACATGGACTCCGATCGCTTCGATTCGTTTACGAAGTCGTTCGCCTCGGCCCTGTCTCGTCGATCCATGCTCCGGCGGGGAGGCGCCACGGCCGCCGCCTTCTTGGCGACCGGCACTGTCCGGCCCGCCGCGGCGCAGGACCTGACCGACACGGCCTACACGGTCGTCCGCCGCTACGCCCTGACATCCTCACCGGCGGCGATCGTGCGTGCCCTCCAGACCGGGTATCTGCGTGACATCTGCAATGCCGATGGCTTTCAGATGTACATCGCGCTGGGAGCCGATCGCAACGTCCTGGTGACGATCGCGGTCTTCGATACCCAACAGCATTTCGTCGATTTCGCCAATGCCGAGGCGGACTGGGTAGCGCGGAACCTCGCCGCGATCCTGCCGGCCCCGACCGAATCGATTTCGGGCGATACCGCGGTCCATATCAGCGCCGCCCAGCGGATCCGGAACACCTGCCCCGGCGTGACGCCGGCGCCCACCCCGGTGCCGAGCCAGCCGACCGTGGGACCGGCCCCAACCACGGGACCGGCGCCGACCACGGCCCCGGCTCCCACCCCAACCGCCGTGGTCACCCCCACCGCGACCCCCGAGCCACCGTGCCGGGACCAGGGTTGCGTCTGTGCGACCGGCACCCAGAACCCATGCCGGCGCGACCTCGTCTGTTGCCCGACGACCGGCTTAATCGGTGGTCCTGGCGTCTGCCAGACCGAGGAGATTTGCTACCCGCGACCGCTCTGCGTGGCGGATGGCGACCAATGCACCGACGACTGCGCCGAGAACGAGACCTGCAATTCGTGCTGCTCCGGCTATTGCGGCACCAACCGCCGCTGCATGGACGCTCCGGAGCCCTGCACCAGTGAGGGGTGCAACTGCGCCACCGGCACGCGATCCCCGTGCGATTCCGGCCTCATCTGTTGCGCCTCGACCGGTCGCATGGGCGGCCCCGGCATCTGTTTGACGGACGCCGAATGCGCCTGCACCGGTGAGGGTTGCTCCTGCAACGGTGGAGTGCAGAACGCCTGCGACCCGGGCTTGGTGTGCTGCCAGGACGGACCGTCGATTCCCGGCGGGGCGGGCATCTGTACCGCCGAAGCCGCCTGCGGGCCGCCGCCCTGCACCGGCCCTGGCTGCGATTGCAACGGCGGCGTGCAGGACACCTGTGATCCTGGTCTGGTGTGTTGCCAGGAGGGTCCGTCGATCCCGGGCGGCGCCGGCATCTGTACCACCGAGGACGCCTGCGTCCCGGTGCCATGCACGGGCGACGGCTGCGTCTGCAGCGGCGGGGTACAGAACGCCTGCGATGCCGGTCTGGTGTGCTGCCAGCAAGGCCAGTCGATTCCAGGCGGCTCCGGTGTCTGTACCCCGGCGGCCGCCTGCGCCCCGCCGCCCTGCACCGGCGACGGGTGTGACTGCGCGACCGGAACCCTGGCCCCCTGCGACAGCGGGCTGGTCTGTTGCCCGTCAACCGGCCTCATGGGTGGGCCCGGTATCTGTCGAACCGAGGACGAGTGCTACCCGCAACCACCGTGCGTGAGCGACGGTGCCGCCTGCACCGTTGATTGTGCCTGGGGCGATACCTGCAACTCGTGCTGCTCCGACTACTGCGCGCCGAACGGCACCTGTGGCGAGGAGCCGCCGGCGCCACTCTGCAATCCTGATGGGGCCGCCTGTACGGACGACTGCAACTGGGGCGATACCTGCAACTCGTGCTGCTCGGGCTACTGCGCCGCCGCCGGCGCCTGCGGCCAAGTGCCGCCGGCCCCAGTCTGCGTCGGGGATGGGAGCGCCTGCACCGATGATTGCGGCTCCGGCGGCTTCTGTAACTCCTGTTGCTCCGGCTATTGTGGCGCCAATGGGACGTGCGGCGAGGAGCCGCTCGTCGTTGAGGAACCGCCCGCCGTGGTCGAAGAGCCGCCCGCCGCCGTTGAAGAGCCGCCGCCCGCGACCTGCGCGGCCGCGGGCGACGCCTGCGGGGCGGACTGCAATTGGGGCGACGCTTGTGACTCGTGTTGCTCTGGCTTCTGCGGCGACACCGGCGTCTGCAACTAGCTCGTAGTCCGGGTGCTTATTGCACGACCCTCAATCCCCGCTCACTGTCAGGGAGACAGTGAGCGGGGAGTGAGCCGACACGGATCTCTGATGCGACACCGCTGGGTGGTAGGCGACCAGCGGATCGGATCAGAGGTGCCCCGTGTCGGCCCGGTTGGCATTGATGCATTGCCCGGAGCACCTCTGATGGCAAACTGTCAGGGAGACAAGGGGCTGAGCGGTGAGAGCCTGCTACCGGCTCAGCCGTGGGTCGAGCGCGTCGCGCAGGCCGTTGCCGACCAGGCTGATCGAGAGCACGGTCACGTAGATGAAGAGGCCGGGGATGAGGACGTTGGCCCAGGAGCGGGTGAAGTACTCGCGGGCGTTCTCCAGCATGTTGCCCCAGGAGGGGATCGGGATCTGGACCCCAAAGCCGAGGAAGCTCAATGTCGCCTCGACCAGGATCAGCCCCGGCAGGGCCAGGGAGAGCGATACCAGCAGCAAGGGGATCACGTTCGGGATGATGTGGCGGAAGATAATCCGCGAGTCGGAGGCGCCCAGCACTCGCGCCGCCTCGACATAATCGCGCTTGCGCAACGAGAGGACCTCGCCCCGGATCAGGCGGGCGCCGCCGGCCCAGCCCAGCAGGGCGATGAAGACGGCCAGCATGTACGGCCCCGGCGAGAAGACCGAGAAGACCAAGATCAGCAACGGCAGACCGGGAATGCAGAGCAGGACATCGACAATCCGCATCAAGACCGAGTCGACGAAGCCACCGAAATAGCCGGAGATGGCGCCGACCGTTGTGCCGATCACCAACAGCAGCAGCGAGGCCAGCCCGGCCACGGTCAGTGAGATGCGGCCGCCGTAGGCGGCGCGGACCAGCACGTCCCGCCCATTGCCGTCCGAGCCCAACAGGTAGCCGGGGCTGAAGGGGGCGATGAACTGGTCGGCGAGATCACCCTCCCAATAGGTGTGACCGGTGATGTTGGCGATGATGCCGGCGGCGAGGACGAACAGCACCATCAGGACGCTCAAAATCAGCCCGGCCAGGGCAATCTTATTCTGCCGGAACTGATACCAGGCCCGCCGGTAGAAGCCGGGGGTTGACCGCAAATGGGCTCGAGTAAAGGCGCTGCCGCGCGGCTGCTCCCGCGAGGTGGTCGGGACGCGCGTCGTCGGGCTGGCGGTGGAGGTGGAAGTCGTCGTCATCGGTGCCCACCACTATCCATAGCGAATGCGCGGATCGAGCAGGGCGTAGGCGATATCGGCCAGCAGGTTGGCCAGCAAGGTCAGGACCGAGGCGATGAAGACCGCGCCCATGATCAACGTGTAGTCGCTAGCGCGGGCCGCGTCCACCGTGAGGCGGCCGATCCCCGGCCAGGCGAAGACGGTCTCGATGATGAACGAGCCGCCGATTAAGCCCGGCAGCGAGAGTCCCATCAAGGTCACCAGCGGCAAGAGCGCGTTGCGAAAGGCGTGGCCGAACAGCACGATGCGGTCGGAGAGCCCCTTGGCGCGGGCGGTCTGGACGTAATCTTGGCGGACGACTTCGAGCATCTGCGAGCGGATGTAGCGGGTCCAGCCCGCGAGGTCGGCGATCGCCAGGGCGGTCACCGGCAGGATCAGATGCGAGAGCCGGTCGAGGAGGTCGCCGCCGCCGCGGCGGTCGACCATGCCGCTGACCGGCAACGAGGGCAAGCCCCATTCCCGGAACTGGCTGGCAAAGAGCAGGATCAGCATCAGACCCAGCCAGAAGGCCGGGACGGCGAAGGCGGCGACGGTCCCCACCGTGACGATGTGGTCGAACCAGGTGTTTCGCATCACGGCCGAGACAACGCCGAGGGGGATGGAAATGAGGAGGGCGGCCAGGAAGGCGACCCCGGTGAGGACGATCGTGTTCGGCAGGACGTCGAAGATGCGGTCCCGGACCGGGGTGTTGTTGGACAATGACAACCCGAGATCGCCACGCAGCACCGCCGAGACCCAGATCCCGTAGCGTACCAGGACCGGCTCATCCAGCCCCATGCTGGCGCGGACGCGGGCGATATCCTCCGCCCGGTAGCGTGGATTGAGCGCCAGATCGGCGACCGGGTTGCCGCGGGCATTGACGATCAGGAAGGTCAGCAGCGTGACCCCGAACAGGATCGGGATGCAGATCAGCAACCGCCGGATGATGTAGACAGTCATGCTGGCTCACCGGAATGCTCGACCCCCCGCCCCCAATCCCGCGGGACAATGTGATCTCCGCGGGATTGGGGGGCTAGGGGGCTGAACGGCCGTGGGCTCCCCTCTCCCACGATTGGGAGAGGGGGTGAGGGCTTGGGCTTACTCGGAGATCCACACGAACGGGAAGCTCCAGTACTGGGCAAAGGTCGTCGGGAAGTAGTTGTGGAGGCGGTCGGTGTAGCCCGTGCGATTCGTGCCGAAGCGGAAGATGCCGACCGGCTGATCGTCCCAGGCGATTTGCGATTGCTGGATGAGCAACTGCGCCCGCGCCTCGGGATCAAGCTCACGCAGTTGCAGATCCTCCAGGGCGTCCCACTCCTCGCTGCAGTACCGCATGAAGTTGAAGGCGTTGCCGTAGGAATCGCAGGCGAACATCGCGCCCTGGCCGCCATCGGCGGTCCAACTGAAGCCGAGCAGCACCACCTCGAAGTCGAAGGTCACGGTAATGGTCTCGACCAGGGACGGGAAATCGACCAGGCTCGGCTGCATGTCGACGCCGATCTCACGCCACGTCTGCTGCAGCTCGGCCAGCACTTGGTCGATCGTTGCCCCGCCGCCGCTCGAGGTCAACAGCGTGAAGGCAAGGGGTTGGCCATCCTTCTCGACAATGCCGTCACCGTCGGTGTCTTCCCAGCCGGCCGAGGCCAGCAGCTCGCGGGCGCGGTCCAGATCGTAGGTAAACGGATCCTCGATGGCTTCCGGGTCATACCCGGGCGATGGGATCGGCTGCGTGCCGCGCGGCACTTCGCCGTAGCCGAGGTAGATGTTGTCCTTGATCGCTTCCTTGTCGATGGCGATGAAGAGGGCCTGGCGCACTTCCTTGTCTTGGAACAGGGTCGTCTTCTCCGGATCTAGGTTGAAGCCGTAGAAGCCGAAGCCGAGGTCAGGGAAGAGGGCGACCTCCAGCCCTTCGGTGTTCTGCACCTCTTCCACTTGCGGCGCCGGGATGACTTCGACGATGTCGATCTCGCCCGCCATTAGCGCCTCGACCTCGGTCGCCGGATCGGGGAGGATGGGCATCACCACTTCGTCCACGACCGGGATCGAGACCGGATCCCAGTAGTTCTCGTTCTTGGCCACGGTGACGCTCTCACCTTGGCGCCACTCGACGAAGGTGAACGGGCCGGTGCCGACGACGCGGCTGGGGTCCTGGCCGGTGCTGCCGGGATCGTTCGGCCAGTCGGCGGGGGCGATGCCTTCCCAGAGGTGCTTCGGCATGATCCCGAACTGGCCGGCGGTATCCTGGACGAAGGTGGCGAAGCGGTCCCGCGCCACCATCTCGAAGGTATGCTCGTCAACCGCCCGGTAGGACGCCAGCAGGGGGTCGATGATGCCCCGGCGGGGGTTCGGGCTGTCCTCGGCCAGCGCGATATCGAACGTGAACACGACGTCCTCGGCGGTGAAATCGATGCCGTCATGCCAGGTCGCGTCCTGGTTGAGATGGAAGGTGTAGGTCAGGCCGTCGGCGGAGATGTCCCAATAGTCCGCCAAGCCGGGCACCGGAGCGCCGTCGATCGGGCTGCCGCCGACGAGCCCTTCGAAGATCATGCCGGTGACGTAGGCGGTCGGCAGATCTGAGGTCAGCAGGGCGTTGACGGTGGAGATGTCGTTGGTCTGGGCCCAAATGATCGTACCGCCCTCGTTCTGTGGCTCTTCAAACGGGTAGGCGGCGAACAGCTCCTCGTAAAATTCGTCGCGGGTGATGGAGGTGGTTGCTTCGCCTTCGGCGACGGGCGAAGCATCGTCGGTCGCCGGCGTCGCCTCCTGGGCCAGGGTGGCGGCGCCGGGCAGGACCAAGCCGACCACGAGCAGCGCCATCAACCAGACGAGCGTCCGGCGGGGTATCCCGTGCATTCTCACTCTCCTTGCTTTTGAGCGATGTCGAACGCTATGGTCGTTTCGAGCGCGTGGCTGCTCGAAGCATAGCATCGAACCGTGGCAACGCGATGGCAATGCCATCATTGGCGCCGAACTCCTCATACTGTACCGTGCGCCGCGGCCACGCGCCACCGCGAGCGCGGTCCAATGCTAGAATCGGCGCCGGATAGGCCCGTTCGCCAACGCCACGGGAGGTTCCTCGCACGATGACGACCACCGACGCCCTCGACGACATGTTCGTCTATACCGACCGCCTGCAACGGGTCCAACAAGAGCTGGCCCGGCACGAGGCCGATTGCCTCATGGTCGGTCCCTCGGCCGATCTCTTCTACCTGATCGGCACCGCCGGGCATCTCAGCGAGCGGTTGACGCTGCTGATCGTGCCGCGGGTGGGCGCCCCGGTCATCGTTGCCGCCGGCTTCGAGGTGCCCTTGCTGGCGCGGCAACGCGACCTGGCCGAGATCCACGCTTGGGCGGATGGACAGGACCCGATCGCCCTGGTGGCGGAGGCGACGGGGGATGTCCGGGGCAAGACCATCGCCGTTGGCGATGAGCTCTACAGCGTCTTCTTGATCCGGCTGCAAGCGGCGCTCGGCGGCGCCCGCTGGGTGGAAGGCGGCCAGGTGCTGCGGCCGCTGCGGATGATTAAGGATGGCCGTGAGATCGAGCTGCTCAAAGAGGCGGCGCGGCGGACCGACGATGCCTGGGTCGAGTTCATCACCCAACCGCTCTCCGGCTTGACCGAGCGGCAGGCGCTGCAACGGCTGCTGGACTTGACCTACGCCCGCGGCCTGGGGCCAAATTTCGGCTCCTGCGGCAGCGGCCCGCACTCGGCCTCGCCCCACCACGTACCGGGCGAGCGCGTGATCCAGGCGGGCGATGCGGTGGTCTTCGATTGGGGCGGCACCCTCGGCGGCTATCACTCCGACGTCACCCGCACCCTGCACGTCGGCGAGCCGGGCGATGAGTTCCGGCGGGTCTACGCCACGGTGCTGGCGGCCAACCAAGCCGTGCTCGACGCGGTAGGGCCCGGCGTCCCCTGCGAGGCGGTCGATCTTGCCGCCCGCTCGCTGATCGAGGAGGCGGGCTACGGCGCCGCCTTCCTGCACCGGGTGGGGCACGGCCTCGGCCTCGGCGTCCACGAGGAGCCGTACCTGGTGGCCGGCAACACGCTGCCGTTGCAAGCCGGGATGGTCTTCAGCGACGAACCGGGAATCTATCTCGAAGGCCGGTTCGGGGTCCGGATCGAAGACACCGTCCTCTGCACCGACACCGGCGGCGAACGTCTCAACGAAGCGCCGCGGAAGCTGACGGTGGTGGAGTAACGAGAATCAAGCGGTCTTGGCCGGAGTCGGGAAGGGCGAAGGTGGTACATTTCGATCGGATCGAATTTACCTTCCATGCCCGGCTACGTATGGAGCAGCGATCCATTTCGGAGGCGGCCATCACCGAAATCCTGTTGACTCCGGATCAAACGTATCTCGACGGAGAGAAATTTGTGGCCGAGCGACTGGGTGCGGACGACAAGCCGCTGAGGGTCGTGTACACGCGGCAAGACGATGTAGATGGCCTGGTCGTTAGCATAGTCACCGTCTACCGGATTCGGAAGTTGAAGCGGCTATGAATATCGAAATCGATACCACCGCAAAAGCACTCTATCTCCGCCTCGCGACCGGCCGCGTGGCTGATACGATCGAGCTCGCGGAGTCCGTGATTGCGGACGTCGACGAATCCGGCGCGATGCTCGGAATAGAGTTCATCCACGTCGACCGGTTTGCTCCGTTCATCGCTGCCCATCCCGAATTGATTTCGCTGCCACCGTCAATCACCTATACCAGCCTCGATCGTGGGAAGGCGTGGCAGGTCGAAGTCGGCTCGGGTGAACGGATGCTCGCCGATGAGCGGCGGGGGCGCACCGCTGAGCTGAATGGCATCTTTCTCGCCGACATCGTGGCCAAGCCTGACCTGATGGATCAGATCACCGATGGCGCTACCGTCAGGCTTGACCTGGCGGTCGCTTGGACCTAACGTCACCCTATCGTCGTCAGCGTCGATAATGGTTAGCGGCTTATGAGACGTCGCCCCCAAGTGGGAGCCGGCGTTCCCACCTGCCTAGGAGCACCTGCCGATGCACATCAATGCCGACCGTCTCCACAACAGCCTCGATCAGATGGCCCGGATTGGGGCGACGCCGGGCGGCGGTGTCACCCGGCTGGCGCTCTCGGACGAGGATAAGGCGGGGCGTGATCTGCTGTGGCGGTGGCTGGAAGAGGCCGGCCTCCGGGTGCGGGTGGATGATTTCGGCACGATGACCGGGCCGCGGCCTGGGGCCGGGGCGGGGGCGCCGGTGATGCTCGCCTCGCACCTCGATTCCGTGCGCCAGGGCGGCCGTTTCGATGGCGCCTACGGCGTGCTGGCGGCGCTTGAAGTCGTGCGGACCCTGAATGATCTCAATGTTACGACCCGCCTGCCGATCGAGGTCGTGAACTGGACGAACGAGGAAGGGGTGCGGTTCGAGCCGGCGATGATCGCCTCCGGCGCGGTCGCCGGCCGCTTCGACCGCGACCATGTCTATGACCGGACCGACCGCGACGGGCTCCGCTTCGAGGATGAGCTGCGCCGGATCGGCTATCTCGGCGCCGAGGCGAACCGGCCGGGACCGGCCAGCGCCTACCTGGAGCTGCACATCGAGCAAGGGCCGGTCCTGGAAGGCGCCAACCTGGCGGTCGGCGTGGTGGAGGGGATTGTCGGCATCACCTGGATCGAGGTGACGGTCGAGGGGCACGCCGACCACGCCGGCCCCTCGCCGATGCCATTGCGCCGGGACGCCCTGGCGGCGTCGGCCAGGATCATCTCCGGGGTTCAGGCGCTGGCGATCGCGACGGAGGGGGCGGTGGGCACCGTGGGCCGCCTTGCCCTAGAACCTAACGTCATCAACACGATCCCCGGCCGGGTGGTGATGAGCGTCGATTTCCGCCATCCGCGGGCCGATACGCTCGACGGCCTGGTGGCCGGCCTGGAACGGCTCGCCGCCGAGGTTGCCGGTGAGTCCGGAGTGGAGATGACGGTCAACCGGTTCTGGACCAGCGAGCCGACGCCCTTCGATCCGGCGGTGGTGGCCGGCGTCCAGGCCGCCGCCGCCGAGCTGGGCATCGCCTCGCAATCCCTCTGGTCCGGGGCCGGGCACGACGCCAAGTACGCGCAGGATATTTGGCCGGCGGCCATGATTTTCGTCCGCAGCGCCGGCGGCCTGAGCCACTGTGAGGACGAATTCAGCACGCCCGCGGATCTCGCGGCCGGCGCCGATGTCCTTCTCCATGCCACGGTGCGGCTGGCGGGTCGGGTGGAGCAGGTGGGAGCGGAGCGTGGCGGCGGCTCGAGGCGGTGAGCAGCGCGATCGCCGCGGCCGCGACGCCGAAAGCTAAAGACATTCGGCTGACCCCACGAAAGCACCCTGAAGGGGCTGAGGACGAACGCGCGACGCACGCATTTGGCGTCGAGTAGCCACTTTCAGCTTCCTTTAGGATGCTTTCGGGAGGTAGCCGGATGGCTTTAGCTTCCGGCGCGGCCGCGGCGATCGCGGCGGCCAGATTCGATCATTGCCCCGTCTCCTTCGCGCGTCGCTGGCTTCCGGTCGCCGCCCCTTGCCGGTTCGTGCCGCCTCGGGCACACTCCTTGGTGTCATCGCGGTGCGTCAAGTCGCGACCGCTGAGCAGCTAACGATTCGAAACAAAGGGGAGCCGCGTGATCGAGCGCACCGTTGCCAGTTGCCGCCGTGTCGGGCTCGTCGTCGTCGCGGCGCTCGCGGTCTGGTCGTTCGTCGGGTCGCCGGAAGCACCGACCCTTGTTGCCGCTCAGGCGACGCCCGAGGTTGGCAATAGCGCGGAAGCCTCGCTCGGCTGTCTGGGTGAGCCCATCACGGGGGAGCGGCTCGTTGCCGCGCTCGACGCGGCGACGCCGCGGCCATTGGACACCCTCTCCCTGGAGACGTTGCCAACGGGCGAGCCGGTCGATAGCGTGACGCTCGACGCGATCACGATGACGGTTGAGACCGCGCTGGACTGTCGCAACGCCGGTGATTTTGCCCGTGCCTACGCGCTCTTCAGCGATCGCATGATCGGCCAGCTGTTCGGTGGCCGCGACAGCGTGCCGCCGGAAATCGTGCGGGCGCTGGCGGAGCCGCCGCGCCCGGTCCGCCGCCGGGCGCGGGTCGATCTGGTGGAGCTGTCGGTGGCGAGTCTGCTGCCGGATGGCCGGGCCGGGGCGGTGGTCGAAACCGCGAACGCGACGCATGGTTTTACCGATTACCTCTTCTTTACCGAGATCGAGGGCCGGTGGCTGATCGATGAAGCGGTCGTGATCGCGGTGGTCGATCCCGCGGCGACGCCGGTGCCCTGACCTCGTCTTCGCCGGGAGTCTCGCCGAGACCCGCCGCCACACTGGTATATTCCCCGGTGCATAGCAACGGGCCCACCGCGAGCGGCGGCAGGCAGCACGGGCCCGGCGGACAAAGGAGCTTCCTCGATGGTATCGACGATCGACCGCCCCAGCAGCGCTGGATCGCCGCCGCTCGGCGGCGGCCTGGCGCCGGAGGAGCTGGCGACGCTGGAGGCGATCGAGCGGCGGCTGCTCTGGCTCTCGACCCTGATCGTGCATCATGCCAACAATGTCCGGCCGAATCCGGAGAAGGGGAAGGTTGGCGGCCACCAGGCATCCTCGGCCTCGGTGGTGACGATCCTGACCGCGCTCTACTTCCACTACCTGCGGGCGGGCGATCGGGTCTCGATCAAGCCGCACGCCTCGCCAGTCTTTCATGCCGCCCAATACCTGCTGGGCATGCTCGATCGCAAGTACCTGACGACCCTGCGCGAATATGGCGGCTTGCAATCGTACCCGAGCCGGACCAAAGACCCTGATCCGGTCGATTTCTCGACCGGATCGGTCGGGCTGGGGGCGGTGGCGCCGGTCTTCGCCGCCCTCGCCGCCAAGTACGCCGGGCTCCACTTCGGCTCCGTCACCGCCGACCGCTTCGTCGCCCTGGTGGGTGATGCCGAGCTGGACGAGGGGAACATCTGGGAGACGGTGGCCGAAGAGGCGGTGCGCGAGATCAGCAACTCGCTCTGGATCATCGACCTCAACCGGCAGAGCCTGGACCGGGTGGTGCCCGGCGTCCGCGCCAGCCAGTTGAAGGCGCTGTTTGCCGGGGCTGGCTGGCGGGTGTTCGAGGCGAAATACGGCTCCCGGTTGGAAGCGGTGATGGCCGGCCCCGCGGGGCACGCCCTGCGCCGCCGAATCGACGAGATGAGCAACCCGGAGTACCAGGCCCTGATCCGGCAGACCGACGGCGCCGAGTTGCGCCGCCGCTTGACCGATGTCGCCGATCGCGAGTATCGGGAGACCCTGCTGGCGGCGGTGGCGGCGACGCCGGACGATGAGCTGCAAGGGTTGATCGCCAACCTCGGCGGCCATGACCTGCCGCGGTTGCTCGACGTGCTGGCCGAAGCGGAGGCGGGCGCCGGGGCGCCGGCGGTGATCTTTGCCTACACGATCAAGGGCTTCGGATTGCAGATGGCGGGCGATCCGCTCAATCACTCGCAATTGCTGACCGTCAAGCAGATGGACGAGTTGCAAACGGCCTTCGGGGTGCCGAAAGAAGACCCCTGGGCCGCCTTCCCGCCCGATTCGCCGGAAGGGCACTGGTGCGCCGCGTCGGCCCGCCGGTTGCGGGCGGCGCCGGTCGGAGGCGATCCGCCGGTGCCGGCCTCGGCGGTGCCCGCGAGGCTCGATACGGTCCATCCGGGCCAAACCTCGACCCAGGAGGCGCTGGGGCGGACGATGGTCCGCCTGGCCGAGGTGCCGGTGGTGGGGGAGCGGCTGGTGACGATGTCGCCCGATGTGGCGACCTCGACCCACCTGGCGGGCTGGATCAACAAGGTCGGCGTCTTCGCCGCCGAAGCCGAGCATGATTACGAGGACGGCGCGGCGCGAATGCTGCGCTGGCGGCCCGGGCCCGAGGGGCGGCATATCGAGCTGGGCATCTCGGAGATGAACCTGTTCATGGCCCTGGGTCAGTTCGGCCTCTCCTACGAGCTGTCCGGCCAGCATTTGCTACCGGTCGGCACCGTCTACGACCCGTTTGTCTGCCGCGGCCTCGATGCGCTCATCTACTCGCTCTACAGCGGGGCGAAAATGATCTTCGCCGGCACCCCGGCCGGGGTTTCGCTCAGCCCGGAAGGGGGGGCTCACCAGAGCACGGTGACGCCCTCGCTCGGGATCGAGCTGGCCGGCGTCGTCTTCTACGAGCCCTGCTTCGCTCGCGAGGTAGAGTGGGTGCTGCTGGAGGGGTTGCGCCGTTGTTGCGACCGCGAGCATGGCTTGTCGACCTACCTGCGACTCTCGACCAAGCCGATCGACCAGAAGCTGATCGAGGAGCCGCTGGCCCGGTTCGGTGAAGCGGACCTGGCGCGCCAGGTCTTGCTCGGCGGCTACCGGATCGTCGATCGCGCGCTGGCGGCGCCGGATCTGCCGGTAGCCGATACGGTGCAGATCGCGGCCGGCGGCATCATGGTGCCGGAGGCGCTCGAGGCGGCGGTGATGCTCCATGCCGAGGGGGTCGCCGCGAACGTCATCAACGTGACGAGCGCCGACCGGCTGTTCGACGCGCTGCGGACCGCCCGCCAGGATCAGCTCGCCGACGCCCACCGGCCGCTCGATCTCGGCCATCTGGGCACCCTCTTCCCCCGAACGGAGCGCAAGGCTCCGATCGTCACCATTCAGGACGGCGCCTCTCACTCACTGGCCTTCCTCGGCAGCGTTCACGGCGTGCCGGTGGTGCCGCTCGGCGTTGACCAGTTCGGCCAATCCGGCTCACGGGCCGCGCTCTACGAGTCGTTCGGCATCGATGCCAAGCAGATCACCAACGCCGCCCTGCTCGCCCTGGAGCTAGCCGCGGAGTAGCACTAAGCGGGTCTCATGAGTCCAGGACGATCGCGGATATCCATCCGCACCGCACGGGAAGAGGATCGGGCGGCCCTGCTGGGGCTGGCTCCCCGCCTGGCGATCGGCATCGCGCCCTGGCGCGGTGTGGCGGGGATGGAAGTCGCGGCGCGGGGCTGGATCGCGGCAGCGCTTGACGGCATCGGACCGGATCAGGCGGTCTTCGTGGCCGAGGACGCGGATGGTGTCATTCATGGGTTTGCCGGGGTGGCGCGGCAGGTCGCGTTTACCGGTGAGCCCCAAGCCTACCTCGGTGAGCTGGCCGTGGCGGAAGCCAGCGAGGGCGCCGGGGTGGGCCGCATGCTGGTGGAAGCGGTCGAAGCGTGGGCGCGAGCGCGCGGGCTGGGGTTGATCGTGCTCGATACCGGGGCCGGCAACCATCGAGCGCGACAGTTCTACGCCCGGAATGGCTTTGTCGACGAGGGTGTGAAGCTGACCAAGGTGCTTCGCCAGGATAACTAGCTGACCCGGAGCTCCGGGTCAGCGTTCGGTCAATCTCCCGAGACCCTATGCTATGATATCCCCCCTTGGGGGATAGTCCATGACATCTGCTCACGACACGAATCCGCATCAGAAGACGAAACAGGTCGCCGACCAACTGGCGCGGACCGCCGGCCATGTGACGTCGATCAAGCGCATGGTCGAGGAAGGCCGTTCCTGTCCCGAGGTGCTGATCCAACTGGCCGCGGTGCGGGCCGCGATTGACCGGGCCGCCAAGCTGGTCCTCGAGGATCACGTCGAGTCCTGTTTGCGCGGCGCCGCGACGAACGGCATGGCGGACGAAGAGTGGGAGCGCCTCAAGCGCGCGCTGGACTCCTTCATTCGCTAGTAGGAGGAGGCTTCAACATGCCGCGAGCATCGCGGGGGACGCCACCTGGGCGCCCGGCGCGGGTACCCGCTGGCGAGGCGGATGCCGGCGCCCTGGACGATCAGCACGATCATCCACATGATCATGCCGACAACGATCACGCCCACCCGCATGGGAAGCATGACCATTCGCCTGCCCACGGTCGAGACCGGCCCGAGCATGGTCAGGCTGATGCCGACCCGGCCCATGCCCACGATCACGGTCAGCATGGGCATCGCCACGGCCATGGGCATGACCACGATCACGACCATGGAAGAGGCGTTCTTGGTTGGATCAAGGGGACGTTCGCTCATTCCCATGACATCCACGAGAAGGTCGACGACGTCATGGAGACGCATGAGCGCGGCTTCTGGGCCACCAAGTGGGCGCTCGTCAGCCTGGCGATCACCACGGCGATCCAGATTGTCATCGTCTCCATGTCAGGCTCGACCGCGCTCTTCGCCGATACCGTTCACAACCTGGGCGATGGCGCCAATTCGATTCCACTCCTGATCGCGTTCGCCCTCCAGCGCCGCGTCCGGAGCCGACAGTTCAGCTACGGGTTCGGCCGGGTCGAGGACGTGGCCGGCGTCGTCATCCTGCTCACGATCGCCATTTCGGCCGGGGTCGCTGGCTGGGAGTCGGTCCGTAAGCTCTTGGACCCGGAGCCGATCACCCATCTGCCGTGGGTGACACTGGCCGCCCTGATCGGCTTTATCGGCAACGAGATCGTGGCGATCCTCCAAATCCGGACCGGCCGCCAGATCGGATCAGCGGCGCTGATCGCCGACGGCCAGCATGCCCGGATTGACGGCTTCACTTCCCTCGCGGTGCTTGGCGCCGTCGTTGGCGTCCTGATCGGCGTGCCGATCCTCGACCCGATTATCGGCCTCCTGATCACGATCACGATCCTGATTATTCTGAAGGGGAACAGCAGCGCGGTCTTCCGGCGGCTGCTGGACGGGATCGAGCCGGAGATCCTGGCCGAGGTCGAGCACGCCCCGCTCCACGTCGTGGGCGTGCGCGGCGTGCAGGACGCCAAGGCGCGGTGGGTCGGTCATAAGGTCCGCGCCGAGCTGGATGTGGGCGTCGATCCGAATCTGACCATTGCCGAATCGGAGGCAATCTCGGACGAAATTCTCCGTGCCCTTGCCGACCATGTGCCGTCGTTTGGGGGCGCCACTGTTCGCCTCCGGCCGGCGGCGGTCGCGACGTAGCGGCTCCGGCGCGGACGATCCCAACGACCTGGCTGGCGCCAGCGTCCGGCGTCGGTCGTCGCTAGCCGCCCTGGGCTGGAGTCGCCAACGGGTCCGCGGCGGGCAGGAGGCCGAGCTGCTCGGCGCGGCTCATTGCATCGAGCTCGGTTACGATGGCGGCGATCCGGCCGCAATCGAGCGTAAAGATGTTGATCCCGGTCCAGGTTGCCGTGTTGCCGGTCGGCGGATGGCCCTGGAACTCGCCGGTGTGAGTGCCGGTCGCGCTCCACCGCACGACGACATTGTCGCCACTGCTGATGTACGGATCGGTGGTGTAGGCGACATCGGGGAAGGCCACGAGGAGCGCCTCGATGATGAAGCGGGGGCCGGGCTCCTCGGGGAAGGCGCCGGCCTCGTGATCGACCTCCGCCGCCAGAATGTCGTCGAGGACGGAGGCATCGTGGCCGTTGAGCGCCTCGTCGTACCAGCGAGCGACGATCGCCTCATGCTCCGTTTCGGAGGTGGCGACGCAATCGGCGGCCGGCGTCGCGTCCTGCAACGACCGGCCGGTCGCGCGGCCGGCGCCGGCCACGGCGACGATGGCGACGGCAACGATCATGGTAACGGCAAGCATTCGGCTCATCGCGTGACCTCCGCTGGGCTCAACCGGCGATGCACGGTGATCCCGGCTACCTATTTTCGCACGCCTCGCCCCCGTCTCGCGGGCATCTGACTGCCCGGCGCGCCAGGCGACCGGGCCATGATGCTTAGGCGGGGCGCGGGGTGATCGCGCGGAGGTAGCGGTCGGCGAGCCGTCGCAGCTGCTCGACCAGTTCTGGCGGGCCGGCAACGTCGAAATCGACATCGAGCATCCCCAGGTAGACCGCCAGCATATGCGGCGTGTCGGAGCCGGCCGCGACCAGGCAGGTGTCGTCGTCGATTGGTGAGACCTGGACGCTGGGCGGCAGCCAAGGGGCGATCGCCGACGCCGGGGCGTGGACCCGGACGGTGGCCCGGAATCGCATCGGCCCGGCGTCGATGCTCCGGGCGAGGTAGGCCGCCACGTCCCCAAGCGGCGGCTGGCGCGGGGTGAATCGCGGCCCAGTGGGCACGCGGGGCGTGATCCGGTCCACCCGGAACGTGCGCCAATCGGCGCGGTCGATGTCCCAGGCGATGAGGTACCAGCGGTGCCCGGTGTGGGCGAGCCAGTGCGGCTCCGTCTCCCGGTTGCTCGTCATGCCGTCATGGTTGCGGTAGCCAAAGCGGAGCTGGTGCTGCTCGCGGACCGCGGTGGCGATGGCCATCAGGGTGGCGGGGTCCACGGCCGGCCCGGCGCTGGGCAGCGGCGCCATCGCCGATTGCAGGATGTTGACACGGTGCCGCAACCGCGCGGGAAGCACCTGCTCGAGCTTGGCAAGCGCCCGGTACGAAGCGTCCTCGATCCCGGCCACCGTGCCGCCGGCGGCCGCGCGGAGCCCGATCGCGACGGCGATCGCCTCCTCGTCGTCCAACAGCAGCGGCGGCAGTGCGGCGCCGGCCCCGAGCCGGTAGCCGCCCGTGGCGCCGCGGGCGGCATGCACTGGATAGCCGAGGCTGCGCAATCGTTCCACGTCGTTGCGCACCGTCCGCCCGCTCACGCCGAGCCGTTTGGCCAGCTCGACGCCGGGCCAGTCACGTCGCGTTTGCAGCAGTCCGAGCAGGCGCAGCAGTCGCGCCGAGGTTTCCAACATGGAGTGAACGATACCATCGAATTAGGAACGAATCGTGCCTATTGATCTCGTACAGTTAAATTCGGATTGAATGAGTGATGGAGGATTGACGCATGGAGACCAACACCGAGATTCGCCCCTACCGGATCGCGATTCCGGAGGCCGAGCTGGATGACCTGCACGCCCGGCTGGCCGCCACCCGCTGGCCGGACGAGCCGCCCGGCGTCGGCTGGAGCCTCGGTATCCCGGTTGCCTACTTGCGCGAGCTGGCCGACTACTGGCGGACCGAGTATGACTGGCGGTCGGCCGAGGCGCGGCTCAACGAGCTGCCGCAGTTCACCACCGAGCTCGATGGGCACGAGGTTCACTTCGTCCATGTCCGCTCACCGGAGGCGAACGCCTTGCCGCTGATCCTGACCCACGGCTGGCCGGGCTCGATGGTCGAGTTCCTCGATCTGATCGGTCCCCTCACCGAGCCTCGGGCCCACGGCGGTGACCCGGCGGACGCCTTCCACGTCGTGATCCCGTCGCCGCCGGGGTTCGGCTTTTCCGGCCCCACGCGGGAGACCGGCTGGACCGTGGCTCGCGTCGCCCGGGCCTGGGCCGAGCTGATGCGGCGGCTGGGGTATGACCGGTATGTTGCGCACGGCGGCGACTACGGGGCGTTGGTTTCGCGCGAGCTCGGGCTCGCCGCCCCGGATCAACTGGCCGCCCTCCACGTCACCCAGATCTTCTCGGCGGGCGTGACCGCCGAGAACGCGGACTTCTCGGTCGCGGCCGAGCAGCGTAGCGTGGAAGCCGCTAACCGCTACGAATATGAGCTTGGTGGGTACGCGGCGATTCAGAGCACCCGGCCACAATTGATCGCCTACGGGCTGACCGATTCGCCGGTCTTCCAACTGGCCTGGATCGCGGACGGGTTCAAGCAGTGGACCGACTCGACCGATGTCCCCGAGGATGCCGTCGATCGCGACGTCCTGCTCACCAACGTCTCGATCTACTGGTTCACCCGCACCGCCGGCTCCTCGGCCCGCTACTACAACGAGGGTATGGGAACGTGGGATGCGCCGGGTGACGAGGGTCCGCGGACGTGGGACGAGACGGGTGAGCGGCTGGTGGACCAGGATGGTCAGGGTGCCGATGTCCAGGAGGGCGTGGAGCTTTGGGGCATACCGGAGCCGCCATCGCCGGTGCCGACCGCGGTCGCGGTCTTTCCTCGCGACATCTTCGTCCCGATCCGGCGCCTGGCGGAACGGAATCACAACATCGTGCGCTGGACCGAGTTCGACCGGGGCGGCCATTTCCCGGCCATGGAGGAGCCGGACCTGCTCATTGGTGACCTGCGCGAGTCCTTCCGCGATTTCCGCGGCCGCTGACTCCGCGGGAGACCTGGTCGGGATGAGCGGGCTGAACCATTGAACGGCGCAAGCG
>JALZJP010000085.1 GCA_030859715.1 Chloroflexota bacterium
GCGTCTACCAGATCACGATCCGCTCGTCGGGCGGTAAATACATCGGTTCGTCCGGCGAAATCTCGAACGCCTCGTGGAATTCGTCCATGTTGCGGATCGGCAGCGTCGCTCGCAACGTGGCGGGGGCATGCACGTCGGTCCGGACCTGGGTCTCGAGCGCCTCGTCCCGGATTTGCTCTCGCCACACCGTCGCCGCCGAGATAAAGAATCGCTGTTGTGGCGTCAATGACTCGAACGCGACCGCGGCCGCCACCGGCGAGGCGACCGGGCTCGCCAGCGCCTCGGCCTCGCCTTGGGCGGCCAAGTAGACGCCCAGCGCGTCGTAGGCGACCTGAGCCCCGCCCAGGTCGGCGACATTTTCGGTGACCGTGATCTGGCCATCGACATTCAGCCCGGGCATCACCTCGATCGCCCCGTACTGCGCCGCCACCCGCTCGTTCAGCTCATCAAACCGGGCATAGTCCTCCTCCGTCCACCAGTCGCTGAGGCTGCCCTGGGCGTCAAACTGTGACCCTTGGAGATCGAAGCCGTGCGTGATCTCATGGCCGATCACAAAGCCGATGCCGCCGAAATTGACGGCCGGGTCGGCTTGGTAGTCGAAGAATGGCGCTTGCAGGATTGCCGCCGGAAAGACGATTTCGTTGGCGGTCGGGTCGTAGAAGGCATTGACGACCTGTGGCGGCACGAACCACTCGGTGCGGTCGACCGGCTTACCCGCCTTGTCCAGATTGCGGCGGGTCTCGGCGTTGACCGCGCTGAGGAACGAGTTGACGTAATTGGGCCCAACCTCGACCGCTTCATAGCTGAGCCAACGATCGGGATAGCCGACCTTGACCCCCATCGCCGCCAGCTTCTCCAGCGCCTTTGCCTTCGTCTCGGCCGACATCCATGCATTTGCCTCGAGCCGGGCCCGGAAGGCGACGATCAAGGCATCGACCAGAATCGTGATCTCTTCCTTGGCCTCGGGCGGGAAGTACTCATCGACGTAGAGCCGGCCGATGGCGTCACCGAGCATGCTGCTGGTCTGGTCGAGCGTTCGCTCCTCGAGCGGCCGCCGCTCGGCCACGCCGCCCAACACCCCACCGTTGAAGGCGAACGCGGTGGCGCCGATGTCCTCACCGAGAAAGTCCGCGAAGCTCCAGAGCACCTCGAGCTTCACGAAATCCTTCAACACCGCGATCGGGGTGTCGCGGACGATGCCGTCGAGCGCCTCCAGGTAGCCGAGATCAGTAACGATCAGCTCCTCGATGTCCGTCAGGCCCAGCGCCGCCAGGTAGGCGTCCCAGTCCATGAGCGGATACAGGGCCCGCAGCTCGTCTAACGTCCGGGGATTGTTGGCCAGGGCAAAATCCTGCTGTTCCTCCCGGGTCAGCGTCGGCTCGGCCAACGCCCGCTCGAGGTCGTACACGGCTTGCGCCGCCGCCGCCGCCTCGGCGGCATCGTACCCCGCGTAGCCAAGCAGCTCGGCGCAGGCGGCGATATAGGCGGCGCGGACCTCCGCGTTGCCCTCGTCATCCTCCAGGTAGTAGTCGCGGTTGGGCAGGCCGAGGAACGAGGTGCTCAGGTACGCCGCGTTGACCGAGCTGTCACTAAAGTCGGGAAAGACGTAGACCCAGAACAATCCGGTCAACCAGGACAGCTCGGCGGTTTGCTGAAAGGCGTGCAGGTCATCCAGGTCGGCGATCGCGTCGATCTCGGCCAGGAGTGGCTGAATCGGCTCGACGCCTTGCGCGTTGCGGGTCTCGATGTCCATCCCCTGCCGGTAGAGCTCGGCCGCCTTCCACTCATCGGACCCTTCTTGCAGCTCGTCGCTGGTTGAGACGTCAGCCAAGAGCGTGAACAACTGCTCGCGGGTCAGATCGTCCAGCTCATTGAAGACCCCGTACCAGCCTTCGTCACTGGGGATCGTCGTCCGCTCCAGCCAGCCGCCGTTGGCGAAGCGATAGAAGTCCTCCCCCGGGTCCACGCCAAGATCCATATCGGCGGGATCGAGGCCGGACCGCTGGCTACTCTGGTGCGCCAGCACGGGGGCGACCATGCCGAGCACAATCAGCAGCGCGACGAGCGGGGCAATCAGAGACCAGCGTTTCGCTGACATGGCTTCGCTTCTCCTCCGGGTTGGGCGGACAGCTGCTGGCCGCCGCGACAACGAAACGATAAAGTACCCGCGCGTGGAGACGAATTGGATTGTATTATGCGTCACATGCTCGCAAAGTCAACGCGGTGTCACCGCTCGCTTGACGCCCGTTCCGCTGGCGCGTCGTTCCCACACCAAAGCTGCCGATTAAAGCCGACCGCCGCGATGTCCACCGTCCATCTCACCAGGTTCTGGACGTTTCCTCGGTTCAGGATTGAATGAGCGCACAGTGGAGAATGAATGGAACCGGGAATCTTCGAAACAACCTTTCCCCGTCCGACGCTCGAAGCCACGCTCGACGCCGTGGCGGCCCATGGGCTGCGCTGGGTGCAATTTGATCTCGCTTCGGTCGGGCTCCCCACACTGCCTGACCGGATTCCGGACACGCTCGTGGAGCGGACCCGTCGTGAAACCGCGGCCAGGGGCATCCGCCTCGCCGCCGTCTCCGGCACCTATAACATGATTCATCCCAATCCCTACATCCGCGACCAGGGACTTGCCGGCTTGCGGGTGATCGCGGCCGCCTGTCCAGAGATGGGTGCGTCCGTGATCACCGTCTGTACTGGCACCCGCGACCCGGACCATATGTGGCGATGGCACCCCGCGAACGAGACCAGGGAGGCGTGGCGGGACTTGCTCACCTCCCTCAGCGCCGCTCTCGCGATTGCCGAGGAATACGATGTTGTGCTCGCGTTCGAGCCGGAGCCTGCCAATGTCGTGGCCAGCGCCGTCTTGGGCCAAAAACTGCTGGAGGAGCTGCCCCACCCCCGCCTCAAGGTCGTCATGGATCCCGCGAACATCGTGGCCTCGGACCGGGATCGCCCGCCGCACGCTGTCCTCGACGAGGCTTTCGCTTTGCTCGGCGAGCATATCGCCGTTGCTCATGTCAAGGATCTGGACGCGAGCGGACACTTCGGCACGGCTGGTCGGGGGATCGTTCCCTGGGACCACTGCCTCGTCCTCTTTCGGGGCGCGGCGTTCGCGGGACCGTTGATCCTCCATTCCCTCGAGGAGGAGGACGCCGATCGTGCGCTCGCGTTCCTCCAGGAGCGGATTGCCCGCGCGTCCGACCGGTGATCCGCGCCCGGACCGCCCCGGTCCGTGGAGAAACCACGAGCGAGGAGCACTTCGGTTATGTCGGCAATCGGGAGTGCTTGGAACGCGGCGAACGAAGCGTTCTGGGAAAGGATGACACCGGCCCCGGCAACGCCTGTACAGCTCGTGTCAGCCGCCACTCCGGCCCTCGCTCCAGGCCGATCGCCAGCCAGGTGGTGGCCAGCACCACCAGGATGATCGCCAGCGCCGGCGGCGGCACCCACCAGGTCCAGACGTCACCGAGGAAAAGCAATGGGTAGGCGAAGGCCCAGCTCAGCATCGTGCCCCAGCTCTTGAGGGCGGGGTCGCCCAGCCCGAGGAAGGCCAGCGTGGCTTCGGTGAAGATGGCGAAGCGAAGCGTCAGCACGATCTTCGCCGGCAGCAGGGCGAACGTCCCCGGCAGGATGTGACGCAGCGCGATTCGCCACGGACCGGCGCCCAATGCCCGCGCCGCCTCGATGTAGGATTCACCCCGCAACGTGATGACTTGCGACCGGACCACGCGGGCAAAGGCCGGCCAGGAGAGCAGGCCGAGGGCCAGCACCAGGTTGCGCTGGCTGGGCCCGGCCGCGACCACCACCAGCAAGTAGAGCGGCAGGCTGGGCAGCGTCAGCAGCAGGTCGGTGACGGCGAGCAGCGGCCCCTCCGCCCGGCGCCAGAGGCCGGCCGCGATGCCCACGCTCCAGGAAAGGGTCGTGGAGAGCAGGGTGACCAGCAACCCGACCGCCAGCGACGCCCTGGCCCCCCAGAGCCACTCGCTGAAGATATCTTGGCCGATGTCGTTGGTGCCGAATGGATGCGCCCCGCTGGGCGCCTGCAACGGCGGCCCGCTCGACAGTCTCGGATCGTACGGCGCCAGCAGCGGCGCCAGGAACGCCACGATCACGAACAGCGCCAGCAAGCAGCCGCCAACCAACGCTCCCCGGTTCGCGGCGGCAAGCCTAGCCGCCACGCCGCGGCTCCAACCACCGGTAGGCCAGATCGACGGCCAGGTTGACCAGTAGCACGCCAAGGCTGCCGAGGAGGAAGATTGCTTGCAACACGGGGTAATCACGGGCCCCGATCGCCTCGAAGGCGAGCAGCCCCAAACCCGGCACGGCAAAGACGCGCTCGACCACGATCGCCCCGCCGAGCACCTGGCCCACCCGCAGCCCGAAGAGGGTCAGCACCGGCAGCAGCGCGTTCGGGAAGGCGTGGCGGAGGGCCACCGCCGGTTCCGCCAGCCCCTTGGCGCGGGCCGTGGCCAGGTAGGGCGCGGTCAGGATCGCTTGCACCGTCCCCCGCGTCAGCAAGACAAAGGACGCCGTGATCGCCAACACCAGCGTCAGCGCCGGCAGCGTCAAATGCCAGGCAATGTCCCCGAGGCCGCCAAGGGCACCCCCCGCGCCGCCGGGAGTGGCCACGAACGTGGACCGGCCGCCATGCAGCGGGAACCAACCGAGGCCGACGGAGAGCATAAGGACCAACGCGATCGCGACCAGGAATTCCGGAATCGCGGCCAGGCCGGACGCCGCGCTGACGATGAGGTGGTCGAGCCGGCCGCCGTGCCAGGCGCTGACCAGGCCAAGCAGGGTGCCGCCCACCCCGGCGATGACGAGCGCCGTCAGCATCAGGCTCAGGGTCCACGGCAGCCGCTCCCCGATCAGGTCGCTGACCGGCGCCGCCTGGCTGATCGACCACCCCAGGTCGCCGCGGCTGAGATCTTGGAGGTAAGCCCAAAATTGGCCTGGAAGCGGCAAGTCCAGGTGATAGCTGGCGCGTAGCTGGGCCCGCGCCCCGGCGGTCAGGGTGGAGACGGCGGCGTTCATGCCCGTCGCCGACTCGAAATCGAGGGGATCGCCCGGCAAGAGCCGCGGCAGGGCGAAATTGAGGACGACGAGCGCGATCGTCAGGCCGATGTAGCGCGCCATCAGCCAGCCCACCCCGGACCTACCGGGGTAGGAAGATGAGCTTGTTGTGAACGAAAGGCACGCCGTTCAGCAGGCCGCCCCAGGTGTCCATCGGCGCCAGCCTCGTGCTGTCGTAGACCCAGTAGAACCGGCGGTGATAAAGGACGATGGTCGGCAGCTCCTCCGCCAGGATCACCTGCATCTGATCGACCGTTGCTCGCCGTTGCGCCTGGTCAAGCATCGTCGCCTGCTCCCGCGCCAGTCGATGAAACTCGGGATCGGCGAAGATCGAGCCCTGAGCGTAGTCGTTGGCCTCCTCGCCGGCGTACCAGCGGCGCAGGAAATCGGGATCGCCGCCGGTGCCGATGTGCTGGATCAAGCCGAGTCTGAAATTCCCCTCGCGAAGCAGTTGGGTCCGGGTTGGGCCATCGACCCGCTTCGTATCCAGAGTGATGCCGACCGCTTCCAGCATTGGCGCCATCAGCTCCGGCTCCCGGTTCGCCGGCCCCGCCAGCAGCTCGATGGTGTAGGTCTCACCGCCGAGCAGCTCGCGGCCCCGCTCCGGATCAAATGGGTAGGTGGAAACATCCGGGTTGAACCAGGGCGACTCCGGGGGGATTACACCATCGCCGACGATCGGCTCGCCCCTGGTGACGACCGTCGCGATTTGGGCCCGATCCAGGGCGTAGGCAATCGCCTGCCGAACCTCCACCCGGTCGAGCGGCGCCCGCTCCGTGTTGACCGCCAGCCGGACGATCGATTGCGGCGCGGTGGCGAAGACGCTAACCCGCGGATCGTCCGCGAACAGGCCGGCCACGGAGGCGTCCGGGGTGTAGGCCAGGTCGAGGTCACCCTGCCGCACCGCCTGAATTTGAGTCTCCGGCGGCGTGTTCAGTTGCTGGAACTCATCCACCAGGACAGGGCCTCGGAAATAGTCGGGGTTGGCCATGAGTTGGTAGGCGCCGTCGGCCGCTTGATACTCGGCCAGCATATACGGGCCGCTGCCGACGCTGGCGTCCGGCCCGTCGTGGGTCAGCGGATCATCAACCTCCGCCCACACGTGTCGCGGAATGATCGGCACGCCGCCGGCGATCTCGTCCAAGAAGGGAGCGAACGGCTCCACCAGCCGCACCCGGACTTGATCGGGCGCGATCACGCTGGCGCTCGCCACGGCCGCCGTGTTTGTCCAGCGATACGGATGCGCCGCGTAGTAGTCAAAGGAAAAGACCACGTCCTCCGCCGTCAACGGTTGCCCGTCGTGCCATTGGACACCGGGCGTGAGGTCGAAGGTGTAGTCGAGGCCGTCGGCCGAGACGGTCCAGGCCGTCGCCAGCCAGGGGATAATCCCCTCCTCGTCCTTCCAGGTCAGGGTGTCGTAGAGGAGCGTCAGCAGGACCGGTCCGCCCGGCCCCGCGGTCGAGACCCGGAAGGGCGTCGGCACCCCGACATCGGCCCAGGCCAGCCGCACCAGGTCAACGGGCGCCACGGCCGACTGCCGCGCCGCGACCGCCGGGCGTGGCACGACCGCCGCTGGGGCGCCGGTGACGAGGGGTAGGACGACGAGGACCAACGATCGTCGAGTGATGCGCATGGAGAGACGCTCCTCCGCTCAGATCGTCTGGTTGGCGATGGCGACGTGAAGCCGGGTGTAGCGCTCCAGGTTGGCCCGCTGCCGCTCGCTCAGCACTTCACAGACCCAGCCCCAATGCAGGGAGACCCAATCGCCCGGTTGCGCGAAATCGGCGAAGCCCTGGCCGTCGATCTGGCGCAGCACTCGCTCCGGCCGGGCCGGGTCGAGCGCTAGCTTGCCGCCGCGCAGGACCAGGGGCGGCCGCTCGACCGCCAACTGGCCACCGTCGATGGTGACCACCTGGCCCCAACTGATCCGGCAATTGTCGAGCGTGGCCAGCACGTCGCCATCGAGCCGGGCCACGTTCCGCCAGACATCGAAGACGTGAAACCCGTGGTGCGGCCGCGCCCCGGCCGGCGCCTTGGCGGCGACCAGCTCCATCAATCGGGGCGAGAGCTGCTTGGCGAACCGATCCCGCAGCGATCCGTACAGGTCGCCGACTTCCACCCGCTCCAGCAGCTCGTTGCCGATCCAGTACGCCTCGACCACGCGCTCGTCGAACGGATCGCGGATGCCGTTGCCGCGCGCGATCAGGTTCAGGTAGGGCATCGCCCCGGTGAACTTGCGCAGCATCGCTTCGAGCGGCGGCTCGCGGACCGCGGCCAGCGCGTAGTTGAAGATCTGGCGGTTGTCGTCGCCCCCGCAGTAATGCAGGTGGTTCGGCATGAAGGCGTAGCGGATAAACCGGCTGGTGCCGGCCACGGGGCTGGGCAACGCTGGCAAGCTGGCCGTGGCGCCGGCGACGTCAAGCATGGGCGGCATCCTCCTTTGACCAGAGCTCGGTCAGCTCGGTAAAGAATTCCAGCATCTGGGCGACCTGTTCCGGCGCGATCACCTCGATGATGAGGCCGCGATCCAGAAGCACGTACTCGCCGGCCGTCACATCGGGTTGGAGGCCGGCGTTGACGCGCACCTCCTCCCCCTCGAGCAAGCGCACGTTGGCCAGGCCGCCCTCGATCGACTGGACCCGGGCGATTAGCGGAAGGCACATGGCGGCTCCTGTTCCCTTGTCACGCGACCTCCGTGGTCGCCGCCGCGCCGCCAAGGGCGGCCCGTTGCGCCAGCAGCCAGGCGGCCCACTCGCCAATACCGACACCGGTTCGGCAGGAAACCTCGAACACCGGCGCCCCCGGATTGAGGGCGCGGACCGACTCGAAGAAGAAATCACGGTTGAAATCGACATGGTCGATCAGGTCGATCTTGTTGAGGACGATCACGTCGCTGACGGCGAACATCTCGGGGTACTTGACCGGCTTGTCGTCCCCCTCGGCGGCGCCAACCAGGCAGAGCTTGAGATGCTCACCCAGCGCCCAGTGCGTCGGGCAGACGAGATTGCCCACATTCTCCAAGAGCAGCACGTCGAGCTGGCTCAGGTCCAGATCGGCCAGGGCGCGATCGACCATGTTCGCTTCCAGATGGCAGTTGCCGCCGGTATTGAACTGGACCGCGTCGCGGGCGCCCGCCGCCAGCACTCGCTCGGTGTCGACGCTGCCGGCGATATCCCCCTCGATGACGCCGATCCGAGCCTGATCGCGCAGGGCTTCCAGGGTACGGACGATAAGGCTGGTCTTCCCCGCCCCCGGTGCGGCCATCACGTTGATGGTGAGGACGCCGGCCTCCGTCAGCCGCCGCTGGTTGCGATCGGCGGCGAGATCGTTGTTGATGAGCAAGCTCTCGACAATGTTGACGATCTTGACGGACGGCCCGCTCATGTCACGACCTCCAGGCTCTCGATCAGCAGCTCGGTGCCGTCGTCGGTGACGTGGCCCGCGGCGTCGCAGCGCGGACAGCGAAAATCGGCCCCATTCGGGTGAAAATCAGTGTCGCACGGCGGGCAATGGCACCGCATCAGCGTCCGCCGCAGGTTGAGTTGCGCCCCTTCCGCCCGTGTGCCGGGCGTCAGCATCTCGAAGTAGAACAGGAGCGAGTCATCGACGAAGCTGGACCGTTCGCCGACGACCAGGTTGATCGCGATCACCTTCGTCGCGCCCAGGCGATCGGCATGGCTCTCCACCCGTTCCAGCATATAGGCCATGACGGACAATTCATGCACGGGCGGCTCCCGGTTACATCTCTCGCATCTTGAGATAGCGCAGAATGTCTTGGAACGACATGGCGACGAGGGCGGCAATGACCGCCAAGACGAGCAAGAGCGTAATCCCGAGGGTGCGCAGAATCATCGTCGTTCCTCCTGGTGTACCGTATCGATTCCGCGATCGCCGCCCACGCCGGCAGCGACCAATTCCACCGCGAGCTCAGCCGCGATCAACTCCCGCACTACCTTGACCGCCTCATCCACGGCGCGGACCACCGGTTCGCTCAACCCGATCCCCTCGGCCACGGTGGCCGGCTCGCAGCCGACGATGAGGACCCGTTCGATCTCACCGCCGAGCGCCTTCAGCATGGCGAAGACCGCCGCCGGATCCAAACTATGAGCGTCGACCGCCGGTGACGGCGCTTCATTGAAAGCCACCGGCGCGGCGCCGTCGAGGTCGGGCTCGATCACGTAGAGGGTGCCCGGGGCGCCGCCCCGCGGGGTGGCGTCGATGAGGATGAAGGAAGCATACCCGTTGAGCAGCTCGTAGGCGAGATGGACGCCGCGGATACCGAAATCGGCCACCCGGACCGAGGTTGGAACTGTTTCGGCCAGCAGCCGTTGCGCCACGGCGACGCCGAAGCCATCGTCGCCGAGGAAGATGTTGCCGACGCCGGCGACGAGCAAGCGGGGCGTCATGGAGCGTCCTCCAGCGGTTCCACCTCGTCCGGCGCGAAGTAGCGGAAGCGGCCGTACGCCTGGTGCAGGTCGGCGGCGGGATCGTCCGCCAGCGTCACCGCGAGGTAGGTATGGTCATCCACGTCGGTCAGGACCGCCTCGACCCGGGCGATCTTGCCGTAGAGAAACATGTCCTGGGCATCGGCCCGCCGGGCGCCGGGCTGGAGCCGGACCCGGCTGCCCTTGGCCACGGCGATGCCGGCAATGGTAACACTGTCCGTTTCCGGCGAGACCGACGGATCGGCGCCCGGATCCCACCAGGGGGCGGTTTCCGGCGCCGCCGTTCCCGTTACCTCATTGAGGTAGCGGATCGAGCCGTGGAGCCGGTCCAGCATCGCTTGCGGCATCAGGTCCACCCGGTCGATGATCGCCGCCGCCCGCTGGTCGGTGGCGCGGGCTTGTCGCTTCTCGTCATCGGTCAGCGTCATCGTCCGCAGGGTCAGGATCTCGTCGATCTCGGTCGCGTCGAAGAGGTCGCCCGCGCTTTCGGCCGCGATGACGGGATAATCGTACAGAATAATCGGTGAGGAGAGCATCAGGTCCCGCTGGCCGGCGTCGCCGACCAGGACCGGCCAGGTATGCAGGTTGTCGCACGCGGCGGCCGCCGGCCGGGCCCATTCCGGCGGTTCGAGCAGCGAGATGAACCTGGCGCCGGTCGTCGCCAGCAGGAGGTGCGCCCCGACCAGCGATCGCCGCACGATCTCAGAGCGGTCAAGCCCTGGTTCAGCGAGCAGCGTCGCGTTTTCAACCCGCGCCCGGAGCATGACCACACCGTACGGACCAACCAGTCGCTCGGCCCTGAGTCGCAACAGACCCGTGATCGCCCAGCGCTCGCGCACGATCCGCCCGGCCTCGTTGCCGTCAGGGCCGGGGATGGTTTCGATCGCTCGCCCGCCGGGAATCTCGATCGGGACGGTCCGCTCCCCCTCCAAGAGCGCGGCAAGCGGGAACGTGGCGTCAATCTCGTGCTCGATCCCCTCGTCCCAGCTCATGTGCAACGCGGCCCCGGCCTCCAGCGACTCGACCGGGCGGAAGCGTCCAGCTTCGGCCGCGACCGCCTCCTCGACGATCTTGGCCTGGGCCTGGAGGAACCGGACCTTGACCTGAAGCGCCGCATCGGCGTCTGGTTCGAGCAGACACTCGGTCTGGCTCGCCCACGGCTCACCGGAGCCGGCCTCGCTCCAGGCGCGAGGGGTCAGCACTCCAAACTGCCACCGCACCTGGTTCTTTTGGGAGGAGGCGCGATAGGGATACAGCACATACCCTTCGTAGAGGACGGCGTTGGCCACTTCACGGGCCCGGTCGAAGGCCGTCATGCCCCATTCTCCGCCGTCGCCAGAAGCGATTCGAGCGCATCGTCCCAGGTGGTCATCGCCCGCCGCACCTTGAACTGCTGGAGCGCGTCCAGCGTATCCCGCCGGATCCGGATCCAGCCGCTATTGGGAAAGTAGAGATCCATGACCTCCCGCCACAAGCGGGCCGGCAACGGGTACTTGGCCTCCTTGCTCCACGGCACCTGGGCCACGGAGAATCCGCTGTCGCGCTGGGAAAAGACGGTGCCGCTAAACAGGAGCAGGAGCGGGATCTCGCCGTCGTCCAGGGCATGCAAGTACTTAGTGGCCGCCACCTCGAAATCGTAGGTGCATGGCACCGGCAGATCGACCTCGGTCGTACCCGTGAACGCCGGCACCATCAGCGAGACATTGCTGAAATGGAGCGGTTTTAGTGTATCGCCCCAGCGAGCGGGCTCCCCGAACAGCTCCCCCAGGCGCTCGGCCTCGGCCGCCGAGTAGCGGCGCCGCTGGGCCTCGATCCGGAGCTGGCAACGGAGGGCGATCCCCTGGATGATGGCGCCGGTTTCCTCCGCGATCCGGAGTTTCAACTGCAACGTCGGCACCGCCGCGTAGCGCAGAGCCTCGGCGTTCACGCAAGTAAAGGTCAGCTCACTCATTGGACTGACCGGTCTCGACCAGGCGGCTCTTCTGCCGCAGATCGGCGAAGAAGGCATCGATCTCGCCCCACACCTCCTCACCCCCGGAAAAACCCTTCCAGTGGAGCTTGACCCGCCCCACCAGCTCGTAGCAGACGGCGATCGGGGCTAGGAAGCACTCGCAGGAATCCTGGTCGCGGTTGAGCAAAAGCGCCTCGACATCCGGCTCGACCGTGGCGAACCGCGGATTCGCCGCCATCACCGTCTCCCAGACGTCGAGCGGCAGCAGCGACTCGGTCGCGCCCGCCGGGCTGGGGTAGAAGGCGCCGAACCGGCCCAGCTCGGAGTTAACGAAGAAGAAGGCCATCTTCACCGGGATCTGGATCTCGTCCCATTCCCGGCTGCTCAGGGCGAACGCCGGATCGTACAAATAGCGATCGGGCACCGCCTTGTACCGGCCTTGGGCCGCCCCCGGCGTCATGAAGAGTAGGTAGCACGGCCGACAGGTACACATCAGGCTCCGGCTATGGACGTTGACGACGTGCGAGTGCTCGGCCGCGATCGGCTCCCCGCACATGTCGCACCGTTCACCGGGCCGCGGCTTCGGTGCTTGGGACCGGGCCAAGAAGCGCTGCAATCCCGCCAGCGGCGGTGCCTCCGGCGCGACGCCGGGTCTGGTGCCGCCGTTGCTCACGCTACCATCCCGGGCACCGCGATCCGCACTTGTCCGTCCTCCCGCAGCAGCGGCAGCGGCGCCAGGTGCAGCTCTGGGCGTTCGACGCCCTTGCCCGCGAGTTGCACATCGTATCGCTGGTCGCAGGCGGGGCAGGAGAGGATTTGACCCTCCAACCCCGTCCCCTCCCAGGCCGCGTCACAGGCGGGACAGGCATTGCGATAGGCGTAGAGATTACCGGCCGCGCTACAGACAATCACCGCCGCCCCCGCCACCGCCGTCGCTAGCAACTCGCCGGGCCGGAGCTCGACCATGTCCGTGATCGCGGTCCAGTCTCCCGCCCCGTCACCATTGGTCGCATGACCATTGGTCCCCGGCTTGTCGCGGCGCAACGAGTCGAGCGAGATCACCGGCGAGGCGGTGACGCCGTCCACCTCGACCCGCGTCACCTCCGGCGCCGCTTCCGCGATCGCTCGTTCAATCGCCAGCTTCACCGTCACCGTCGAGGACGGGCAGCCATGACAGCTCCCTTCCAGCCGCAGCCGGACCACGCCGGCAGCGTCCACCCCGAGCAGCTCGACCCCGCCGGCGTGGGAACCGAGGTAGGGCCGGACTTTCTCCAACGCCTGATGCACCCGCGTTTCCAAATCGAGCGGGTGGAGCCCATGCAAGACCAGGAGACTGGCGACCAGGTCGTCCGCAGTCAACTGCTCGAGCAGCCGCGGCCCGCTGACTTCGTCAGCCGCGACGATGCCGACAATGCGCTCCAAACCGGCCCCATACAGCTCCACCAGCAGCCGGACCAGATCTTCGACCTTCTCGCGGGTGGCGACATCAGGCACCGAGCGGACCTCTTCGAGCAGCGACTCGATCCGCGATCCGGTCTCCCGGAGGTTGCGAGCGGGGGGCATAGCGTTGCCTCTCATCTGAAATCCGGGTGATTGCTTCCTGCCTCTAACGTGCGTGTCGGCGGGCGGGGGTGCCCCCAGGGCCAATAAATTCCGCGCTGAGCACCACGAAGTCCCTCCGGGTACCCCCTGGGTGACTAGGCACGAGGAACCCGCGCGTTGGCCCAACTTCCACGCGGTCGTAGGCCGATAACGACCGTGAGTTGTGGCCCAGAAGAGTGTCACGTGCTCAGTCCTGGAAGGACTTCGTGGTGCTCAGCGCGGAATTTATTCCAGCGCCCCGCCGCCACGACGTCTCCTTTAGACCACAACTCACACAACAGTCGCTGCCTAGAACGAGTTGTGCGGCATGTTCGGTGAGTGCATCTCCTTCACCACCTTGCCATTGCCCAGGTACATGTGAACCCCACACGGCAGGCAGGGGTCGAAGCTGCGGACCGCCCGCATGATGTCGATCCCCTTGAACTTGTCGGGCGGGTTGTCCTCGAAGATCGGCGTGTTCTGGATCGCATCTTCGTACGGGCCCGGCGTGCCGTAGGAATCACGGACGCTGCCGTTCCATGGGGTCGGCGGGTAGGGGTGGTAGTTGGCGATCTTGCCATCCCGGATCACCATGTGATGCGACAGCACGCCGCGCACCGCCTCGGTGAAGCCGACACTGATCGCGTCGTTCGGCACCTTGAACTCTTCCCAGGTCTTGGTGTGGCCGGCCCGCACCTCGGCCAGGGCCTTCTCGATGAAGTACACGGCACAACCGGCCGCGTACGCCTGGAAATAGGTCCGCGCCCGGTCACGCTCGATGGCGTTGCTCCACTTCGGGATCTTCCACTCGAAGCTCTTCTCCGGCTTGGTGGCCGACTTCGGCAGGTTGATCACCACGCTGTTGCCGGTCGCTTTGACGTACCCAATGTCGACTAGGCCGGCCAGCGCCGTCGTCCAGAGGCGGGCGATCGGGCCGCCGCCGGTATCGAGCGCCAGGTGATCCTTGCCATCGAACCAGCGAGGCGACATCACCCAACTGTACTTGTCGTCGAAGTCGCGCTTCTGCGGCTTCGGGATCGTGTGCTGGTTCCAGGGGTGACGGCGGTCGACCAGGTTCCCCAGCGGGTCCCGGCGGACGAACATCTCCTTGTCTTCCCAGTCCTCGTAGTAGGAGCTGCCGAGGAGGATGCGGATGCCGAGGTTGATCTCGACCAGATCGGTCGTCACCAGCTTGCCGTCGACCACGACGCCGGGGGTGACGAACATCTTCCGGCCCCAGTTGGTCATGTCGCGGTACTCGAAGTTGCAATGATCGGGGTCGTTGAGGGCGCCCCAGCAGCCAAGCAGCACCCGCCGCCGTCCGACCTCCTCGTAGCCGGGCAACGCCTCGTAGAAGAAGTCGAAGAGGTCGTCGTGCATGGGGACGACCCGTTTCATAAACTCGACGTAGCGCATCAAGCGAGAGAGGTAGTCCGTAAAGAGCTGGATCGTGGCCACGGTGCCGACGCCGCCCGGATAGAGGGTGGAAGGGTGGACGTGCCGGCCCTCCATCAGGCAGAACATCTCCCGCGCCATCCGGCTGACCTGGAGCGCTTCGCGATAGAATTCGCCCTCGATCGGGTTCAGGGAGCGCATGATGTCGGCGATGGTCCGGTAGCCGTGGTCCTCGGCGTGGGGCGCCGCGGTCCGTTCGGCCTGCTCGAGGACGCCGGGGTTGGTCTCCCGCACCATCCGCTCGCAGAAGTCGACCCCGACCAGGTTCTCCTGGTAGATGTTGTGGTCGAACATGTACTCGGCGGCCTCGCCGAGGTTGACGATCCACTCGGCGATGTGCGGTGGACGGACGCCGTACGCCATGTTCTGGGCGTAACAGGAACAGGTCGCGTGGTTGTCACCGCAGATGCCGCAGATGCGGCTGGTGATGAAGTGCGAGTCCCGGGGGTCCTTGCCCTTCATGAAGACGCTGTAGCCGCGGAACATGGACGAGGTGCTCTTGCACGTCGCCACCTCCTTGGCGGCGAAGTCGATCTTCGTGTAGATCCCGAGGTTGCCGACGATCCGGGTGATCGGATCCCAGGACTTCTCGA
>JALZJP010000112.1 GCA_030859715.1 Chloroflexota bacterium
AAATCGGCAAAGGACCTATGGGCTGCCTCCAGGTCCCCGCTCGCCCAATATGCGACCCCCAGGAACGCAGCCAGGACTCCGCGCTCGTAATAGTAACCCGCCGGCAAGAGATCGAGCGCCCGCCGAGCGTACGTCACGGTGCCGGGCACATCGCCGAGAGCCTGGGCATGTGCGGCACGGGCGGTGGCTATCGACGCTGGTAGAGACCGGAACTGCTCTTCGTCTACCACTACCATTCCGGCAACGCTCATCTCAGCCGATGGGACTTCAGGTCGTTCATCCGGTCTCTGATTCATGTCTGCTGTCGTGTCCAGCCACCGTTCGGCGTCCCGCAGGCGGGCCTCGGCGGCATCAAACCCGTCCCGACTGAACGACGCAAAGGCGTAGTACACACTGAGGACGGGTCTGGCGCGGACCTCCTCATCCGGGAGCGCCGTCAGCCAGCCGTGCAGCGTCGGTTCCTGACTGCTGCCGAGCATCGGGAGTGCCGCCAGCTCGATGAGACCCGCCGCGCGCGCGAAGTCCTCGGCGGCGAGGGCGTGGCGGATCGCGTCGGCGCGGAGACCGTTCGCCTCGTACCACGCGCTGGCCCGCCGATGCCGGACAGCGACCTGGTCGGGCTGCTCCGTTTTCGCGTGCGCCTGGAGCACCTCGCCGAAGAGGTGGTGATAGCGATACCACTGGCGCTTGTCGTCGAGGGGCATGACGAACAGATTGCCGCGCTCCAGGACCCCCAACATCGCCGTGCCATCGTCCTGGCCGGTGACCGCATCGCACAGCGGGCCACTGAGCCGCCCGAGCATCGAGGTCCGCAGCAAGAAGCCGCGAACCCGGTCCGGCTGATGCCGCAACACCTCGTCGACCAGGAAATCCACGATGTAGCGGTCATCGCCGGTGAACGCGCGGATGAACCCGGCAACGTCGTCTCGCCGCTGCATCGAGAGCGCCGCCAGCTGGAGTCCGGCGATCCATCCCTCGGTCCGGGTTTCGAGGGCCGCCACCTCACTGGCCGAGAGATGCAACCCCATCGCCTCGGTGAGGAAGGCCGCCGCTTCGTCGAGGGTGAACCGCAGGTCGGCGGCGCGGATCTCGGTCGCTTCGCCGCGCCCGCGGAGGCGCGCCAGGGGCAGGGGTGGTTCGGCCCGGCTGGCGATGACCAGGTGCATCCGCGGCGGCAGGTGGTCGAGCAGAAAGGCGATGCCGCGGTGGATCGGCTCGGCATCGATCAGGTGGAGGTCGTCGAGGACGATCGCAAAGTCGTCCTCGATCGCCGACAGGTCATTGATCACGGTCGTCAACAGCGACTCGATCGGTGGTGGCTGCGGCGAACGCAGCAGCGACAGCGCGCTCTCGCCCACCACGGGCGAAATCGTGCGCAGGGCGGCGATGACGTAGGTCCAGAAGAGCGCGGGGTCGTTGTCGGTCTGATCGAGCGAGACCCACGCCGCGGAGCGTTCGCTGGCCGGGATGGCGGCCAGCCATTCCGCGAGCAGCGTGGTCTTGCCGAACCCCGCCGGCGCGGCGACGAGGGTCAGCTTGCGCGCGGTTCCCTGGTTCAGCCGCGCGACCAGTCTCGGCCGCGACACCAGACCGGGACGCCACTTGGGAGTGTAGAGCTTGGTCTCAAGGAGCAGGACTCCCGCGACCGTCTGTCCTGGCGAGCTCACCATACGCGAAGTATGCGCCAAGCCTTCGCATCGTGCTCCGCGGCATCACCGCCGACACGGCCCGCGGCGTCGGGCGTTGATCCCGCTAACGCGGCCGCAACGGAGACGGGCCTCGTCTCGAAAACGAGGCAGCCTGTTGAAAAAGGCGCCTGCCGGATGAGAGGATGCCGCTTCCTGTGCTGATCCACCTCGGAGAAGGAGCGGCCGGCGATGATAGGTATCAAGGAGCGGGGTTTTGGTCCATTGCCTCCGGTGACGCTGGAGGAGCTGGTTCCTGCGGACCACTTCTATCGGTACCTGGAACGCACGCTTGACCTCGGCTTTGTGCGCGACCTGGTCCGTGGCACCTACGCCGAGGCAGGGCGGCCCTCCATCGATCCGGTTGTCTTTTTCAAGCTGCAGCTCATCATGTTCTTCGCGGACCTGCGCTCCGAGCGCCAGCTCCTGCGAGTCGTGGCCGACCGCCTCAGCCTGCGCTGGTACGTCGGCTACGACCTGACCGAGCCATTACCCGACCATTCCAGCTTGAGCCGCATCCGGGAGCGCTCTGGTCTGGTAGCCTTCCGCCGCTTCTTCGCGGCGATCGTCGAGCAGTGCTTGACCGCGGGGCTCGTCTGGGGCCAGGAACTGTACATCGACGCGACCAAAGTCGCGGCTAATGCGTCCCTCGACTCACTCCACCCGCGGTTCGCCGTCGAGGCGCACATCTCCCGCCTCTTCGCCGCCGAGGGAGACGATAGCGGCGGGAGCAGGGGTCCGGAAGAGAGTGACGAGGAGGACGAACCGGTGCAATTGCCGGTCGTCCTGACGGAGGCGGCGCAGGCGGACTTGGCCGCGGACACCGTGACCCGTCACTCTCTTTCGGGCGAATTGGTCGCCCGGACCGCGCCACGACGAGCGGCTCGTACCGGCGGACGGCCGACTTTCGCGTCAGCACGACCGACCCCGATGCCACGCCGATGCCGCAGGGCAATGGGCGTACGCACCTGGGCTACCAGGACCATTACGTGGTCGATGGCGGCAAGGCGCGGATCATCTTGACGACCCTGGTGACGCCGGCAGAGGTGCAGGAAAACCAGCCGGCGCTCGACCTGCTCTGGCACGTGCGCTTTCGATGGAAGCTGCGGCCGCGCCAAGTGACGGGGGACACCAAGTACGGCACGGTGGAGAACATCGCCGCTATCGAGCGGGAGCGGATTCACGCCTACGTCCCGCTGTCGGCGGTTGGCCAGCGGGCAGGGATGTTCGGGGAGCAGGACTTCGCGTACGACGCGGCAGCGGACGCCTACCGCTGTCCGAGCGGTCAGATCCTGCGCTTCCTGTCCCAGTGCCCGACCACCCAGCGGCGCATCTACACGGCACCGGCGGCAGCGTGTGCCAGGTGCGCGCTCCGGTCTCAATGCACCACGGCAAAGCGAGGCCGGCGCATCGCACGGCATCTCGACGAGGCATACCTGGACCGGGTTCGCGGCTACCACGCGACCGAGCCCTACGCCAAGGCCATGCGCAAGCGGCAAGTCTGGGTCGAACCGCTCTTCGCCGAAGCGAAGGACTGGCATGGCCTGCGCCGTTTCCGCTTACGGGGACTGGAAAAGGTCAATGGCGAGGCGCTGCTGATTGCGACCGGGCAGAACCTGAAACGCTTGCTCAGCCGACGGGGGTGGGGTCGCAGGCCGTTCCCGAGCGGCGGGGCCGGAGTCGTCCTCCCGATGCGCTCACCCCTGGCAGTCCTGATGCCGTGAACACGCCGCTCCTGCCCGACCGGCTCGGATCGCCGCACGGCACCACGCGCATATCCCCTTTTTCAACAGGCTGGAGGGTTTCTGAGACGACCGAGCCGCGCGCGCAACCGGGGTTGTACGAAAACGTCAGCGCCTGTCGAATCTCACAAACGACCGTTTCTGCGACGCGGAGCGGGCGTGTCCGACCCTCGACAGTGTTCATGCGCACGCGGGCCAGCGGATACCGGATGGCACCTGCTCACCAGCCAGCCAAACCCAGCCGCAAAGATGGGTAGAATTCCTCATGCGCTTTCCGATTCCCCACCCCATACTGGAGGAGAATTCAGGGGTAATTCCGCATCCTGGCCACCAGAAAGGGCTGTTCCCATGTCCACGCGACGCAGAGCGATGGAGCATCGCGCGTGCTGACCGACTCGCAACCTCCACGCCCGCGCTACCGCTCAATCGTCGCCGACAGCGGCCGCTGGGACGGGTTCGCCTTCCGTGCGGGCGATGTGGTGATCAGCACCCCGGCGAAGTCCGGCACCACCTGGACGCAGATGCTGTGCGCGCTCCTGATCTTCGACGGGCCCGCCTTTCCGGCGCCGCTCGAGGAGGCGTCGCCGTGGCTTGACAATTGCAACCGCCCCCTCGCCGAGGTAACGGCGGCACTCGCTGCCCAGACCCATCGCCGCTTTGTCAAGACGCACACGCCCCTCGACGGCGTTCCGCTGCACCCCGACGTCACGTATCTCGTGGTCGGCCGTGATCCGCGCGACGTTGCCATCTCATTCGAGCATCATGCCGCCAACATGGACTGGGAGCACTTCCTGGCGCTGCGGGCCGCGGCCGTCGGCAACGAGGATCTCGCCGAGCTGCCGCCCCGCCCCGTCCCGTCCGAGGATCCGGCCGAGCGGTTTCGGGCCTTCGTCGCCGACGAGACACCCGGCGGGGCACCGACGCTCGCGTCAGTGCTGCACCACCTCGACACGGGCTGGCAGCGTCGGCACGATCCGAATGTGGCCCTCTTCCACTACGCCGACTTGCAGGCCGACCTCCCGGGTGAGCTGCTCCGGCTGGCGAGCGTCCTCGGGATCCCGTGCGCACCGGAACGCGCGCGTGAGCTGGCGTCGGAGGCGAGCCTCGCCCGGATGCGCGAACGCGGTGCCGAGGTTGCGCCGAGCGGGTCGCGAGGGATCTGGAAGGATGTTCGCGCCTTCTTCCGCAGCGGCGGGACCGGTGAGTGGCGTGCGCGCGTCTCCGCCGCGGACCTCGCCGCCTACGAGGCGCGGGTCGCGGGACTTGTCGACCCGGAGCTTGCCGCCTGGGCGCACGGCGGCCGGCGCTCGGGCGTCGATCCCGAACGCTAAGACGACCTCGCACTCCAGGTTCGTCGCGGACCGCCGGGGCGCGACGAACCTTCGAAAACGACCAGGGGAACCCTACGCTCACGATATCATCCAAGCCACCGGGGGACAACGCTTGCTGGGGAACTGCGGACAAGGAGAATTATCAACAACTCCGATTCCCGGTGGCTTTGATCGTCTCCCGATTGTGACCCCTTCGTCGACGAGGTCAGCGACGGCAAGGGGGCTATCACCACCGCCGCGGCAACGATCCGGATCGCAGCGCGGACGCGCCGGCGCGTCTGCCAGTCCCACTCCTTGGGATCGTGAGGCGTCGATCCAGTGGTGACTCTGGGCGTTTAGGTGGTCCAAGGACCCGCTGCCGGAGATCCACCCCGTGGATGGCCAGAACTGGCTCTCGCCACCAGATGCAAGGGGTGTTTCGAAATTGCGATGCCGGTGAGGACCTGACCGAGGTCAGCGGCCTCAAGGTAGTCCACGACGACGCTGTCTTGCGGCGTGACCAGGTGCCAGACCCGCTCCGTCGCTCGTTTCGAATCGGCTGGGACCATCGAGGGTTCGGCGGCGTCAATTTGTGCCACTAGATATCGTTTGGTACCGGGTAAGGGATTCCACGGACGCCGTGCCGGCTGATGACGCATGGTATCATTTATGGCGTACGTATGCCGGCAGTTCGCCAACGAATCACCCATTCGTGCCGGGCCAGATTAGTCCATGATGGATGGTTTGCGGCAAAGTTGCAGCAAAGAACGCACCCCCGAGCCGTTCATTGCGGGCGGGGCGCGCGGCGACCGACTGACAAGGAGTCGAGCGCATGGACCTTTTACGACTGGATAGTTTGCCGCAAGCCACACGCGAGAATTTAGAAACGTGGGAGCTACGACTTTGCGAACTTGAAGCCCAAGCACCGAAACGACACGAAGGGGTGCTGCATTTAGGTGCCGGCGAGTTCGTTACTAACGACAACCTACCGCCATCCTCAGTGGCACGAATGGTAATGTTCAGTGTCATGGTTGATTTGGCTCCTCAGGTCTTCGATGACGCCGTTGAACGGTCTGAACGGCTGATCGAGGCTCATGGTGATTTCATGGCGTATGCAGCCGCACGGTGCGCGGAGCATTTTCGCCGTTCAGTTGAGATGCAGCCGTCAAGCAATCCGAGATTGCAAGCTGAACGAACACGTCGTCTATTGCGCCGAAGACATCGATGGATATCGGCGTTCTATGATAGGCACGGTCGGGATGTGCTCTTGGCATTTGCTAACGAATATGGTCCATGGATGGAGAAGTGGCGCATCGGCAACGCTCAACATCCCGAGTGCTCGCTGCTAATGATGGGCTTGTCTCAGGATCTCGTGATCTGGCGAAAGGCGCGACAAACGCCCCCACGATGGTACATCTTGAATCGTATGCTCGAACTTGCGGCCCCGCTCTCGGACGTCGGACTTGCCGTACCCCTCCCTACCGTCCCAAAGGCAGCGGGCAAGTTGCCATCCTGGAATCCCGGCGCCGAGACGAAGGAAACGTACCTCGCACGCTCCCGTGCCATAATTGACCGCCAGCTACACAATCACATTCACTCAATCGAGAACGAGAGTCTGCAGAAGGGCCTAGAACGTGTACCTACCAAGCGCAACGGCGATGAACACTTCCGCTGGCTAGTGCGCTATCAGGTGCTTGGTGAATCGCAGACGGCGATCGCCCGCCTTGCTTGTGTTGAGCGACAGACAGTCCAGAGTGCGATACGTAGCACCGCTGGGCTTATGCCCCTGCCGCTGCGTGATGCACTGCCAGCCGGTCGACGGCGACACACCACTGTGGAGCCGGCTACTAGCAAATCACGCAATGCCGCCTGAATACTGCCTATTTGTATAGGCAAATCCCACATTTCCTCCTCATTTTTGCGTTTTTTCAACTCCTGACAGTGGCTATCTTCGCGACAGGGGACGGTACGAGCCGACCCGGCAAGCGCGGAGACGAGCCGAATGAGCACCAAACAGCCCGAGCAGAAGCGGACGGTCAGTGTCGAGGAAGCGGCAAAGGTTCTTGGAATCGGTCGTGGACTAGCCTACCAAGAAGCACGCCTGACCGGTCAGCTTATCGGCGTGCCTGTACTCAGGGTTGGACGCCGCCTGCTGATTAGCCGGGCCGCGCTGGACCGCGCCCTAGCCGGAAATCCCCAGCCCGACCAAGCCGCATCATGAGTGCCAGCAGCCGAGAGCATGCTCCTGCGCCACTCTATGACGATGCGCTCGCCGCCCATGAAGTTGGACTGTGCGTTGTGCCGCCACGCGAGGATGGGAGCAAGGCGCCGGCCGGAACGTCCTGGAAGCGCTTCCAACGGGAACGCCCGAGCATCGATCAGCTCACCACCTGGTACGTGTCTGAGCGCCGATCCGGGATCGGTTATGTATGCGGCGCGGTCAGCGGTAACCTGGAGATGCTCGAATTTGAGGATCGCTCCACCTGTGAGGCATTCGTCGCCCTGGCCCGCGAGCTTGGTCTAGGCGACCTGGTTCGACGGATCGCCACCGGCTACGCCGAGGAAACGCCAGGCGGCGGGTTCCACCTCTTGTATCGCTGTACCACTATCGGCGGCAACACAAAGCTAGCCAGCCGGCCGAAAAGGCCAGAGGAACGCCGTGATCCAGAGGACAAGATTGCGGTCAAGATCGAGACGCGGGGCGAGGGCGGGTACGTAGTCGCGGCCCCGAGCAATGGCCGGGTGCATCCATCCGGCGGCGCATACCGCCTCGTACGCGGCGGGGTGGATACCATCGCCACGATTACGCCGGACATGCGCGCCGATCTCTTCGCCCTGGCCCGCAGTCTCGATGAGTTGCCGCCATCGCCGTGCGAGCCGCGCACGCTACGAGCCGAGGGCGACGGCACGCGCCCTGGTGATGACTTCGGAGCGCGGACAGAGTGGAGGGATATTCTTGAGCCGGCCGGCTGGCAGTGGGTCTATCGGAAGGGTGAGATCAACTCCTGGCGGCGCCCTGGTAAAGAGCGCGGTGTTTCCGCGTCGGTCTTTGCCGAGTCGCAACTACTGTACGTCTTTACCACCTCGACCGAGTTTGAGGCCGGCCGGACCTACACGAAGTTCGGAGCCTTCGCCACCCTGCATCACGAGGGGGACTATGCCGCCGCCGCGGCCGATCTAGTGACGCGTGGCTACGGTCGGCCGGGCAATAGTGGGCCAACTAGCCCGAACCGGCATTCCTCGTCCGAGCGCCCGATGTCTGCCGCCCCGTTTCCTAAGCTGGACCCCGCAGCCCTGCACGGGCTTGCCGGCGATGTGGTAAGGGCGCTCGACCCGCACACCGAAGGCGACCCGGTGGCGGTGCTGACCAACTACCTGGCGATGGTCGGAAATGCGATCGGTGGCGGTCCCTACGCCGCGGTGGGCGAAGCGCGGCACCGGGTCAACATCTTCGCGACGCACGTCGGCGGCACCGCGAAGGCGCGGAAGGGCCAGGCTCATACCGATACCCGCGCCATTGTGCAGCGATCTGACCCGACATGGGCGGCGGAGCGCATCAGTGGCGGTCTGAGCAGCGGTGAGGGCCTGATCTACCCGATTCGCGATCCGATCGAGACGATGAAGAAGGGCGAACTCGTCATCATTGACCCTGGTGTGTCTGACAAGCGGTTGCTGCTCGTGGAGGAAGAGTTTTCCGCTGTCTGCAAAGTGGCCAGCCGCGAGGGCAACACCGTGAGTGAACAAATCCGCAAGGCTTGGGACGGCCGGACCCTCGGCACGATGACGCGCAATAACCCGCTCCGCGCCACGTCGCCCCATGTGAGCATCATTGCTCACATCACCAAAGAGGAGCTGCTTCGCGTCTTTGACTCCACCGACGCGGCCAACGGCTTTGGCAATCGCTTTCTGTGGGTCTACGTGCGGCGATCAAAGATTCTGCCCGAGGGCGGCCGGCTGCCCGACGCGGAGGCCGTGACCCTGACTCGGCGGACGGTGGACGTGCTTGCATTCGCCCGCAAGCGGGGCGAGGTCCAGCGCAACGAAGCCGCCCGCGCTCTGTGGGCGGACGTGTACCCGGACCTCTCGGAAGGCCGGCCCGGCATGCTGGGGGCGCTGACCGCCCGCGCTGAGGCGCACGTGCTCCGGCTCTCGCTGCTCTACGCGCTGCTCGACCAGACGCCCGATATCACGCCGGCGCACCTGCTCGCCGCGCTGGCGTTGTGGGACTACTGCGAGGCGTCGGCCCGCTACATTTTCGGAGATCAGACTGGCGACCCGATTGCTGATCGCATCCTGGCGGCACTCCGTGCCAGTGGACAAATGGCACAGGGCGAGATCATTGACCTCCTGGGCCGACACGTGAACGCCGGCCGGCTCGGGAAAGCATTGGAAGTGCTGACCGCGGCCGGTCTCGCTAGAAACGAGCGGGAAGAGACCGGGGGGCGACCGCGCACCGTCTGGTCGGCATGCTGACCCTTTTCTCGCTTATCTCGCTTTTCTCGCAGTCGGTAGAGAGAGGAACTGAGGACATGACCCCCACGGGCTACGCGGCCAGAGCGCGAAAGTTTCTCGAAGGAGCGCGCGAGAAAAGCGAGATAAGCGAGATAAGCCCGACTGCCAGGTTGTCGAACGATCCGGTTCCGTTTGCTCCGCTTGATTCCGCGATCGCCGCCAGTGAAGCCGGCCGGCGTTCCCTGGCGGAAATCGAGAGCCGGCTAGCGCGGGTGACGGCGCGAGCCACTGACCCGGCGGCGACGGCACTTGACCGCCAGGTAGCGCGGGACTGGACCGCGATTCACCGTGTGAAGTTGAGCGGGGAGCGTGCGGCATGAGCGAGCCCGAAAAAAAGAGATTCCTTACCGACGCTGAAGCCGGATCCGGGCGTGCCGCGATCAAAGTTGCGAAAACGCTCTATAAGATTCCGGTGTTGCTCACGACGTGGACCCGTTGCGGTAAGGCCAACTGTCGCTGCACCGCTGGCCGGCTCCACGGTCCCTACCATGCGCTGCACTGGCGGGAGGGAACGGTCCAGCGCCGTCGCTACGTGAAAGCGGCCGACGTGCCAACGGTGCGCGCCATCCTCACGAAGCGCCGGGCCGCGCGTCGGCGGGAACGCATCGAACAGGCACTTGGACTTCTGGCCTGGCGGCGGCTGACCCGGCACATCGAGACGTATGAGGCGCACTTGCGCGAGCAAGGAGACCACGCATGACGATTTCACCCGTGCCAGTCCCGGCCGGCGATACCGCTCTCTCTGAGGTCGGAAGCGACCTCCAAGCCGCGCTCGCCAGCTACATGAACTTCTCCGTGGCAGAGTGGCGCTCGCTCCTGGCGGACGTGGCGAAGCAGTACGAGGCGGCTCGGTGGAAGCCGGAGGGCGAGCGCGAAAACGTTAAGGAATTGCTCGAGTTCACCCGTCATTCAGTCGATGCCTTCGCTCGCCTCGCTGAGGACGGCCCTGGCCACATCGAGCACCTGACGCCGGCGGACTATTCCTGGCATACCGTGATGAGTGTCTGGACGCAGGATGATGAGGCTGGCCGGGCGCTGTGGGAACGGATCAAACAGACCGCGCGGGACGAGCTGTCAGTCGGCAAAACCGGCGCCGCCGCGATCGAGGGGTACAACGAACGGCCGATGCGGAGGGCCGAATACTTGGCGGTCTGGGTGGCGCTGGCCGATGGGTTGAAGCCGGCCAATGGCGCGGAACGCCTGCTCATTGACGGCATGGCGCAAGCCCTGATGATGCACCGGCATTGGCTGCACCGAATGGTCCAGTTGGACTCGATCGACGAGGGCCGGCTGAAGCGAGCGGCGAGCGGGCGGGATCGGTACGAGCCGCCACGGCTGAGTGAATCCGAGGCGGTGGACCGGTCGGCGCAGATGGCCGACCGCTTCCAGCGGCAGTTCCTGCGGCTGATGAAGTGCTACCGGGACGGGCGCCGGCTGATCGCCTCCATGACGGTGCTCGGGGGACAGGTCAATGTCGCGGAGCAGCAGATAAATGTGACAGCCGAAAAGAGGATAGATGCTGACGACTGACTACGGGGCCTGGGCGGCGGTCAGCAACTCAGCCTGGCGGATGATGGTGCCGGTGGCGTCTTCTTGGCGGTCGGGCGGGTAGCCGTGGCGGCGGAGGACGCGGCGGACCATGCGCCGCATGTTGGCGCGGACGCTCTCCTGAATCGTCCAGTCGATGGACGCGTTGGCGCGGACGGTGTTTGCCACTTCGCGGGCGATCGTGAATAACTGATCATCCCCCATGATGGTGGCCATGTCGGCGCCGCCGAGGGCGTCGTAGAAGGCGAGCTCGTCGTCGGTAAGGCCGAGATGCTCGCCGCGTTGGGCAGCCTGCTTGAGGTCGCGGGCGATGGCGAGCATTTCCTCAATCACGAGGGCCGTCTCGACCGAGCGGTTTTGGTACTTCAGGAGCGCCTGCTTGAGCCGCTCCGAGAACTGCTGTTGCTCGACCACGTTGGTCCTGGCGCGGCTGCCGATCTCGTCGTTGAGCAGTTTCCGGAGGAGCTCGACCGCGAGGTTCTTCTGCTTCATCTCGCGCACGTCTTCCAGGAAACC
>JALZJP010000117.1 GCA_030859715.1 Chloroflexota bacterium
GCAAATAACCTGGACGAACGGCTAATGTCTCGGATGCGAAGATTCCGGGGAGCAACAGTTGTTTCAAGGCACTCCTCCTTCGTAGCGCCAGGGACAAGCTCTCGGGATTCATCCCGGAGTAGATGACATCCCCATGATGCTGTACCCGTTATCGACGAACAGGGTCTGACCGGTGATCGAGGCCGCGGCGTCGCTCGCCAGGAAGAGCGCGGTGGTGGCGACTTGGGGCTGGCCAAACGGCACCTTCAACGGCGCGTGGTCGAGGAGCTGGCCGTGCATGTCGCCGAAACCGGGAATGCCGCGGGCGGCGGCGGTCTTGATCGGCCCCGCCGAGATCGCGTTGACCCGGATCCGCTGTTCGCCGAGATCGGCCGCCAGGTAGCGGACATTCGCCTCCAGCGCCGCCTTCGCCACGCCCATCACGTTGTAGCGCGGGAAGGCACGGGTGGCGCCGAGGTAGGTCATCGTGATGATGCTGCCGCCATCGGTCATCAAGGGCACGACCCGTTGCGCCGCCGCGACCAGGGAGTAGGCGCTGATGCCGAGCGTCGTGTTCCAGCCCTGCCGGGTGGTCTCGAGGAACCGGTTTTGCAGCTCCGCCGCCGGCGCGTAGCCGATGGAGTGGACCAGGGTGTCGACCCGGCCGAATTCGTCCCGCAGGGCCGTGCCCAAGGCGTCGAGGTCCTCGTCCGCCTCGACGTTGCACGAGTAGCCGGCCGCCCCCGGCGTGGCCGCGATCAAGGCGTCGGCGTCCCGCTTGGCCCGGTCATCGACATAGGTGACAGCGATCCGGGCCCCGGCCCCGGCCAGCGCCTCGGCGATCGCGTAGGCGATGCTCCACCGGTTCTGGATGCCCATGACCACGCAGTTCTTGCCGGCTAGCGGTCCGCTCGTGGTTGCCTGATCGTCGGTCATTGTCCTCATGCTCCTTGCTCGTCACCGGGTCGCGCTTCCCGATCGCGGTTCGCTTGGTGCATGATACTCGGGTCAATCAGCCGCGCGGCAACCGGGAGGGTGTATGTCCAGGCAAGCGTCCGCGTCCGTGGCGGAGAATCCGCCAGCGGTCGGGATTCCGATATTCGATGGCCACAATGATACGCTGCTCAATCTCCCCAGTACCGGCCGCTCCTTTTTTGAGCGGGGCGAGCATGGCCATATCGACCTGCCGCGGGCGCGGGCCGGTCAGCTTGCCGGCGGCTTCTTCGCGGTCTTTGTCCGGGATCCAGGGGTCGAGCTCGATGGGTCGCCGGCCGCCGACGATGATGATTCGGTGGACAGGGCGGCGGTCAGAGCCACCCAACGCTACAGCGATCCGGACAACCTGCCGCCGCCAATGTCGCTCGACTACGCGCAACGGGCCACGCTGGCCACGATCGCCCAATTGTTCCGAATCGAGGCCGAGGCGGCCGGCCGGGCCAAGGTGGTGCGGACCGCGGGCGAGCTGCGGACGTGCCTCGAGACCGGGGTCTTCGCCATGGAGCTGCATATCGAGGGGGCGGAGGCGATCGATCCCGGCCTCGATGCGCTGGAGGTGTACTACGCGGCCGGATTGCGGTCGCTTGGCATCACCTGGTCACGGCCGAACATCTTTGCCTCCGGCGTGCCGTTCAAGTTTCCGTCTTCGCCAGATACCGGCCCCGGTCTGACCGATCTAGGCAAGGACCTGGTCCGGGCCTGCAACCGGTTGGGGATCATGCTCGACCTGTCCCATCTCAATGAGCAAGGATTCTGGGATGTGGCCGGGCTGACCGGGGCGCCGCTGGTGGCGACCCATTCCAACGCCCACGCGATTTGCCCATCAGCCCGGAACCTGACCGACAAGCAACTGGCGGCCATCCGCGAAAGTGACGGCATGGTCGGCCTCAATTTCCATGTCGGCTTCCTCCGTCCCGACGGGCAGGCTGAACCCGATCTGCCGCTCTCGATCATGGTCGACCATATCGATCACTTGGTTGAGCACCTGGGGGAGGACCGGGTCGGCTTCGGCTCCGATTTTGACGGTGCCCTGATGCCGGGCGAGATCAAGGACGCCGCCGGGCTGCCTCGTCTCGTCGCCGCCCTCCGCGACCGCGGCTACGACGATGCCACGCTCCGCAAGCTCGGCACCGAAAACTGGGTCCGGGTGCTCAAGCGGACCTGGGGCGCCTGAGGCACCGCCTTGGTTGGGGTTGCCGCGCGGGAGATATCGCCACGGAGGGCACGGGAGTCGAGCATCCAACGGAACTAGATTGAATCGTTGGCACAGCGGAGCTTGGTGGTGGCGGCGCTGGCCTTTTAGTGGCCCAGGGGGCACCCCCGCCCGTCGCCGCGACTACCTGTACCAGCCACTACAACGGCTCCGGCGGCAACCGCGACTCGTGGTTTGCCGGCAACGGTGCGCGGTCCAGCAAGGCCAGCGCCTCGGCGGCCAGGTGTTGCTTGCCGGTCAGCTCGAGGACGGCGTCGATGAGGCGGCGGCGGGCGCTCGGAAGGTCGGCGTAGGTTTGGTTGCCAGCCAACAGCTTCCGGTTGCCGGCGTCAGCGTAGTGGCCCCAGAGGACGAGCCAGCCGGTCTTGACCGCGTGCACCTCGACGAACCGGCTGAAATCTTTCCAGACAAAGCCCGGCGCCCGGCCAGGATGGACCGCGGCGGTCGGTTCCGGCTCATCCAACATCCGCTGCTATCCATTGCCTTGCGGCGTGACCGCGCTTATTGGGTCTTGCGGGGGTCGAGCGCGTCGCGCAGGCCGTCGCCAATGTAGTTGATGGAGAGAACGGTCAAGAAGATCATCAGGCCGGGGAAGATGGCCTGATGAGGGGAAAACTCGAACCGGTCCTTGGCTTCGTAGAGCATCCGGCCCCAGGTCGGGACATCGGAGGGGAAGCCCAGGCCGAGAAACGACAGCGCCGACTCGGTGATGATCGCGGCCCCGACCCCGAGCGTGGCGGCCACGATGATCGGGCTCATCACGTTCGGCAGGATGTGCCGGAACATCAAGGAGGGGCGAGTGGCGCCGATGGAGCGGGCCGCTTCCAAAAACTCCTTCTCCTTGGTCGCCATAAAGCTGGCGCGCACCAGGCGTGCGGTTGGCATCCAGTTCAAGAGCCCGATCACCGCAACGATCAGGACGAAGAGGCCGAGCGTTCCGCTTCCGAAGTTGCGTTCGAAGAATTGGAAGAAGGTTGGACTGTAGAGGAAGCTGATCACCAACAGGAGCGGAATCTGGGGTAAGCTGATGAACAGATCGGTAAAGCGCATCAAGAGGCTGTCGACGTTGCCACCGAAAAAGCCGGCCACCGCCCCGAGCAAGGTGCCGAAGATGATGGCAACGAAGGCGGCGACGAGGCCGACCGCGATCGAGATGCGGCCGCCCCAGAGGATGCGGGCCAGGACATCCTGACCGAGCGAATCGGTGCCGAAGGGATGGTTCCAGGTCAGGCTGTTGCCGGTAATCGTAAAGTCGAAATCGTTGATCGCCAGTGGGTAGAGCGGACTGCCGATGAAGCAGGCGATCGAGATGAAAATGAAGACGACGAGGCCGGCCATGGCCAGCCGGTGGCGCCGGAACTGACGCCAGGCATTGCCCCAAAGCGAGCGCTGCTTGCGGCCCTTGACCTGCAGCTCACCGCCGGTGCGAACGATTGACCCAAGCTTGACCCCGCCGGACGGCGCCTGGCTGTCGACGGTGCCGGCGCTCGGTCGAGCTACAATGTTCACCTCGGCTTGTTGCGACATCGCAATCCCTCGCTACTTCTACTTCTTGGTCGCGTGCGACCCTGGCCGCATCACCCCGGCGCACGAGCGGCGGTGGCCGCCCGCGACCAGTTGACCGGTTAGTTGTACCGGATCCGCGGATCGAGCACCGCGTAGAGCACGTCGGCCACGACGTTGAACACCACGACCAGGATCGCGATCCCGAACGTGATCGCCATCACCACCGGCACGTCCTTACTGTAAATCCCGTCAATCAGGGCCCGGCCAATCCCGGGCACCCGGAAGATCTGCTCGGTGATGACCGCGCCGCCGAACAGTTCCGGGATTTGCAAGGCGATAATGGTAATGACCGGGATCAGGGCGTTGCGCATGGCATGCAGAATGACGACCGCTTGCTCCCGGAGCCCCTTGGCGCGGGCGGTGCGGACGTAATCTTGACTGATCGTTTCCAGCATTGAGGCGCGGACAAACCGGGTGAGCTGGGCGGCGCCGGCTAAGCCGAGCACCATGATCGGCATGATCGACTGCTTGAGCATGTCCCAGAACCCGGTCACCTGCGAGTTATAGATGAAGGGGAACCAATCGAGATTGACGCTGAAGAGGAGGATGAAGAGGATGCCGGTGAAGAAGGTCGGGATGCTGAAGCCAAAGAAGGCGAAGGTGGAGGCAAACTGGTCGAACAACGAATACTGCTTGATCGCCGAGATCACGCCCACCGGGACCGCGATCAGGATGCCGAGCAGCAAGGCGCTGCCGCTAATCATGATCGTGACGGGAAGCCGCTGAAAGATATAGTCGCGGACCGGGAGCTTCGAGGTGTAGGATTGCAGCCAGTCCCCTTGCACATAGGCGCTCGCCCACCGGAAATACTGGATGTGAATCGGGTCGTCGATCCCCATCGTCTCCCGGATCTGCTGGCGAAGCGCCGGCGGAATATTCGGGTTGGCGGAAAAGCCGGCCAAGGGATCGCCGGGGGCCAGCGCGAGGATCGTGTAGACGACGATGCTAATCGCGATCAGGGTCACGATCGAGATGAGTCCCCGTCGGATCAGGTATTGGGCCAATGGCGCCTCCCATCACAAGCAAAGATCGGGTTGACCTCGACGTGACGCCTTAAGATTGCGAGCGATCGGGCGCGGAATCGAAAGCTGGAACGGTTCCGTTCGACGGGTGCCCGTTGTCTCGGAGATTAATGCCGCGGTCGTGAGTATCGGATCGACAATCAGGGGTCAACTCGGCCTAGGCGAAGTTCGAGAATGCTACGTGCCTGCCTACCGGGGTGTCAAGGCGCTGTGCTGGTTCAGGACATATGAGACTGAAGGTGGTCAAGCTCTTGGCAGGGGGTGCGATAGGCGAGCGCTTGGTGTGGTCGCTCGGTATTGTACTGGACTTCCCACTGGCGCAG
>JALZJP010000147.1 GCA_030859715.1 Chloroflexota bacterium
GGCTTGACGAGTTGGAGACCACGGGGTTCACTCTCCACGACTCACGACTCACGACTCACGACTCGAAATAGGAGGAGACCATGTCGCGTCGTCGAATGAGCCTGGTTGGATTGTTGATCGTCATCGCGCTCGTGATGCCGATGACCCTGTTTAGCCTGCCGGTCGTCGCCCAGGACGGCACGGCCTGCCCCGATGGCAGCACCGGCAGCAGCGACGGGCCGGTTCGGATCGGCGTCATCCTGCCGTTGAGCGGCTCGCTGGCCAGCGTTGGCGGCGACAACCGGGCCGCGGTCGAGCTGGCGGCCCAAATCGCGAACGACGAGATAGCTGATCTGGCCCTGCCGCTGGCGGCCGGGGCGGGATTGCCGAACCTGGGCGGGGCCGAGGTCGAGCTGGTCTTCGCCGACAGCCAGGGCCGGGCCGAGGTTGGCCAGTCCGAGGCCCAGCGGCTGATCGATCAAGAAGGCGTGGTCGCCCTGTTCGGCGCCTACCAGAGCGCGGTGACGAAGACCGCCAGCGCGGTGGCCGAACGGTCCGGTATCCCGTTCGTCAACGGGGCCTCGTCCTCGCCCGATCTGACCGAGCAGGGGTACATCTATTTCTTCCGGACCTCACCGCACGACATCAACTTCTCGCAGTCGATCTTCGACTACCTGGAGCTGCTGGCGAGCGAGTACGGGGCCGAGATCAACGGCATCTCGCTCTTCTACGAAGATACGGACTTCGGCGTCAACAGCGCGGCGGCCGAAACCGCCGAGGCCGAAGCGCGCGGACTGCCGCTGGCGGGCGAGGTCCGCTACCGGGCCAACGCCACCTCGTTGACCAGCGAGGTGCAGGCGCTCCAGGGGCAGGAGGCCAATATCCTGATCCCCTCTTCCTACACCACCGACTCCATCCTGTTGATGCAGACCGCCCGTAACCTCGGCTATCTGCCGGACGTGATCGTGGCCCAAGACGCCGGCTTCGTCGACCCCGCCTTCCTCGACGCGATCGGGGCCGACGCCGAGGGCGTGGCCTCCCGCGCCGCCTTCTCCATCGACATCGCGGACGTGAAGCCCGCCGCCGGTGCCGTCAACGACCTCTACCGGGAGCTGGCCGGCAAAGATCTCTACGATGTGCCGGCCCGCGGCTTTACCGGCATGAACGTGCTGCTGGACGCGATCAACCGGGCCTGCTCGACCGATCCCGAGCTGATCCGCCAGGCCCTGATCGACACCAACCTTGGCGCGGACGACACGATCATGCCCTGGAACGGCGTCCAGTTCGACGAGACCGGCCAGAACACCCTGGGCGCCGGCATCATCGTCCAGTTCCAGGAAGGCGAGTACCGGACCGTCTTCCCGACCGAGTTCGCCGTGGCCGAGCCAGTCTATCCGCTTGCGCCGTGGGAAGATCGCTAGTACGACATCGAGACTCGCTGGACGCGGCGCTGGACTAGAAGTCCGCGCTAAGCATCGAAAAGTCCTTTCAGGACTAACGACGGGAGGCTTCTGCTCGTGCGGAATCCGGGCGAACATCGTGGAGTTGGCAGCTTGCTCATGCTCAGTCCTGAAAGGACTTTCCGGTGCTCAGCGCGGACTTCTAGTCCAGCGCCCACGGACGCGACGTGACGATGCCCACACGATTTTCCCGGAATTCGCATGTCCCCTGGTCCAACGCCGTCTCCTAACCGTGTGGGTCGGGAGATGGCGGCGGACATTGATCACGGGTTGATATGGACGTTCTGCTCCAGGCCATCGCCAGCGGGCTCTTGATCGGGATGGTCTACGCCCTGATCTCGGTTGGGCTGACGCTGATTTTCGGCCTGATGGAAATTGTCAATTTCGCCCACGGCGAGTTCCTGATGCTGGCGATGTACGCCGCGTTCTGGGGCAGCCTCCTGTTCGGGTTGGACCCGATGGTGTCGCTCCCGGCCACCGTCCTGGCCCTGACCGCGCTCGGGGTGCTGACCTATTACGGCATCATCGCCCGCATCTTGAAAGCCCCGATGCTGGCCCAGATCTTCGCCACCTTTGGCCTCGGCCTGCTGCTGCGCGGGCTGGCCCAGTTCTTCTGGACCGCGAACTTCCGGACCGTGCCCGATTCGTTCTTGGCGGGCCTGTTCGGCGGCACCTTGCGGGTCGGCGCCGTCTCGTTGGGCGTGCCCCAGATCGCCGCCGCGCTGTTGGCGGGACTGGCGTTCGCCGGGCTCTACCTCTTCATCCGGCACACCCGGACCGGATTGGCCCTGCAAGCCGTGGCCGAGGACCGCGCCACGGCGGCGCTGATGGGGATCAACAGTGACCGGATGTTCGCCCTGGGCTGGGGCCTGGGCGCCGGCTGCGTCGGGATCGCGGGGGCGGTGCTGGCCAGCTTCTACTACATCTACCCATCGGTCGGCGTGCTATTCGCCTTGATCGCCTACATCGTGGTCGCCTTGGGAGGCTTCGGCAGCGTGCCGGGGGCGCTGGTCGCCGGGCTGCTGGTGGGGCTGGTCGAAGTCGTTAGCCCGACCCTGTTCGGCTTCTCCCCGGCCTACAAGTACGCGGTGGTGTTCGGCCTCTATCTGGTGGTGGTCCTGATCCGGCCCCGCGGCCTGTTTGGCCAATTCTGAGCTGAATGATCTAGCGATGGAGCAACCGTGAAACGCTATCAACCCGTCGCCGTCGCCCGCCGATGAGTCGGGACCGATCCACCGCCGCGATGCGCCAGGTGTCTTGGCCCTGGGTCGGCCTGATCGCGCTCGCGGCGGCGGCGATCCTGATCCCATTGGTGTTTGGCGGGGTGGCGCAACTCAACCTCCTGGTGCTGGTGCTACTCTATTCGAGCCTGGCCCAGGCCTGGAACATTCTGGGCGGCTTCGCCGGTCAGGTGTCGTTGGGGAACGCCGCCTTCTTCGGCATCGGCGCCTACACCTCGACGATGATGCTGATCGAGTGGAACCTGAGCCCCTGGCTGGGGATGATCGCCGGGGCCGTCCTGGCCGCGATCTTCGCGGTCGTCATCGGCTACCCGGTGTTCCGGCTGGGAGGCCACTATTTCGCGATCGCGACTATCGCCCTGGGCGAGATCATGCTGATCATGTTCGCCAATTGGGGCTTCGTCGGCGGCGCCGTCGGCTTGTCGATCCCGTTCATTCGGGGTGAGGATCGGCGGCCGGCCGATTCCTGGCTCTTCATGCAGTTCAACCAGACCCGGGAGGGCTACCTGATCATCGGCGTTGCCTTGGCGGCGCTGGTGACGGCGATCGCGATCCTGATCCAGCGGTCCAAGATTGGATACTACCTGCGGGCGATCAAGAACGACGAGCTGGCGGCCCGGACCCTCGGTGTCAACGTGCTCCGGTACAAACTGATCGCGATCGTGGTCTCAGCGGCGCTGACCGCCATGCTGGGCACCTTTTACGCGCAGTACCTCCTGTTCATCGACCCCGAGACCACGATGCGGCTCGAATTGTCGGTCCTGATCGCGCTGGTGGCGATCCTCGGCGGGGTGGGCACGGTGGCTGGGCCGTTGATCGGGGCGGCGGTGCTGATCCCGCTCTCGGAGTTGACCCGGAGCGCCTTGGGCGGCGCCGGCAACACGCTCGATCTCGTCCTCTACGGCGGCTTGATTATCATCATCTCGGTCTTCCAGCCGAACGGGCTGGTGGCCCTGACCCGTCGCGGCGGCAAGAGCCGAAGCACGGCCTTACCAACCGACCGGCAGGAGACGATGGCGGAAGAGGCGCCGTTGCTCGGCGGCGGTGATGGCCGGTGAGCGCGTTGCTGGAGATCCAGGGGCTCGGCAAGCGGTTCGGCGGCCTCGTCGCCAATCGCGATGTCTCCTTTGACGTGGACGAAGGCGAGGTGGTGGGTCTGATCGGGCCCAACGGTGCCGGCAAGACGACCCTGTTCAACTGCATCTCCGGTTTCTTTCCGCCGTCGAGCGGCAGCGTCCACTTCGCCGGGCAGGATATTACCGGGTGGCCGGCGGATCGGGTGCTGCACGCGGGCTTGGCGCGAACGTTCCAGGTCGTCCGCACCTTTCCCGACATGTCGGTGCGGGACAACGTCATCGTCGGTGCCTTTGCCCGCACCGGCCGGCTGGCGGAGGCCCGGGCCATTGCCGATGAGCTACTGGCGGTCACCGGGCTGGAGTATCTGGCGGCGGCGATGGGCAACAGCCTGACGATCGCGGAGAAGAAGCGCCTGGAGATCACCCGCGCCCTGGCGACCCGGCCGCGGCTGCTGATGCTGGACGAAGCGATGGCTGGGCTCAACCCGTTGGAGCGAGCGCAAGCGGTCGAGCTGCTGCGGACGATCCGCGGCCGGAACGTCACGATCGTGCTGGTCGAGCACGTCATGGAAGTGCTAATGCCGATCTCGGACCGGGTGGTGGTGCTCGATTCCGGGGCCAAGATCGCCGAAGGGCCGCCGGCGACGATCGTCAACGACCCGGCGGTGATCGCGGCCTACCTGGGGGAGAAGTACCGCCCCCGGCCGGAGGCGACCGACTCGTGATGCTGGAGGTCTCGCACATCCAGGCGGGGTACGATGGCGTGGTGGCGCTGCACGATGTCAGCTTCGCGGTGGCCGAGGGCGAGGTCGTCTCGATCATCGGCTCGAACGGGGCCGGCAAATCGACGACCCTGCGGACGATCTCTGGTCAATTGCGCCCCGCGGCGGGCAGCATCTCGTTTCGCGGGAGGCGCCTCGACGGTCAACCAGCGCACCGGATCGCGGAGCTGGGGATTGCCCATGTCCCCGAGGGGCGCAAGTTGTTCAGCCGGTTGAGCGTCATGGACAATCTGCTAGCCGGTTCCTACAGCGCGCGGGCCAGGCCGGCGGAGCGGGCGATGATCCGGCGCGTCTTTACGATGTTCCCGCGGCTGGAAGAACGCGCCGCTCAGCGGGCCGGGACGCTCTCCGGCGGCGAGCAGCAAATGCTGGCGATCGGCCGCGGCTTGATGCTGCAACCGGTCGTGCTGATGCTCGACGAGCCCTCACTGGGACTGGCGCCGAAGCTGGTGGACGAGATCTTCGCCACGATCCGGGCCATCGCCGGCGAAGGGATGACGATCCTGTTGGTCGAGCAGAACGTGCGCGAGGCGCTGGAACTGGCCAATCGCGCCTACGTCCTGCAAACCGGGCGCACTGTACTTGAAGGCACCGGCCGCGACCTGCTCGATTCGGACCTGGTGCGGCGGGCGTACCTCGGCATCTGAAGTCGTGACGAAGTCGTAGGTCGTGAGTCGTGAGTTACGGGGGTCGGGCGAGCTTAGGCGCATCGCTTGACACCGCGCTCGGGCCGCCACATCCTCTTCACGACTCACGACTCACGACTCACGACTCACGACTCCGGAGGGGGGACATGGGCGAGGCGAGAAGCATTGACCTCAATAGCGATCTGGGCGAGGCGTTTGGCGCCTACACGATCGCGCCGGACGAGGAGCTGTTCGAGCTGATCTCCAGCGCGAACGTGGCTTGCGGCTTCCATGGCGGCGATCCGCGGGTGATGGAGCGGACCGTGGCGGCGGCGACGGCCGCCGGGGTCGCCGTCGGCGCCCATCCCGGCTTCCCGGACCTGGTTGGGTTCGGCCGGCGCGAGATCGTGGCCACGCCGGATCAGGTGCGGACCGACACCCTCTACCAGCTCGGCGCTCTCGATGCCTTCTGCCGAACCGCGGGCGTGACGATGCAGCACGTCAAAGCCCACGGGGCGCTCTACAACCGGGCGGTGAAGGACGAGGCGACGGCGGCGGCGATCGCGGCTGCCGTGAAAGCCTTCAACCCAACACTCATCTTCGTCGCGCTGCCGGGCTCGACCCTCTACCAGGCGGGGGAGGCCGAAGGGCTGCCCATCGCCCGCGAGGGGTTCGCCGATCGCGCCTACAACCCGGACGGCACACTCGCCTCCCGCCAATTGGCGGGCGCGATCATCCACGACCCGGACATCGTCGCCGAACGGGCGGTGCGGTTGGTGGGCGAGGGCAAGCTGACGGCCATCGACGGCAGCGAGCTGGAGCTGGCGATCGACACACTCTGCCTCCATTCCGACACGCCGGGCGCGGTCGCGATCGCGCGGGCGATTCGCCTCTGCTTTGCCGAGGCCGGGATCACGATTCGCCCCATGCGTGAGCGATGACCAGCGACCCGGCGTCCATGCCCCTGACGATCAGACCGCTCGCCGAATCCGGATTACTGGTCGAATTCGCCGACGTCATCGAGCCGGCGATCGTCGAGCGGGTGATGGCCCTGAGCGCGGCGATCGCGGCCACCCGGCCGGCGGGACTGTACGATATTGTGCCATCGTACCGGACCATTCTCCTCGCCTTTGACCCGGTGCATACCGATGGCGACACCCTGGCCCACCTGGTCCGGCGGCTCGCGGTTGACGCCGCGGTGAGCGCGGCGCCGGCGGCTCGCGCGGTGACGATCCCGGTGGTGTATGACGGTGAGCTCGGGCCCGACTTGGCCGACGTCGCCACCCACACCGGGCTGTCGCCGGCGGCCGTGTGCGAGCGGCACCTGGCGGCGTCGTATCGGGTGGCCTGCATGGGCTTCGCGCCGGGGTTCGGCTTCCTCGTCGGGTTGCCGCCAGAGCTGGCGACGCCCCGGCGGCAGACACCGCGGACGCGGGTCCCGGCCGGCTCGGTCGCCATCGGCGGAGCCCAGACCGGCGTCTACCCCGCCGATCTGCCGGGCGGCTGGAACATCATCGGCCGGACGCCGGTGACGTTGTTCGACCCACGGCGAGACGACCCGTTCCTGCTCCAACCCGGCGATGCGGTCCGGTTCCAGGCGATCGCCGCCGCGGACTTCGAGGCGATGGCCGGCCACGGCGCCAGCTCGACTCCAGTGGAGGCCGAAACGTGACCGGGCGATTCCTCACCGTGATCGAGGCCGGTTTGCAAACGACGGTGCAAGACCTGGGCCGGACCGGCTTGCTTCGCTACGGCGTCACCTCCGGCGGCGCCCTGGACCAGGCGGCCCTGATCCTCGGCAATCGCCTGGTCGGCAATCCGCCAAACACCGCCGGCCTGGAAATCACGCTGGTCGGGCCCCGGATCCGGTTTGATGATCCAGTCGTGCTCGCCCTCACCGGGGCGGACTTGGGGGCCAGGCTGAACGGGACGCCGGTTCCGCTCTGGCAGCCGTTCACGGCTAACGCTGGCGACGAGGTGGTCTTTCACCCTGGTGGCGGGGCTGGCGCCGGGGCGCGATCATATCTCTGCCTGGCGGGCGGGATCGCGGTGGAACCGGTCATGGGCAGCCGGGGGACCGACCTGTTCGGGCAATTCGGCGGCTTGGCGGGCCGGGCCTCGCGGGCCGGGGACACGCTTCCGCTCGGCGAACCTGGCGCCGGCCGTGATGACCTGGTGCGGCGACGCTTGGCGGCCGCGCCGCCGCGGCACGATCCGCGGGATCCGCTCCGGGTCGTGTTGGGACCGCAACAGGATCGCTTCACCGAGCGGGCGATCGCGGTCTTTCTCGACGCACCCTACACCGTGTCGCCAAAAGCGGATCGGATGGGGTTGCGATTAACCGGTCCGGTGCTGGAGTTGACGCGAGGGGCGGACGCGATCTCGGAGGGGATTCATCAGGGGTCGGTCCAGGTGCCGGGCGATGGGCAGCCGATCGCGCTGACCCGGGCTCGCCAAACGATCGGCGGCTACCCGAAGATCGCGACCGTCATCGGCGCCGACCTCGATGCCCTCGGCCAATTACGCCCCGGCGACGACGCGCGATTCATGGCGATTGATGTCGGCGGGGCACGCGCCGCCACGCTCGACTATCTGGCGGGCCTGGGTCCAGAGTCGGTGACGACTGAACCGGCGATGACAACGGGTTGGTCCAGCCCGGCGGGGACGGCCGCGACCGCTAGCGAAGAGGAGCCGGCCGTCATGGCGAGCGAGTGGACCCCGGCCGCCGTAACGCATCTGGTGCGTGAGCTGCAAGCCGCCGGGGTCAGCTATCTGAAGCTGGAGATCGCCTCCGCCGGGCTCACGCTCGAGCTGCGGTGGGGAGCCGCCGCCGCGCCGGTCGCCGGCGAGTCGACCAGGAGCGACATTGATACCAATTCGGTCGAAGCCTCCGTAAGCTCCACCATGGCGATTGTGGCGCCGATGCTGGGCGTCTTCTACCGGCGGGCGGCGCCCGAGCAGCCGCCCTACGCGGAGATCAACCAGACGGTCGAAGCCGGGCAGGCGGTCGGGCTGATCGAGGTGATGAAGACCTACCACGAGGTCACCGCCCCAAGCGTCGGCATCCTCACCGAATTCCTGGTCGAGGACGGCCAGTTCGTCGAGTACGGCCAAGTAATCGCCCGGCTGGATACCCCACCCGCGTGACTCCTGTACCAGGATGCGAACCGGTTCCAGCTCCGCTTCAGGAAGGGAATCCCGCCGCCGCGACGAAGCCTATGACGCGGCATCGTCGTGACGAGGCATCAAGATTTCCCGCTCGTCCGGTTGCAGCTACCCCTCAATGGAATCCAGGATTGCCGCGACGGCCGTTCGTAGTGCCGGAAGATCGGTTTTGACGTAGTGCCAGACCTGATCGTCCCGCACCATGTCATACCCATGGGCCAGCAGATTGCGAAAGTCGATCATCTCCCTCGCGGCGGGAATCATGGCGAACGTCGCGGCATCCTTGCGTTCTAACCGTCGTAGCGCCTCGCCAATGTTTTCGAACCAGCGCTCCACACCCGCTCTCAGGAGCTCATCGTGCCGGTAATCATCCAGTGTCTTGCCAGCCGTCGATCGTTTGATCGAATCGGCAAACCTCAGCACATCGCTAAGCAGTTTGGGCGATGTGGGATGCGTCATAGAGCACTTGACGTGTTTTCGCGGCCTCGGTGGAGAACCTGGGATCTCGTAGCGCCCAGGTATCAACGAGATCAACCGGATGGTTCAGCACATTGGTCAGCGCCCGTCGCAGTGCGTGAAAATTCGCATGCCAGGGTCCGAAATCGTAGCCAGCGGGATATTCGACCAGAAAGTCGATGTCGCTCGTCCCCGGATCGAACTCGTCGGTGCAGACCGACCCAAAGACTTCCAGGCGGACCACCCCGTACTCGCGGCCAAGGGCGCGAATGGCATCCAAGTTGTCCGTAATCAACGAGCTCATGGGTGTGCGCCCGATGCATTGATCGAAGCCGAGCCGGCCAACGTCTGCCGGACTGCTGGCGTGAGTGTACCCGACGCAACCCCGCCCAGAAGCGGTCCGCTACGATTATGCAAGGACCGCATCGGCTCGACCAGACAACGGCTAACCCGCGATTCCGGATGCACTGACGATAGACCCGCATGAGCGATCTGCCACGGCGCATTCTCCTGGTCGAAGACACTCGCGAGCTGGCCCAGGTCATTGCCCGGGAGCTGGAAGCCGCCGGCTACCATGTCTTCCGCGCCGCCGATGGCCGCACCGCGCTCGACCTGCACGCCCGCGAGCGCGTGGACCTGATCGTGCTCGACTGGATGCTGCCCGGGCTCAGCGGCCTCGATGTCTTGCGCCAGGTCCGGCAGACCGCCGCCACCCCGGTGCTCATGCTCACCGCCCGTGGCGAGGAAGCGGACCGCGTCATCGGCCTGGAACTGGGCGCCGACGACTACCTCGGGAAACCATTCAGCATGCGCGAGCTGATCGCCCGCGTCCGCGCCTTGCTCCGCCGCGACGAGCTGATCCGGCAGGCCATCAGCGCCGACCGCCAGCCCGCCACCGGCGTCACCACCTTCGGCCCGCTCCACCTCGATCCGGAACGGCATCTGGCGCGGCTCAACGGCGACCCGCTCGAGCTGACGCCGAACGAGTTCGCGCTGCTGCAGCTCCTCGTCCGCAATCCGGGGCGCGCCGTCAGCCGAAGCTACCTGATCGATTCCGTCTGGGCCAGGGCTACATCACCGGCGACCGCGCCGTCGACAACGCCGTCTTCTCGTTCGCAACCTCGTCACCAACGCGGTCCGCCATACTCCTCCCGGCGGCCTGGTCCTCGTCAGCGCCGAGCCGGTCGCGGACACCCTAACCATCCAGGTCCGCGATACCGGCGAAGGCATCGCCGCTACCGATTTGCCGCTGATCTGGGATCGGTCCTACCGCGCCGGCAACGCTCGGAACGGAAGCGGCGCCGGACTCGGCCTGGCCCTGGTGCGAGAGCTGGCCGAAGCCATGGGCGGCGCCGTCACCGAGGCCAGCACCACCGGCGACGGCAGTTGCTTCACCATCCAGCTCCCGCTTGTCACCTCCCGCGATCGCGAACCCGCGACACCCTCATCATCAGCACGTCGCCACCACGACTCCCATGCAGCCGGGGCCGCACCCTGACCCGCGCCAGCGGCGGCTGCCGCGCTCAACCTCACGCCGGCCTCCGCGCCAACCCGGCCCGTGCTCCCCGGGGCAAGCCCGCGACCGGTTTGCGACCGTCTCGCGATCAGCCTACGACCGCCCTCGCCTAATCTCGATCTTGGGCCGGCAAGCGCGTCCGGCTCGGATTCATCAGAGAAAGGGCGAAGGAATCACCATGGACTCCATTCGGACACGAGCCCGCTGGCTCGAGGGCCTTCTGGCCCGCCCGCTCGCCGCACACCAGGACCGGCTGTCCCGGCTCAGCGTCGATCTGCTCCGCCTTAGCCTCGGGCTTGTCTTTCTCCTCTTTGGGGCGCTGAAATTCATCTCCGGCATCAGCCCAGCCGAGGAGATGGCAACCGAAGCGTTTCAGGCGCTCAGCTTTGGCCTAGTCCCGGACGAGTTTGGGCGCATCGCGGGCGCCCTGCTCGAAACCACGATCGGCCTCACGCTGCTGACCGGCCGCTATCTCCGGCTGGGGCTGCTCCTCCTCGGCGGCGTCATGGTCGGCATCCTGTCTCCGCTCGTCCTCTTTCCCGGTGAGTTGTTCGCCGGCCCATTCTTCGCGCCCACCCTGGAAGGGCAGTACGTCATCAAAGACGTCATCCTCCTCGCGGCGGCGCTGGTCGTCGCCGTCAAAGAGCTGGCCCGCCGGCCAACGGTCATGCCGGTGATGAAGACCCGCCAACACCGCTCCGGGACACCACGCTCCGCCCTCCGGCTCAAGCTCGACCAGGGCTCGCTCAGTCGCGGGTGATCGACCCCCAACCGTCACCGCCTCTGGCCGGTCCGCGCCGCAATCTCCTGGCCGCTCCGATCCGGGCGTTGATCGCCCTTGCCGTGAAAGGACCCCTACCATGACTGCCGTGACCCGCACCCCGCCGCCTCCCCGCCGAACATCACGCCGAGGCTTCCTGCTCGCCAGCGCGACCCTGCCAATCGTCATCCTCGGTGGCACCGTGGCCAGCGGTGGCGGCGCCGGCCGCGACCGGGACACCGCGACCACCGTCTCCGGCGTCACCGAGGTCGCGATCCACGGCAATTACTTTGACTCAGCCTCGATCGAGGTCCCCGCCGGCACAACCGTAACCTGGCGCTGGGAAGGCGACGCCAATCACAATGTTGTGGGAGACGGCGTCGGGTCTCCGATCCAGGACGCCGGCGAGTTTAGCCACACCTTTGACGAGCCGGGCAGCTACCCCTACGAAAGCACGCTGCACGATGGGATGACCGGCGAGATCATCGTGACGGCCTCGTCATGACCACCCGCTCCGGCCATTGGCCGGAGCGTTTGTGGCCCGCCTCGCGACCGGGAGCAGCGGCAACCACGCCTCCCGGTCGCTACTGATTCGGGCCGATCAGGTCGAGTCCAGCCCTGCCTCCGTGGCTTCCGTGGTCGGTCCGTGACTCCGCGGCGGCCAGTTGGCCATGGCGCCGGCGGCGATCACGGCCGGACCCTCGGTTTCCTCATCCAGGCGAGACCACCACTCCTCCGCCATCCCTGGGGCCACCGTGGCCAAGACGGCGGGCGCTACCCGGATCGGCGCCACGAAGAGGAGCGCCAAGTTGAGGGCGTCGCTCGGCCGCGCGTCCAGCTCATGCTCGCCCGCGGCGCCATCGACCACCGCTACCGCGTAGAAGACATCCCCCTCTAACCGGTCGATCCGAACTTCTCGCACCGTGCCCCCGGCGGCCCGCAGGATACCGGCCATCAGAGCGTAGGTCAGCGGCCGCGGCACCGTTGCTTGTTCCAGATGCACCGCCAGCGCCGTCGCCTCTTGCTCGCCGATCCAAATCGCCAGCCGGCGGGAGCCGCCGGCCTCAGCCAACAGCACGAAATGCCGTGGCGTGGGATCCCCCTCGATCGTCCGCCGCCGGACATCGCTGACCGTCATTTCGACCATTGCCGTTCCTCCTCCTGCCGCCAGCGCCGCCGCGTCACGCCAGAGCACGCGCCGCAAATTGGCGCGGCCCTTGTGCAACCGGGTCTTGACCGCGCCCGGCTCGATCCCGAGCAACGCCGCCGTCTCCGCCTGAGTAAGACCCGCCAGGTAGTGCAGGGTGACTGCCGCCCGCTGCCCCAGCGGCAGGCCGGCCACCGCATCGCCGACGCGGTGCCGGAGCTCGGCCGCCTCCGCCAGCTCATCCGGCCCTGGCGCGGGATCGACCGGTTCCGGCATCGACCGGCCGCCCAGCATCGCCTCCCAGGACCAGGCCGCCCGCCCCTCGTATCTCCGCATTCGGGCGCAGAGGTTGAGTCCGATCCCGGCCAGCCACGGCCCAAACCGATCTGGCCGCCGCAACCGGTCGAGACTGAGCATCGCCTGTAAGATCGCCTCTTGGGCGGCATCCTCGGCCAGCCCCGACTCCCCCAGGGCACGCCGGCAAACACCGAGCAGCAGCGGCCGATGACGATCAACCAAGACCCCAAACGCGACCTTGTCGCCCCCGTGCGCCGCCTCTACCAGCGTCGTGTCGTCAATCTCCGCGGCCATCGCCCCCGCCGCTCCTCTTGGACCTACCTATAGTCGCGACTCGCGCGGGAAAGGTTACCCCAAGCGACGAGGCGAACAGCGGGCAACGTGGGGCAGATGTTTCGGAGGATGATCGAGGCAGACGGAAACGCTCCGCGGTGGCTACAGTGCCACCGCGGAGCGTTTCCGATCAATGAACGGTGCTAGTTCGTGGTCCGCTTCATGAAGAGCCAGATCGAGAGCGGGAAGAAGATCACGATGATCCCCACCGACCAGGCCAGGGAGAGGAAGGCATCAGTCGTGTTCGGCTGGCCCAGCAGGTAGCCGCGCAAGGCGTCGATGATGATGGTCAGCGGCTGGTTCTCGGCGAACGCCCGCAGCCAGCCTGGCATCGTCTCCACCGGCACGAAGGCACTGCTGGCGAACGTCAGCGGAAATACGCCCATAAACAACGCGCCCTGCACCGCTTCCGGGGTCCGGACCAGCATCGCGACCGTGATCCCGACCCAGGTCATGGCAAAGCTGAACAGCAGCAGCAAGCCAAATCCGATCAGCCAGCCGCCGAGCCCACCCTCCGGCCGGAACCCGACCAGAATGCCGACGATGAGCATGATGACAACTGCCAGCGCGCCCCGCAGCAAGTCGGTCAGGGTTCGCCCGGTCAGCACCGCCGACCGCGTGATGGGCAGCGAGCGGAAGCGGTCGATCAGCCCCTTTTGCATGTCATGCTGCAAAAAGACGCCCGACCACATGGTAGCGAAGACCAGGGTCTGGACGAAAATACCGGCCATCAGGTAGTTGACGTAGGTGGTGCCCTGGACCGCGATGGCCCCGCCAAAGACATACCGGAAGAGCAAGACGAACATGATCGGTGAGATCGTCACGTCCAGCAGCAACTCCGGGTTCCGCGGGATATGGAGCAGGTTCCGCTTGAGCATCACCAGGGCGTCGGAGACGCCCCAGGCAAACCGCTGCCCCGGGCTCGGGTTGGTGACGCTCACTTCGGGGGAAAAGGTCGTCGCGCTCATGCCGCCTCCTTCCGGGCGTCGTCAGTTGGCGCTACGTCGGGCTCGCCGTCGGCGGCGACCTCGACGCTCCGTCCGGTCAAGGACAGGAACACGTCGTCCAGCGTCGGCCGTCGCAAGACAATGTCATCAAGGTTCACGCGCTGCTGGTCAAGGGCGGCGACGATCCGATTGATCAGCCCCGATTCGGCCTCAACCCCGACCGACAGATGGCGCGCGGTTTCGTCGATCGCCGGCACCCCGTCGCCAAACCCGCTCAGCACCCGGGCGGCGGCGCCGATATCGGAGCCGGCGGTCACCGTGATCTCGATGCGCTCGCCGCCGACCATCGCCTTCAGCTCCGAGGCGGTGCCGCGGGCGATCACCAGGCCGCGGTCGATGACGGCGATGTTGCTCGCCAGGCGGTCGGCTTCTTCCAAATACTGGGTCGTCAGCACCAAGGTCGTGCCTTCCCGCAGCAAGCCGGCGATGATGTCCCACATGCCGAGCCGGCCGCAGGGGTCGAGCCCCGTCGTCGGCTCGTCCAGGAAGAGCACGGGCGGCCGGGCGATCAGGCTGGCGGCCAGGTCGAGCCGCCGCCGCATCCCGCCCGAATACTCCTTCGTTGGGCGATCGGCGGCCTCGGTCAGATCGAATTGCGCCAGCAGCTCTTCGCTCCGCTCCTTCACCACCCGCGCCGGCAGGTGATAGAGCCGGCCGACCATGTCGAGGTTTTCGCGGCCGGTCAGCACCTCGTCGAGCGCGGCGAACTGGCCGGTCAGGCCAATCCGGCGCCGGACCTCGGTCGGGTGGCGAACGACATCGAAGCCCGCCACCTCGGCCCGGCCGCCGTCCGGCTTGGTCAGGGTGGCGAGGATGCGGACCGTGGTGGTCTTGCCGGCGCCGTTGGGCCCGAGCAAGCCGAGGATGGTCCCTTGCTCGACGCGGAGATCAACCCCGCGCAGGGCGTGGGTTTCGCCGAAGCGCTTTTCCAGTCCTTCCGCCAGCACCGCGGGCGACGAATCAGTCATGCACGACTCCTGTTCCCAATCGCTCTTCGCTTGACCTACCTACCATTTGGTAGGTACACTACCGCAACCGCCCGACCACGGGGACTGGTCTCCTACCGACCGGCCGGTAGGCATTGTAGCGGGCCGTCGGCAGCGTGTCAAACCCACGCCCTGGAACAACGCGCGGAGGAGTATTTCGTTCGATATGTCGAGTGAGGAATCAGGCCGCGACCGCATCTTGCACGTCGCCCGCGAGCTCTTTATCGACCGCGGCTTTAGCGATGTCTCCATGCAGCAGATCGCCGATGCGGCCAGCCTCCGCAAAGCCTCGATCTACCACCACTTCCCCAGTAAAGTCGAGCTCTTCGTCGCCGTCACCTGGCTGGAGATCGACGACGTCCACGCCCAAACAGAGGCCGCCATCGCCGCTACCACCGAGTTCATCCCCCAACTGCACGCCATTGCCAAGGTCTGGTTCACCTCCATTCGCGGCGATCGCGGCCGCCTGATGCGGGAGTTTCAAGAGCATGTGCCGGCGCCGGAGCAATACCAGTTCGAGCAGCGCTTCGAGCAGTTCGTGACCACGATCACGGGCGCCTTCGAGCGGGCCGCGGCCGGCGGCCAACTGGGCGCGGTCGATCCCAAGACGGCGGCGGCGATCTTCTTCGATATCGTCTGCGGTTGGGTGTACCGGGCCTATCTCGATCCCACGCTGGCGGCGGCGGATCCCGACCACGCCATCCAAACCATTACCGACGTCCTGCTGTTCGGGATCGCCTCACCCACGCTGATGAAGGCCCGGTGTCCGCTTCAGGGCGAATCCCCGACCGCGCCGCGGGCCGCGAAGGCGTGGGCCGCGACCTGAGCGTTCCCGGCCGGCGATCCCGACCCGGCGGCCACGCGACTGTTTGCCGGAACCGGTCTCCCGTCTTCAGTGGGAACCACCGTTCCGATCCGTCCTGGCAGAAAGGCCGCGATTGATGGCGCGTTTCCTCGGTTTGCTGATCGCGGGCGTCCTCCTCGGCGGCGCCCTGCCAAGTCTTTCCCAAACCGAGGCCGCGCGGCGCCAACCGGCCACCGGCTACACGATGGACGAGATGAGCTTCCCGAGCGGGGAGTTGACGCTCCACGGTACTGTCCTCGTGCCTGACGGCGCCGGTCCCTGGCCGGCGATTGCCCTGGTCCACGGCGCCGGCCGCGGCCTACGCGAAGACAACCTCGCGATCGCCGCCGCCTTTGCCCGTTCCGGCATCCTCACCCTGGCCTACGACAAGCGGACCGCGGGCTATGCCGCCAACGGCGTCGGCGACCGTGACTACGACCTCCTCGCCGGCGATGCCCTGGCCGCGATCGACGTGCTCCAGCGGCGGCCGGATGTCCAAACCGGGATGGTCGGCCTCTGGGGTCTGAGCGAAGGCGGCTGGGTCGCCCCCCTGGCCGCCGCCCGCTCCGCCGAGGTCGCCTTTCTTGTCTTGGTGGGCGCCTCGGCCCTGCCCCCGGCCCAACAAGAGGGGTGGCGGCACCAGCATCTGCTGCGCCACGCCGGCGTCACCGGCTCCCTGCTCGAAACGATCCCCCGCGACCTGATGCACGTGCTCGTGACCACGGAGCTGCTCGCCGAAGCCACCTACGACCCGGTACCCACGCTGGAGCGGGTTCATCAACCAGTGCTGGCGGTGTGGGGTGAGCAGGAGCGGACCGGCCCTCCGGCCGAGAGTGCCCAACTCATGGCAGCCGCGCTCGCGGGCGCCGGCAACCAGAGCGTCACCCTCGATGTCATTCCCGGCGCCAATCACGATCTCAAGCTCGCCACCGACGACGGCTTCGGCGGCCAATCGGAGTACGCGCCGGCGTACCTCGAGCTGGTCACGGCCTGGGTCAACCAGGTTGCCGCCGGCAACCCGCCGCCCTCGTCGACCGCCGAGCTGCCTATCCAGCACTTCTTGTCCTGGCCGGACGCGGTTAATCCGCCGGGGATCCTGAGCGGCGGCTGGCTGCAGTTGATCGCGTTCCTGGTGCTGCTGCTGGCCTTCCCCCTGTTTGGCCTGCTCGGCCTCGTCCGCCGTGGCCACCCGGCCCCGGTCGCCATGCGCGCTTCCGCTCGCTGGCTGGCGCTGACAGCCTGGATCGTCACCCTCGGTCTCTACGGCTTTCTGTTTGGTTTCATCATCGGCGGCATCCCGGCCTTGGGCCCAATCGTGCTGGGCCGGCCGGTGCCGTGGCTGCTGCTCCAGGTGCTGTCGTTCCTCGCCTTGGTCTTCACCGTGACGATGATCGTGGGTTGGTTCCAGACGCGGCCGCCGCTCGCCGGCCTCGACCGCGCCCGATTCCAAGTGCTGCTCACCGGCGCCCTCGTCTTCGTCCCCTGGGCTCTCTACTGGGGCCTGCTGACGCCGTAGCCCGCCGCCACCGGGGACACCGCGGCGGCGCCGCTCGTCCACGCCGTCACTACCCGCCCCCGGTTTCGAGGTCATGCGCGTAGTGGTCGGGAAGACCGTCGGCGGCCCGGATCGCGCCGGCCATGGCCGCGACGTCGTAGGCCGCGCGCCAGATCTCGACCCGGGGATCGGTGTCGTCATCAATGTCCAACAGCACCCAGGCCGCCCGCGGGTCGCCATCTTTCGGCTTGCCGGCGCTGCCGGCGTTGACCATCAGCACGCCGGCGATCGCCTTGGCCCAGGGTTTGTGGGTGTGGCCGAAGACGAGGACATCGCAATCCGCGCCGCGGGCGATCCGCTCCAGGCTACGAGGATCGCGATCCTCGAACAGGTACTCGTTCATCCGGCGCGGGCTGCCGTGGACCAGCCGCACCCGCTTGCCGCCGGCCTCGAACCGGATCTCCGCCGGCAGCGACCGCAAATACGCCTTGTGCGCGTCGGTCGTCTGCCGCCGGGTCCAGAAGAGAGATTGTTGCCCGCGCGCTTCCTCGTCCTCGTCTCTATATGCGCAGCCGCAATCGTCCCGGTCGAAGCCGACCCCGTCGTCATAGTTCCCCATGATGGTCGGCATGCCCCGGTCCTCGATGACGGCCACGGTCTCGTTCGGACAGGCGCCATACCCGACCAGATCGCCCAAGCAGTAGACGGCATCCGGCGCGACCGCCGCGATCTCCGTCAGCACCGCCGTCGTGGCGGCAACATTGCCATGCAGGTCGCCGAAGATGGCGATTCGTTGCCGCACGGGATCAGCCCTCCTCACCATCGTCCGCGCCGGGCCGCGCTCACGCGGGCTTGCGGGCGCGGACGAAGGCGCTGACCAACCGGCCGCCGGCGGCCGCGTACCGGGCAAAGGCCGGCGCATCCCATTCGCTGGCGGCGCTGCCGCAACACGAGTCGTCACCGAGGCTCGCCGCCAGGTGTTGCGGCTCGTAGACCCGGGTCACTTCGACCTCAATCCGCTCAAATCCCGCCTCGCCAAGTAGCCGGCGATACTCCCGCTCTTCCAGCGCCCCGGCCACGCAGCCGACCCAGGCTTCCAGGTTGGCCCGCAAGTCGGCCGGCAGCTCACCTTGGGCCACGACGTCGGAGACCGCGAACCGGCCGCCCGGCTTCAAGACGCGAAACGCCTCCCGCAAGACCTGGCCCTTGTCCGCCGCCAGGTTGATCACGCAGTTGGAGATGACGACATCCGCCGCGGCCTCCGGCAGCGGGATCTCCTCGATGTGCCCTTTCAGGAACTTCACGTTCTCCGCGCCCGCCTCGATCCGGTTCCGCTCCGCCAGGGCCAGCATTTCGTCCGTCATGTCGAGCCCGTAGGCGAACCCGGCCGGCCCCACCCGCTTGGCCGAGAGCAGCACGTCGATGCCGCCCCCGGAGCCGAGATCGAGGACCGTCTCCCCGGCCTTCAGCTCGGCCAGGGCCGTCGGATTGCCACAGCCGAGCGAGGCTTGCAACGCGGCGGCCGGGATCAAGGCCGCCTCATCCCGCGCGTACAAGTCGCCCGTGATCGGATCGGCGTCCCGCTCGCCGCCGCAACAGCCGCCGGCGGTCGTGACCCGGGTTGCTTGGGCCGCGTATTTGGCGCGCACGGTGTCGCGCAGCTCATCCGCCGGGATCACCACGTTGGAGCTAGTCATCTTCGATCCTCCTGAGATTGACGAATGTCTATCTCTGCTCGCGAAAAAAACACGTCAGCCCGTCTTCGCCAGCCGAACCGGTTCTGGTCCCGGCACCGCCCCCCGCACGAGGGCGAGGCCGGCCGGCTCGGCCTGGTAGTGAACCCAAACCCCGCGCCGGGTCGCGGCGATCATCCCCGCCTCCTTCAAGACCTTCAGGTGATGCGAGATCGTCGGCTGCGAGACCGTGAACCGGGCCACGATATCGCAGGCGCAGATCGGCTCCTGTTGGGCCGCGATCAACCAGAAGATCTCCAACCGGGTCGGATCCGCCAGGGCCTTGAAGCCGGCGACCAGACGATCGCGCTCCCTGGCCGCGAGCGGCTTTGGGATGACCGGATCGATACAGCAGCCGGCGGGACGAGCCTTCATGTTCATACCGGCATCATAGGCGAGAGATAGATGATTGTCAATATCTTGCCGCCGCGCCAGTGGTGGTTGGTTCCTGGCGGGGCGGCACGCGGACTCAGGCTTGCTCCGTTACCGCCTCATCCAGCACCGCCGCCAGCTCGTCCGGACGTGACCACATCGGCCAGTGGCTGGTCAGCAGCTCGACAAAGCGCCACTCCGGGCCGGCCATCATCGTCCCTATCGGATGCCCGCTGGCGATCAACCCTCGCACCGCCGCTTCCGGAAAGCTGCACAGGATCGCGACTTTCGGCAGCGACTCCCGCTCCGGGTTGGTCAATCGCAACGGCTCGGTGTACGTCTTGAATGGCTGTGGCGTCATCCTCGCCCGCGCCGCTGCCAGCATCTCCGGCGCGATGCCGCTCAGCCCCGCCCCCAGCTCCGTTTCCAGTTCGTCCCAGCTCAGCGGCGGCAGCAGCCAGCCGTCTCCCTCGGCCACCACTTTCCGCTCGATGAAGTCCCGAATCGACGGATCGAGCTCGATGTACGCCAGCCCATCCGGAATCGGCCCCGAATCGACGTACACCACCCGCCCGATCCGCTCCGCCACCCGATCCGAAGCGCCCGTCACCGGCACCCCGCCATAGCTATGCCCAACCAGCACCACATTGTTCAGGTCGTTCGTCTCGATGACCGTGACGATGTCCGCGATGTGCGTCTCCAGTCCCACCTCCGGCGTCGCCTCGTCCGCGCGCTCGCCGAGCCCGGTCAGCGTGACCGGATAGACCTCATGCCCCGCCCGCCGCAGCTTGTTGGTCACCTCATCCCAGGCCCAACCGCCCAGCCAGGCCCCGCCCACCAATACGAACGTTGCCATTGTGCTTCGTTCCTCCTTGCTCAGCTCGATCACGAGGTCCATCGTACACGACGTGTATGACAAGGAATGTCATATTTCCGGGGCGCGTACTCATGGTTCGTCATGGCCCGCGCTCATCATCGGACGAAGAGCGTCGGGTCTTCACTTGAGATGACGACAAGTGTCGAACGTGCATCGAGGAGATCCGGGAAGCGCACGAGACTACCGCCGCCGAATCTGGTACACGACGGGACGAGCAGTCCTTCCGCGCCAAGGAACCGGGCAGCCGCTGCCAACCCATGCGTTCTAGCGTAATCGGGAGCGCAAAGCACGTCCTCGGCCAATCCAGCGACGTTTAACTTGACACAATCCGGGAGCTGACACCCCAGGAGAACCCGATACAGAACCGTCTGAAGCTCGCTGAGACGTTGTTCATTTAGTGAAGCAAGAAGCTCCGGTGAGGTGTGACGCACGCGCTCGCCGAGCGCGATGTGTGGTCCAAGCGCCAGATAGAGCGCTGGCCACGTTGCCTCTTCTGGATAGTGATCCCGACCTCGGTGGTATCGACCCGTGACCGTTAGCGAGCCGCCATGACTTGTAGCCGCGTACCGCCGGTTGTGGAATCGCCAGGCTCGGCCAGACCAGGAGCCGATTGGACAAGTCCGTAGGTCCTCGATCCACTCGGGTGAAATCTGCTCCATCCGCGTTTGCCGGGGCTAAACGAAGATGCCCGAGTCGAGTGCCTCAAGCGCGGCATCGACCGCGTCGATCCGCCCTACCTGGAGCGCGTCGACCGGTTTCAATCCCCTGAGGTAGCCGCTGTCCGCGTGGACCCAATTGGTCATCGCGCCAGATGTGCTAAACGACGCCTGCAGTCGCTCATGCAAGCGTGTCAACGTCTCCAAGCGCCGGCGTGAATCATGCTGCGGATAGCGGGTACCCGTCCGCCAGCGTTCAAGCGTGCGCGGCGTTACCCCAAGCGCGCCAGCCAACTGGGGCTCGGACAATCGGAGATCAGTCGCGATCTGGTCAAGCAGACGGGTGAGGGACATGATGGTTGGCATGTTCTAACTTGGCTCCTCGCGGGCGTACTCGGACGACGCCCGAAATTGTTGACACGCATATTCTGGCAGTCAGATTCTGGTATTTCAAGTCTCGATGGAATCCTCGCCGTTCGCTTCGATATCCAGCCGGTGTGGCCCCCGGTGCGCTTGCTTACGCCGACAGCGCCGCCAGCCGGGCCGCGTTCCGGTTGTGCTCGGCCACTACCGGCGGCAGGTCGAGCGTGGTCAGCTCGCCATCTTCAACAATGACGCGGCCACCGACGACGGTGTGCCGGGCCGCGGTCGGGGCGCAGAAGACCACCGCCGCTACCGGGTCGCTCAAGCCGCCGGCGTAGGCGACGTTGTTCAGATCGAGCGTGAAGAAATCGGCGCATTTACCCGGTTCCAACGAGCCGAGGTCGGGCCGGCCCAAGACCGCGGCGCCGCCGATGGTGGCGATCTCCAGCGACTCCCGTGCCGTCATCCACTCCGCCGCTCGCAACGGATCGGAGGTGGAGAGCACCGTCTCCGGCCCTTCCGGCGGCCGCAGTCCCATCTTCAACCGGGCCAGCAACATCGCTTCCCGCACCTCGACCAGCAGGTTGGAACCATCGTTGCTGGCCGAGCCATCGACCCCCAGCCCCGTCTTCACCCCGGCCGCGAGGTATTTCTTGACCGGGGCGATGCCCGAGGCCAGCCGCATGTTCGACGAGGGACAATGGCAGACGCCGGCCCCCTTCTTGGCAAAGAGCCGGATCTCGTCGTCGTTGACGTGGATGGCGTGCGCGTACCAAACGTCGTCACCGACCCAATCGAGCGTCTCCATGTAGGCGACCGGCCGCAGGCCGTTGTGTTGGAGGGTGTAGCGTTCCTCGTCCAGGGTTTCGCCCAGGTGGGTGTGCAACCGCACCCCATACTCGCGAGCTAGCGCCGCCGACTGCCGCATCAGCTCCGGCGTCACCGAAAACGGCGAGCAGGGCGCCAGCACGATCTGCACCATCGACCCCGGCGTGGCGTCGTGGTAGCGCTGGATGACGCGCCCCGAGTCGGCGATGATCGCCGCTTCGTCCTCGACGCACTCGTCGGGCGGCAGGCCGCCGTTCGACTCCCCCAGCGACATGCTGCCGCGCGACACCACGAAGCGAACCCCGACCTCGGCGGCGGCGCCGATCTGGTCATCGACCCGGCAGCCGTTCTGGAAGACGTAGGCATGGTCGAAGACCGTGGTGCAGCCGGAGCGGGCCAGCTCGGCGCAACCGACGATCACCGCCGTCCGGGTGTCCTCCGGGGTCCGGCTCGACCAGACCCGATAGTGCGCCCGCAGCCAGGGAAAGAGGTTCGTGTTCTGGCCGGCGGGCAGGTTCCGGGTCAGCACCTGATCGAGGTGGTGATGGCAATTGATCAGCCCTGGCAGCAAGATGTGGCCGTCCAGGTCGAGCACGGTGTCGGCGGTCTCCGGCAGCTCGGCGGTGGAGCCGACCCGCTCGATCATCCCGTCGCGGGCGAACAGGCCCGCCCGCGGGATCTCCCGGCGCGTCCCATCCATGGTCACGACCAGATCAGCGTTCTTCGCCAGCAAAGTTGCCACGCCGTCCCCTTTCCTACGCTCCTGCCCGGCTTCTACTCAATTCAAGCGCTGGTATGATCGCAGGAATTAGTGAGTGGGGAACGGGAGACGGGAGGTCTATGCCGGGGGAGCTGCTATTGGGAATCGACATCGGCACGTATAGCGCCAAAGGGGTCCTCTGCACGCCCGGCGGCGAGGTCGTGGCCGAGGCCACGATCGAGCATGGGCTAAGCCTACCCCGGCCGGGTTGGGCCGAGCATGACGCCGATGTGATCTGGTGGGGTGAATTCGTCGGGCTCTGCCGAATGTTGCTGGGCAATCGCTTTCGTGGCGACGACGTCGCCGCCGTGGCCGCGAGCGCGATCGGGCCCTGCCTGCTACCGGTGGACGCCGCCGGCCGTCCCCTGCGGCCCGGCATCCTCTACGGCATCGATACGCGCGCCTCGGCCGAGATTGCCTGGCTCAACGACCACCTGGGCGAGGCTCCGATGTTCGACTTGGGCGGGATGGCGCTGACGTCGCAGGCGATCGGCCCCAAGATCCTCTGGCTCAAACGGCACGAGCCGGAGGTCTATGCCAAGGCCGCCCACTTCATCGCCGCCTCGCCCTATCTCGTGCTCCGGCTCACCGGCGAAGCGGTGATGGACGTTCACACCGCCTCCTATTACAACCCACTGTTCGACCTCCGCCAAACCCGCTGGGACAGCCGGTTCGCCGCTCCCATCGTCGAGATTGACCGCCTGCCGCGTCTCCTCTGGTCGAACCAGATCGCGGGCGAGGTCACTCCGGCGGCGGCGGCCGAGACCGGCCTCCGCCCCGGCACCCCGGTCACCGCCGGCACGATCGACGCGGCGGCCGAAGCTCTCAGCGTCGGCGTCGTCGCTCCCGGCGACACGATGGTGATGTACGGCACGACGCTCTTCTTCATCCAGGTCACCCGCGAACCGGTGCCGGACCGGCGGATGTGGTCGTGCGCCTTCTGCCTGCCCGGCCTGTATGGGATCGAGGGCGGGATGGCCACCGCCGGCGCCCTGACCCGCTGGTTCCGCGACACCCTGGCGCCGGCGGAGCTGGCGCTTGAAGCCGAGGGCGGCCCGAACGCCTATGCACAACTGGCGGCGATGGCGGCCACGGTCCCGCCCGGGTCCAACGGCCTGATCTGCCTCCCCTATTTCGCCGGCGAGCGGACGCCGCTCAATGACCCCGCGGCGCGGGGGGTCTACGCCGGCCTCACCCTCTCCCATACCCGGGCCGATCTCTACCGGGCCAGCCTGGAAGGCACCGCCCACGGTGTCCGCCACAACCTGGCGACGATGACGGCGATGGGGGCGCCGCCGCGCCGACTGGTGGCGGTCGGCGGCGGCGCCAAGAACCGCGTTTGGTTGCAAATCGTCTCCGATGTCACCGGTCTGCCCCAGGATGTCCCGGCCCGGACGATCGGCGCCGCCTATGGCGACGCCTTCCTCGCCGGCCTGGCGATCGGCAGCATTCCCGACCTCGCCTCGCTCCACCGGGAATGGGTGAAGCCCGCGCTGCAACTCACGCCGAATCCCGCCGCTTCCGCCGTGTATGAAGACTACCACGGTGTCTACCGGCGTCTCTATCAAGCGGCGGCGTCCGAGCTCCACGCCCTGGCCGCCCTGGGCCAGGGTAACAGTTCGTGACGTTCGCCACATAATCCGCCATCGACGCGGCACAGCCCATGCACTGTAACCGTGATGTGGGCGACGGTGCCGGCTGATTGCCCTCCGCGCGGGTCGGCTCGTTCGCGTTCGGCACCGCATGACTCGTCCGTCACCCGCCGGCGGAAACGGGCGCCCTCGACACCGTGTCGCGAAGCAGGAGTAAACGGCGCCCACTGTCTGGTAGGGCAATGATGTCATCACCGCGGGATCCGACAGCGATCATCCTCTTGGCGTCGATTCGAGGACACCTGCGCGCCGCCGAGTCCGTCTTGATCCTGGGCGAGGCCGACGATCCCGTCACCGCCTGTGAAGCCGCCTTGGCCGAGCTTCGGGTGGCGGTCATCGAGCACGACCAATACATCCACGGCCTCAGCCACGACCTGCGCAACGCCTTGACCACGATCAGCGGCCAGGCGCAGCTCCTGGAGCGGTATCTGGCCAAGGGCACCCTCGACCCCGCCCGCGTGCGGATCGCCGTCGAACGGATCGACGACGCGGTACGGCAAATGAACGAGATCATTCACCGCCTCAACGATACCGACGACATCTACGAACCGTAACGCATGGCGTTCACGATTCCTGTTCAATCAACGCGCCTCGTCGAGCCGAGCTGGATTATGGCCGCTGGGTCCTCTCCGCCCGAAACACCGCTTCAGTGCTGGCCAAACGCGCAACCCAGTTTCGGTGCCGCGAGCTAACGCCAAATTCCGAGATCAACAACCTGACCACCGCTTCGAGTGAGACTCGGCCGGTTGGGATGTGGCGTTTGTCCAATGGGAACGCCCGTGTCGAGTTCATGGTGATTTGAGCCGAGAGCGTCGCCGAGACGTGCAAATGCGGACATCTTGGGCCGCCGGCGATCCCATCTGGCTACCAGTGGAACACGAGCAGCTCTTGCTGATTGGAGTCAAGAATTCGGTACGCGTAGGCTTTGGTGGTAACGCGCCAACCCGCGCGAGCAAGCGACACCTCACTGGGCACGATCTCATAAGTGTGCCGAACATCGAGCAAGAGTCCGCTTGGACCACCTGATTTGGCGCGGAGACGGACTGGGTCGGCGGTTGCTCCAAATGTAATAGCGTAGAGGACGTTCGACTCGAAGCCCGTTGGCCGCACCGAAAGCTGCCGGTCGGTCACGCAATCGACGATCGACCCCAACGTTTCCTGAAAGCCGCGGGCAGCGTCTCTAGGCTGGAGTGCGGCGGGCAAAGGGGATCAACATCCACAACCGCTCGACCTTTTGCGCCTCGTCCCAATCGGACAGACAACGGTAGTCACCAGCATCCCATCGCGCCAGAAAGACGTCGCCAGATATGCCGAGCTCTTTCCGCGCCTGATAGTCGAAGAGGTCTTTACCTTCCTGCTGAGTAAGGGTCCGAACGCCACGAATGGGGCGTCGCCAAGTCGCTCGGGGGCGCCGGACCCGGCGATTCGTAATTATGGTAGCCATGGCATCACTATCCTCTGTCAATATTCTACCGGGCTCGACCCGCGCTCCGCGAAGTGTACCAGCGATCACCACGCACCCGTGCTATCGGCGTGAGGCGCGGAAGTAGTCGGGGCGGCCGCGGCGGCGGTAGTCGAGGGCGTCGAGCTTGATGTCGCGGGTCAGGTGCGTGTCGAGCAAGCGGGAGAGGATGCGCTCGTCGATCAACTTGTGCTCTTGGTTCGAGGTGATGATCGTCGGCAGCCGCTCGTTGTAGCGGTGGTTAATCAGTTGGTAGAGTTTTTCCCGGGCCCATGGCGTCGTGTTCTCGGTCCCCAGATCGTCCAGGATGAGCAAGAAGGCGTTGCGAATGGCATCAAAACGATCGTCATACGCAACGCCCCGGCCTGGATCGAAGGTCGCCCGGAGATGGTCCAGCAGATCGGGCACCACCGCGAACAACACATTCTGATTGGTGCGGCGGATGTGGAGCCCGGCCGCCACTGCCAGATGCGTCTTCCCGACGCCACAACTCCCATGCAGATAGAGCCAACCGGAAGGCTCATTGGCGTACGCAAGAACCTCTTCGAATGCGTCTTCCGTGCCCTCCACCACTTCAAAATCGTCAAACGTATGCTGCTGGAAGGCATTGAGATTCGACAACTTTTGCAGCGATTCCCGAGCGCGCGCTCGTTGCTCCTGGATCTTACAGTCGCAGGGAAAGAGCCGGCCAAAATTCGGATGGTTGACCGGCACCTCGAGCCGCACCCAGCCAGCATCCTGACAGCGGGCACAGGCCGGCCGCGGCTCGGTCCGCGATGCCGTCCGGCTATCGGGGCCGAGGGGAATCGCTAGGTTCGACGTCGCATCAGCAACGCGCTTCAACATGTTTTGATCCGAGGAAAGTGCTTCGCCGATGCGTTTCATGGTGATCTCGTCTCTTGCTCGCTAGCGGGGCCGGGTCTCACGGCCGGCGCTCGCCCACTGTTCGAGGATCCGCTGCACGTAGCGCCAGCTGCGCCGGTTATAGGCCACCGCTTCGGAGACCGCCGCCTCGATCCACTCGGTCGGATACGTTTCGAGGGCGTCGATCAGATGATCGGCGATCAACGGCGTCAACAGGCCGATGTTTTGTTCGTACAGCCGGAAGATATTTGGCCGTTCCGGCACCACCGCCGGCACCTCGTCGCCGTGCCAGACCGCCACCGGGGGAGCGACCGCGCCCCGGCTCATGGCGGCAACCAGCGCCTGGTTCACCGGCGTATTGACATAGTACCAAACGCGGCGCTCCGTCCCCCGTTCGGCGCCGAATGCCAGCAGCGTGCCGCGCCCGACCGCCAGGTCGAGCCCCGTCTCGATCCTGCTATCCGGCTCCCGTGGGCTTCCCATTTTCTTGAGCGCCGTCCGCAACGCCCGATCGCGCAGGATCTGTTCCTGGCTGACCGGCGCCTCGACTCCCCCCGCTTCGGCCGCCAGCCGAAAGATCGCCAGCGTCGCTTGCAGCTCCGCCAGATCGGAGATCCCCGGCAGGACATCGGTGAAAAAGGCCCGCGGGATCGCCACCGTGGGATCGGTCGCGACGAGGAACCCGCCAAACCGCTTCGTCATCGCCGGCGACCGCGATAAGAATCGAAGCTGACACGCCTGCCGTGGCTCGCAATTAATGGAACGAACATGGATCGCGATTCAGCTGCATTTGTCAGGCCAAGCTCGGGGCTCAAGCCGCCGAGCTGAATACACAACACCCAGCGGGTACCCGGCTGAAGCCGGCTGAGTCGCCACCGTGAACGTCTCAGGACGGCGAGCGAGTTGTTGAGACGAGCGTTCGAACGACCGCAAGCGCCGTTCTCAGCCCCATTCATGGGGGTTCGTATTCTCAGCTCGGCGGCTCTAGCCCCGCGCTTGGCCAGCCCACCCGCACACCCGGAATCCCAACCGGATCTCCAACCCACATCTTCCCGTGCCATGGCGGGCTCCCGGTTGCGACCTCGCGGATGGGAGCCGTCCCACAAACTCAGTGTCGCCATCTATGCGCCAGGTTCGCGGTACAGCTCGAGATCGGCAAATCGCGCGGTGCGCTCGAAGAAACGGAGACTGATCGTGCCGACCGGACCATTCCGATGCTTGGCAACGATAATCTCGGCAATGCCTTTTTTCTCGGAATCTTCTTCGTATTTATCTTCTCGGTAAATAAACATTACTATATCAGCGTCTTGTTCGATCGCACCGCTTTCTCTTAGGTCGGACAGCATCGGCCGGTGGTCGCTGCGGCTTTCGACCGCGCGCGAGAGCTGGGAGAGCGCGACCACGGGCACGTTCAGCTCCCGGGCCAGACCCTTCAGGCCGCGGGAGATCTCGGAAATTTCCTGGACCCGGTTTTCGCTGCGGCGCGACGACATCAGTTGCAGGTAATCGACGATCACCATGTCCAGCCCATGCTCGGCCTGCAACCGCCGCGCCTTGCTGCGGACATCCATTACGCTGGAGCCCGAGCCGTCGTCGATGAAGATACTCGCCTCCGCCAGCCGGCCGAAGGCGCGCGAGATGCGGTCCCACTCCCCGTCGTCGATCTGGCCCAGCCGCAGCCGGTGCGAATCGACCCCGGTCTCCATCGCCAGCAGCCGCTGCACCAATTGCTCGGCCGACATTTCGAGACTGAACACGCCGACCGTCTTCTGATGCTGGATCGCCGCCCCATACGCGATGCCCAGGGCCAGGCTGGTGTTATGCGTCGGAATCATCCGCTCGCCAGCTAGGTAGAGGCGCGACGGACTATCTACCTGCACACACCGAACCGGGACGCTCGGGACCGGTTCGACCGCCACAATGCACCGCTGGTTGATCTTGGGGCGAGCTTTGGTGATCTGAGTGGCGGCCTTCCGGGCAAGGCGAAACACGCAAGCGTCCGGTGAGAACCGAACCCGCCATTTAACTCCGCAATCTTTGCCGTTGATTGACGCTCGGCCCTGCTTCAGACTCGGTATCCAGCCCAAGGTTGCCACAAGCTCCGCGACGTCTCGCGCTAATCGCGCGTTTATCGTCACGAACTCGCAGACGCCGGTTGTGGGATCAACATAACCGTCGGTATCCATGAGACCCGCCAGCAAGTCACGGCGCTGGTCCAGGCCCGCGCGCAAGTACGCGGCTGGGATGTGCTTGTTGGCGAGCATGTGGTGGCGACGCAACGTTGTCTGAAGGGAGGTCGAAGCGCGATGATCCCCTCCTCGCTGGGTGCCGCCGCCCAGGCGGTACGCGAGCGCAAGTCCGCCGTTACACGGTTTCGGCTCCCCAACGTGAACGCCCTCTTCTCGAATTCCTTGCAGCACCGCCGCATCGGCTGAGTAGATCATCGCACCAGCCGAACTGCCGTCTCCGAGCCATGCCCCCATCGTGTATGGCGGAACGGGCAGGATCGTCTCGGGGAGCCGCAACGGCTCAGCCGCCGAGACAATGTGGTTCCACCGGTCATCCGATCCGGCAGTGAGCGTCGCTCGTATTTCTTCCGTGGTGACGATGGCCGGGAAGGTTCGCCTATGTTGTTGATCAATACTGTACGGTGAATCTCGACGCTTGGGGAGTCTCGCCGCATGGGCGCTCCGGCGGGCCGCTCGGGTGCTGGTCAGCCACTGGTGCTCGGCATCGGCCACGATGACCGCGCCATCACTGAACTGAACGGCATAGCAGGGACGATTGGCCATCACCTCGGAGACGAACGTGATCCGGCACGGATTGCCCTGCTCATCGATCAGTTCGTCACCAACCGCGACTTGGCCCATCGTGGTCCATCCGGCCGGCGTCGGCAGTGGCGTATCAAGGCTCAGCGCCTTCCCCATCGAGGGACGGGCCGCGAGGATCACCAAGTCCGACTTTTGCAAGCCGCCGGTGAGCTGGTCGAGATCGGCGAACCCGGTCGGCACCCCGACCACGTCGCCCCGGTGCTGCTGCATGTAGTCGATCTGGTCGAAAAAGCGGTTGAGCACCTCGGCGATCGAGACGAAGTCCTTGGTTTGTCGCTTCTGGGAGACCTCGAAGATAGCCCGCTCGGCGGCATCGAGCGCCTCTTCGGTCTCGATCCCGTCCCGAAAGCCGATGCCGACGATGGCGGACCCGGCGTCGATCAAGCGGCGCAGGGTGGCGCCGCGCTCGACGATCCGGCCGTAATACTCGACGTGGACGGCGGTCGGCACCGCGTTGAGCAGAGCCGACAGATAGGCAATGCCGCCCACCTGATCGAGCTGTTCGCGCCGTCCCAACTCGTCCGAGAGGGTGACGAAGTCGGTCGGCTCCCGCCGGTTGTAGAGGTCGAGGATCGCCCGGTAGACCGTGCCGTTGGCCGGCAGGTAAAAATCATCGGGCTTGACGAAGGCCGCGACCTTGATAATCGCGTCCCGGTCCAGGAGCAAGCTCCCCAGCAGGGATTGCTCCGCCTCGAGGTTGTGCGGCGGCAGCCGCTCGGCCCCGTACTGGTTCTCAATCACGCTGAGTGGGCTGCTGACCATTGCTCATCCCCACGCCACCCCTGGACCTGGGGCAGTGCCTCGACTCGACACGGTGCCTCCTCACGGGCCGGACGAGGAGGCGACGGCGGCGCGGGGGATCGTGGGCGTGATTCAGACCGGGACGGCGCCCCTAGGCGTCCGCTTCGGCGACGACGTCAGTCTCAGCCTCGGCGATCGTGTCGGACGTGGCCTCAGCCTCGGCGGTGGTTTCCGGCGCGGTCTCAGCCTCGGCGATGGCGTCAGGTGCACGCTCGGCATCGACCGCCGCCACTGACTCGTCAACTTCACCCGTCACGACCACCGTCACCTGCGGCCGCAGCCGGCCGACGAGATGGACCGCGACCGTGTGGTTCCCCACGGTGCGGATCGACTCGTCCAGGACGACCTTGCGGCGATCGATCTCCTCACCGATGACCGCGCTCAGCCGCTCCGCGACATCACCCGCGGTGATCGAGCCGTACAGCCGGCCCTGCTCGCCGGCGCGGGCCACGAACTCCAGCCGCTGGCCGGCGATCCGATCCGCCAGCGATTGCATCTGCTCTTCCTGCTTGACAATCTTGCGAGCCTTGACCGCCAGGTTGTGCTCGGCCACCTTGATCTCGCCGGCGGTGGCGACCACGGCCAGACCTCGCGGGATCAAATAGTTGCGCCCATAGCCATTCGAGACGGTTTGGATAGTGCCGGCCTCGCCCACCTTCGGGACGTCCTGGCGGAGTACGATCTTCATGCGGTGGAGAACCTTCCCAATTTGCGATGCAGCGGCCGCGAGACGGGGCAAACACGGCGGCCCGGTACGTGTACGGACACTACCGCGAACCATCATAATGATACGTCGCCAGGGCCGGTTTCGCAACGAACCGGGCAGCGACGCCAGACATCGCCATCGTTCCAGTCCGGATACCGCCGGTTCGCGACGTCCGATCTCCTGGCCAGGGCCCATCCGCGCCACCCACGATGTCGCTCCCTGAGACGCCCTTGCCTCATCGCGCGGCCGCTCAATCCGGGAGCGTCGGGCACGGATGTCTCCAGGGCCGTTTCATCGACCAGGTGATCTGGCCGGCGACGGGATGCAGACCGAGCGCGGGCGAGCGAGCGCCGCCGGGCCATTCCCCGATTCGTCGGTCAGAGGTCACGACGACGCTTCATCCTTGCGTACGATCGTGCCGACGCGCTCGCCGCGAAGCGCACGCTCCAGGCGATCCGGCTCCAGCCCGTTGATGATCTGGACGCTCGTGACGAGCCGGGCATGGGCGAGGAGATCGAGCAGGGCGCGGTCAAACGGCAGCGTCGGCAGGTTGCGCTCGCGCAGCTCGGCCACCGTGATCTCCTCGATAAAGTGGGCGCCCGGGTGCTCCTTCGGATCGCGATCGTAAAGGCCATCGACATCCTTGATCAACGTCATGGTGGCGCAGCCAAAGCACTCCGCCAGCAGGTAGGAGCCCGCGTCGGAGCGGTGTGGTGGAATGCGCCCAAGAGCGGCCGGATGCTCCCAAAGGGAGAATGGCGGATCACCGTTGAAGATGACCCCGGGCGCTGCTTGGATAAAGAGCGGGAGCAAGTGACCGAAGATCTCCGGCGGGATGGCGACGACGCCATACGGGGCGAGCAACGTGCCCAGCATATGGGCATTCCCCAAGGCATCGGCGATGGCAAGCTGGGCGAGGACGCCGGTGGGGAGACCGAGATCAATGCCGATCGAGAAGACGTGGCGGCTGCGGATGCCACCACCGGTGCCGATGATGAGCTTGTTGGCGGGGAGTGCCGCGCTGATGGCCTCGACCAGGGGGTAGGTGGTTGCCTTGCCGCCATCGAGAATCGAGCGCCCGCCGACCTTGATGACATGACAGTTAGGGAGCATACGCACGACCGGGGTCTCGGTCGCGGCCATGACCTGCTTGTCGAGCAGACTCTCGCGCATCAGCCGCGACCGCACATGATGGCGGTGATCCGTCATGGGATTTTCTTGGCTCTCCGTCATCCGTGCCTTCCCGCTTTCTCTTCGCGCCACTTACACGGTGATAATGGTACCGACGTGTTCGCCGTTCAGGGCACGGGTGAGGGTACCTGGCTTCAATCCGTTGATCACTTGAATCGAGCGGCGATGCTGAGCATGCTTCATCAGCGCCAAGACACTATGCTCGACGACAACGTCTGCCAGATCCAGCGCCTCAAGTTCGTCCACCGTGATGTGAGGAATGAATTTCGCCTTCGGGTCCTTCTTGGGATCAGCGGTGTAGAGCCCGTCCTCGTCCTTGACGTAGATCATTGAGCGAGCGCCAAAGACCTCGCTGACGAGATAGGTGCCGGTGTCGGTCCGGTTCGGTGGAATGCGCCCGACGGCGGGATTTGGCTGCCAGAAAACGTAGGGCGGCATCCCGAAGAAGATCACCGCCCGCCGCTCTTCCAGGTAGAATGGGAGCTGGGGAAACTGGACCGGCTCAACGAAGGGGATCCCGTGCTTGGCCAGAAGATAGTGCAGCATGCGGGCATTCTGCATGCTGACGAATGTGCCCAAGATGCTCAGGACGCCCGTGGGCATGCCAAGGTCCAGGCCGACACTGTACGCGTGCCGGGCCCGCGTGCCGGCGCCGGTCCCGATGATCATCTGGTGGTAGGCGAGATTCTCGACCAGCTCATCAAGCAGTGGGAACACCGCGGCGCGACCACGGTCGATGAGGCTTTGGCCCCCGATTTTGATCACATTTGCATTCGGCAGGATAGGCAGGACGGGATGGGTTTCCGTCTCCGCAAGCAGCACCTCGTCGGTCAGTGAACCGTGGACCAGGGCCTCGCCGAGGTGGGTCAATAGTTGATCTTGCACGTGCTCTCCCCGATCACCGATGCCCGCCGCACCTTACGGCAAGCGGACGATATCGAAGGCGTATCGCTCGCGAAACGCCCGCGGGCGGTCCAGATTGCCGAACTCGTCCCGGGCCCAATTCCGGAGCTCGGTGAGGATCTTCGTCCGGGTGACCGGCTCGACCAGGAACGAACCCATCCGGGACATCGTTTCCCAAGTATCGATCACCGTCGCCGGCGCGGTTTCGCCGGTCCATTCGGCAACCACGCGGCGATCCAGGGATTCGCTGCCAGCCAATACACACCGCTCGACCACGCGGCGTGCCCCCGCGTCGCCCTGGCGAGGGCTGATCCCGGCCTCGAGCAGAAGCTGTTGGCGCCGCCGCCGCAAGCGCTCCTTGACGCCTTCGGGCTCGCGAAGCACCCGGCCCAGAATCAGGTAGCCGGCCGATCGGCAGACGCGCTTCGTCTCCCGCGCGACATGATCGGGCTCCAGCAGGTGGATGACGCGCGAGGCGAAGACAGTCGCGGCGCTCCCATCAGGCAACGGCCACGGCTGGTTACCATCGGCCACAACCAGCGACGGCACGGCCGCGGCCGCCTTGGCACGGAACACATCCAGCATCGCGACCGAAGCATCGAGGCCGACGTATCGCACTGGCAAGCGGGCGAGATGCACTCCGATCTCACCGGTGCCGGCGCCAAGCTCCACCACGAGGTCGTCCGCACGTGCGCCGGCACCATCGACAATCGCCCGCGCGACGGCGGCACCGGCGGTTGCGGGCAGTCCGGCACGCTCGTCGTAGCCCCGTGCGAGCTTATCGAACATCCTTCCCGGCATCAGGTGTCGCCACGGTCGCCGTTGCGCTCTGATCACTCAA
>JALZJP010000064.1 GCA_030859715.1 Chloroflexota bacterium
GGGCAATTGCCCTCCCCGCCTCGTTGGTGGACCTAGCTGGTGCGATTGGCCAACGAACGAGTGGTCAGGTCAGCGACCACCCGAGTGCGTCCTAAACGAAGATGATGATGTCGTCGGTGCTCAAGATGCCGATGGCGACAACGTCCTCGGCGAGGACGACGATGTTGTTGTCGTTCAGGAAGTCCTGGAGCGTGATGGTGTTGTCGTTCAGGAAGTCCTGCAGGACAGTGACGTCCCCGACCGTGATATCGACGTCGTTGTTGCTCAGGACGTTGTTGAGCGCCCGCAGGTTATTGAACGAGTCGACCACGTTGACGGTTACCACGCCGTCGTCGATCGCGACCTGAACGACGGCGGCGATGAGGCCGGCGGCGCCGCCCCGATTGCTCTGGGCCGAGATCGTGCCGACGGTGGCCGAGCCGAAGAGGGTGGCCGCCAGGGCGGCTGTTGCGATGCGTTGCTTAAGCATAAGTCCTAATTCCTCCATGGGTTGCTAGCCGGGGTCCGTCACAGTGGGCGGACCCCGGCTATCGCGCCAGGTCCGAACAGACCTACGCAGTCGGTGTGCCACGGCGGCATGAGGGTCAAATTTCGGCTAATTGGCATATCCCGCGGCGTATCACGCTCTCTCGCGCTTGTGCCGCGTTGATTGTTGCTAGCCAGTCGCCTCGCCGAACAACTCCTCCATCGACACCAGGTTCGCCGCCAGCAGATCAGCAACTGTCCGCTCCGGCCAATGCCGCGTCAGCCACGCCGCCCGCGGAGGTCAATATTGATTTGCCGGCCGCGCATCCGCGTTTCTTCCGCGTCGAGCGCGGCCAGCCGGAGCGTGTGCCAGGCGCTCGCCAGGAGCACCGGTGGCCGGCCCGGCACGATGATCGGAAGCGCAAGCTGCTGGATCAATCACCCGTTGCCGTCCGCAAAGCTCTTGCCCGACTCGATGAGCGACTTGGCCGCGTTCCGGGCCGCTCGCTTTGCTGCCGTGAACTGTCGGCTCACCTGTCGTTCCCATCCTTCAACCAGCATCCAGCGGAGGGCTTCGTGGTCTTCCGTGGCGATCAGGGCATCGGCGCATCGTTGGGCGCATGGCGCGATCGACAGGTTGGAGGGCAATCCGATCTCAGCCATGACCGAGAAGACCGTGCGGCGACCACACCGCTTCGATGACCGCACCATTCACCCGGACTCCCTATCCGTCGCGACGTCCCAGGAACCACGGCCGCGCGTTGTTGACCTTCAGCGGCGTCGGTGCTACAAGAGAAATCGATTGCTGATCGGAGGGGTATGGCCAATATCAAGGCGGTCGCCGAACGGGCCGGGGTCTCGCCGGCAACCGTCTCCCGCGTGCTCTCCGGCTCGACCCGGGTCCAGGCGGAGTATCGGGAGCGGGTGCTGCACGCCGCCGCCGAGCTCGATTTCCGGCCAAACCGGCTGGCCCGCAACCTCCGCCGCCAAACCACCGAGACGATCGGCGTCGTCGTCGCCGACATCGAGAACCCCCACTTCACGCGGATGGTGCGGATCGTCGAAGAAGCGGCCTTTGGCCGCGGCTACCGGGTACTGCTCAGCAACACCGATGAAACCAGCGACAAGCAACGCCTCTACCTGGAGATGCTGGCGGCGGAACGGGTGCTGGGCGTCATCCTGGTCCCCTCGGCACCGGCCGGGGACGAGATCGGCCGCCTGATCGACCTCCAGATCCCGGTCGTCGCCTTCGACCGGGTCGTGGCCGACCCGCGGGCCGACGCGGTCATCGTCGACAACGCGGAGGGGAGCCGCCGCGCCACGCGGCACCTGATCCGGCTCGGTCATCAGCACATCGGCTTCGTCGCCGGCCGGCACGACATCCAGACCGGGATCGAGCGCTCCGCCGGCTACACCGCGGCGATGACCGCCGCCGGCCTCACGCCCCACATCGCCGACGGTGACTTCCGGCTCGAACAAGGCCGCCAGGCCGCCGAGCACCTCCTGGCCGGGGGCGAGCTGACCGCCCTGGTCGTGGCCAACAACCTGATGACGGTCGGCGCCCTCCAGGCCGTCCGCGCCCTCGGCCTCCGGGTGCCGGCGGACCTGGCGGTGGTGGCGATGGACGACCCGTTCTGGGCCGCCCTGATCGACCCGCCCCTGACGACGCTCGTGCAGCCGGTCCGCCGCATGGCCGCCGCCGCCGTCCGCCTCCTCTTCGAGCGGATCGAGCGCACCCGGGAGCAACCACGATGCATCATCTTCGACTGCGAGCTTCGCATCCGCGCCTCGTGCGGCGCGACAAGAGCATAGACAGGGAGTGGAGTAGTGAGCGAGTTCAATGGGCTGGGCATGGGGCTGGGAAACTTGGCGCGGTTGTCGTCGGCGAAGACGCGGTCGATCAGCGCTGAGAATTTCACGGGCGAAAAGGGCGGCGGCGGGATGGCGACGGAGGGCACCGGCGCCGTCGCCGGCCGCGAGCTGGGGCGGGGCTGGAAGATCTCGCCGTCGATCAACATCCCCGGCAACGCCACGGTGACGCTGGCCGAGATCGACGGCCCCGGCGCCATCCAGCACATCTGGCTGACCGTCCACCCGACCCAGTGGCGGCGGCTCGTCTTCCGCGCCTATTGGGATGGCGAGGAGACGCCCTCGATCGAGACCCCGATGGGCGATTTCTTTTGCAGCGGCTGGTGCGAGCGCTGCAACATCAGCTCGCTGCCGGTCGCGGTCAACCCCGCCGGCGGCTTCAACGCCTACTGGGAGATGCCCTTCCGCCAAAACGCCCGGATCACGGTCGAAAACCTGAGCCCGGATGAGATTCGTGGGTTCTATTACCAGATCGACTACACACTGACCGAGGTGCCCGCTGATCGGGCGTATTTGCACGCCCAGTGGCGCCGCAGTAATCCGCTGCCGTATCAGCGGGTGCATACGCTGCTCGATGGCGTGCGCGGCCAGGGTCACTATGTCGGCACGTACCTCGCCTGGAGCGTCAACAACAACCGGTGGTGGGGCGAGGGCGAAATCAAGTTCTATCTCGACGGTGATGACGAGTGGCCCACCATTTGTGGCACCGGCACCGAGGATTACTTCGGCGGCGCCTGGAACTTCGAGCATCCCGCGGGCGAGTACGGCGTCTACTCGACGCCCTTCCTCGGCTTGCCGCAGGTCGTCAAGCCGGACGGCCTCTACCAGTCGCAACAACGGTTCGGCCTGTACCGCTGGCACATCCTCGACCCGATCCGGTTCGAGGACGATCTACGGGTGACGATCCAAGCCCTCGGCTGGCGGTCTTCCCTTGAGGAGCAGCGCCGGTACCTGCCGCTCCAAGACGATATCGCCTCGACCGCGCTCTGGTATCAGACCGAGCCCCATGCCCCCTACCCGCCCATGCCCGGCCTGAACGATCTCGAAGTCAACTGATGAGTTGACTGATTGGCAACCGCTTGACCTAGCCCCGCTCGTGTGCCACGGTATGATAACGCTGGCCCCGAGCGGGAGGAGGAGACGAATGCGTCCGCGAAGCAGCACCCGACGAGGATTCGCCCTAATCGCCCTCGTGAGCGCGGCCTGGCTCGGCGTTGGCGCCCAACCGGGGCTCGGCCAAGAGGCCACGCCCGCCGCCGGCACCCCGATCGCGGCGCCGACCACGGCGCCGCCGGTGGTCGAGCCGGCCACCACGAACGTGGTCACCCTGGCCGGTTGGTATGCCAATGATCCGTCGGGAGAGTTCCTCACCATTCTCCCCCTCAGCGTCGCCGGCGATCGGGTCGCCAGTGCCGACCCGAATGGGGACTCGATCGGCCGGGCGGACCTGCCGTTGCCGGAAACGGGCCTGCCCCGGTTCACGATTGGGGACAGCAGCTTCGATGGCTACCTGCGCTTCGAGGGCGACGTGCCCGAGCGCTGGACCTGGCTCGACGACACCGAAGGCTTCCGCCCGGCGACGCTGGTGATCCAGGTCCAAGGCATCAGCGGCCCGTACCAAGGCTACTTCGGCACCGCTACCCTCGTCTCGCGCGACGACCTCGCCGGCGGCGTCATCGTCCTGGCCCTGCGGCCGCCCGAGCCCGCCGCCGTCGAAGGCGCCGCCGAGGAAGCGGTCGAAGAAGCTCCGGTCGAAGAGGCTCCTGTTGAGGAGGACCCGGCGGCGTAATACTCACGACGGTCGGGGTGTTCGTTGAGGTTCGATGCGCGGTTTCCGCTTGCCAAGCGCGGAAATAAATGGCCCAAAGGGCGCCCCGCGCTGAATACACGAGACCCAGAGGGTACCCCGGCTGAAGCCGGCTCACGCTTCGAATTTGGCTTTCACGCTGAGAAACGTCCGAGAATCAGGCGTATTCAGCATCCTTCAGGATGGTTTGTGAACTCAGCTCGGGGTGCCCTCTGGGCCATTTATTTCCGAGCTTGGCAACCGGGGCCAAGCCCTGCTTGCTGCCACCAATGTTCCCCAAAAAAGAGGTCGGGTTCACCACCCGTCCGGCCGGTGGCGCTCAGCTTCGCAGCGTCAGCCCCAAAATGTCCGCCATTTCGCGCAACCGGTCTTGGGCATCGCGGACGTCGTCTTCTTCCGGCGCCTCGAGGATGGCCTGGCCGACCCCCCGCAACGCCGCGATCGCGACCGGGGTGTTGAGATCGTCGTCCAGCGCGTTCATGAACCGCTCGGTCAGGTTCGCGGCATCGACCTCGTCTTCCATCCCGATCGCGGGAAACTCGACTGCCTCACGCAGGTCGTCCGCCAACGACGCCCATTCCTCGATCTTGGCATCTCGATATTCCCAGGACGCCCGGTAGTGGTTCGAGAAGAGGTACAGGCGGAGCGCGTCCGGGTGATAGGTGGCGAGGATGTCGCTGACCAGGACGAGGTTGCCAAGCGACTTGCTCATCTTCTCGTCGTCATACTCGACCATTCCGGCGTGCATCCAGTAGCGAGCGAACGGCTCCACCTCGAAGGCATTCTCCGATTGCGCGATTTCCGACTCGTGGTGAGGGAAGATCAAGTCTTTGCCGCCGCCATGGACGTCGACCGTCGGCCCCAGGTAGCGGGTAGCCATCGCGCTGCATTCGATATGCCAGCCCGGCCGCCCCGGCCCGAACGGCGATTCCCAGGTCGGCTCCTCGGGCGCCGCCGCCTGCCAGAGGACGAAATCGAGCGGATCGCGCTTGTTCGGGTCGTCCGGATAGTTGCCGCGCTCGTTCGCGATCGCGAGCATCTGGTCCCGCGGGATGTGGCTCAGCTTGCCAAATCCGGGGTCCTTGGCGACCGCGAAATAGACGCTGCCGTTGGCTTCGTAGGCGAACCCCTTGGCGAGCAACGGCTCGATGATCGCCAGCATCTCGCCGACGTGATCGGTCGCCTTGACATAGTGGTCGGGCGCGAGCGCGTTCAAATCCGCCATGTCTCGCTGGAACTTCGCCGTTTCGCGTTCCGCCAGCTCGTTCCACGGGACGCCGAGCTCCTTCGCCTTGCGCAAGATATCGTCGTCGATGTCCGTCACGTTCTGGACGTACGTGGTCGCCATCCCCAGCGTCCGCGCGTACCGGATAAAGACGTCGAAGGTGAGATAGGTAAAGGCGTGGCCGACATGGGTCGTGTCATAGGGCGTAATCCCACAGACGTAGATGCCGAGCGGCGTGTCACCCCGTGGCGTCAACCGCTCGAGGCGCTCCGATCGCGTGTCATAGACCTGCATTAGCTTTGTGCTCCGCTCCGCCTGAACAACGCGCCGATCCCATGGTCGCAGTATATCCGGCCGGGCCGTCCCCCCCAACCCCGCTGATGTAACGGCTTGCCGGATGCATTGTGATACCGCCGGCAGCGGACCTGGTTCCGTCCCGGACCGGCGGCCCGATGGCGTTCGAGGCCCGTGGTATAGTCCGCCCGTGACTCGCCCCGCCACCCGCGGCGGGGATCCGCCGCCCGCGCCAGCCGCCGCCGCGGGTCATCCGATCCAGATCAGATCGAGGGCAGGAATGGTCCACCGCCGGCCAGGTCGCGTCATCCAATTGCCGGCGTTGCTCATCACGGCGCTGGGTACCCTGCTCCTCGGCGCGGGCTGCGGCACCATCGCGACGCCCCCCGCACCGCCCACCGCGGCCCCGGCCACGGCAACCCCGCCGCCGGCAGCGGGGATGGGGGGCTCGGCCACGCGGGCGCGGGCGACGCCCCCGGCCGCCGCGGTGCCATGCCTCGCCGGCCGGCTGACGCTGGGCGACCTCCTGCAGATCGAATCGGCGTGGGAAGCCGGAGTCGCCGCCGCCGCCGAGCAGGCCGCGCGGTGGCAGGGGGACGCCCGCCTGGTCCAACTCCAGATCGGCTGTCAACCCCTGGAGACCGGCTTCCGCTGGCAAGGCACGTTCTACTCCGACTCGGCGCAGTCCTTCTATTTCAGCGATACCGGCCAAACCGAGCCGGCCGAGGACGACCCGGCGACCATCCCGACGCTGCCGCTGGATGACCTTTCGTTCCAACAATTGCATGTCGCCCTGGCCCGCGCCGGGCACGCCGATACCGACGCCTTCAACCCCGCGACCGGGATCACGGTCCGCTTGAACGTGCCCAGCGACCCCTTTGGCCCCCCCGGCATCCCGGAGGCTGTCGTGTACTATGTCGCCGTGGAGTTGCCAGGCGACGTCCGTGACCTGTTCGTGAGCGGCGCCAACTGGACGATCTACTCGTATCGCGACGCGGGCTAGGCGGCGGCAAGGCGCGTCCTCCAGCCAGCATGCCAGCCGTGCAGGAGCCGTCCATGTCCTCGCCCGTGGAATCCCCGGCCCTGGTCCCCCCGCGCCTGATCGAGCGCTGCCAGGCCATCCTCCGGGAGCGGCCGGCGGCGGTGGCCTGCGACATCGACGGCACGCTCAGCGTCATTGCCGCGACCCCCGAGGCCGCGATCATCACCGACGATATCCGGGTCAGCCTGGCGCGATTGGCCAGCCGGCTCGATGTCGTCGCGATTGTCTCCGGCCGCTCCGCCCCGGTCGCCTCCACCATGGTCGGGCTGCCGGGGCTGGTCTATATCGGCAACCACGGCATGGAACGCTTGCACCAGGATGAAATCTGGCAGAACCCGGAGGCGGCCGCCGCCATCACGGCGATCGCCGCCGCCGCGGCGGAGGTCGATGCCGCGTTCGCCGCCGAGGCCGGCGCCGGCTGGCTCCTGGTCGAGAACAAGGGCGTCTCCGCCACCATCCACTATCGCCTGGCGCCGGACCCCATCGTGGCCCAAGCCCTGCTGCTGCCGGTGATCTCGGCGGCGGCGGCCCGCCATGGCCTGATCGTCACCGAGGGCCGCCTGATCTTCGAGCTCCGGCCGAATGTCCCGATCAATAAAGGGAGCGCCATCGCCGATCTCGTCACCCGGCACGAGTTGCGCGGCCTGCTCTTTCTCGGCGACGACCTGACCGATGTCGACGGCTTCCTGGCGCTGCAAGCGCTCCGCGCCGCTGGCGCCATCGACGGGCTGGCGATCGGGGTGCTCGGGGTCGAATCGCACCCGCGGGTCCGCGAGACGATGGATGCCGGCATCCCGGGCGTTCCGGCGGCGGCGGCACTCCTGGCGGCGTTGAGCGACGGTCTCGGCCCCGCCGTGGCCGAGGCGGTGACTACGGAGAAGTTCCCGCTCTAACGTCGCCAGTTGGTATGCTGAGCCCAGCACAATCCGCGTGCCGCGGCCAGAGGAGGTTTATCGCGTGCAGCGTGAGGTTCTATCAGCCCGCTTACAGGATGTTCCAGACCATGCCAGAGTGCCCAGCACGGGACCAAGTTACCGTCCGCGATCAATCCTGAAAGGACGTCCGGGTGCCCCCTCGGCGGCTCAGCGCCGCGTGCCTTCTGGGCGTCATTCCAGCGCCCCGTGGGCACAGGACTCCGATGTCCAAACGACCCAAGCGGATTGGCTGTCACTCGTGCGCCCCACCCGGCGCGGCCTGGCGGCGCTGATGCTGGCCGGGTTGGCGATGCTTGGGCGCGATGGCGGCGCGGCGGCGGCCCAGGGCGGCGCCCGGGCGCCGTGGCAGACACAGGTGGAGCCCATGGACACCGCCGAGATCACGGTCGGCGACCAAACCCTGACCGTGGAGCTGGCGACGGCGCCCGAGACGCGGGCCCGCGGCCTCGGCTATCGCCAGGGCCTGGCCCCCGGCACCGGGATGCTCTTCGTCTTTCCGGAATCGTCCGAACGAAGCTTCTGGATGAAGGGAATGCGGTTCTGCCTCGACATCATCTGGATTAACGACGGCGTGATCGTCGGCGCCGCCGAATCGGTCTGCCCCGAGCCCCGCGGCACCGAAGACGCCGACCGCCAATCGTACCCTTCCGGGGCGCCGGTTCAATTCGTGCTGGAAGTCCCCGCCGGCTGGCTGGCCGAGCACGGCCTCGGCCCCGGCACCCCGGTCGGCATCCCCGATCAGGTCACAACCGCGAACTAAAGGCGCGGGCAGGCACGTGACCGGAACGCGGTTCATCCAACCGCTCCCGTTTCTGACCGATCGAGCGGGGCGGATGGGCACATCCCCGACTGTCTGGAGAGGAGACACCTGTCCCAATCATGGCCACCCCCCGCTGGTACCCCGACGAGCTGGCCCACGCCGGTGACGAGCATCTCGACCCCGGCTATGTGCAGGGGTATGACCGCAAGGCCGGCACCGACCCCACCGCCGAGGTCGCGCTGTTGCGTGCGCTTGGCTTGGATGAGACGAGCACGGTCGTTGATCTGGGAGCCGGCACCGGCGCCTTTGCCCTAGCCGTCGCCCCGCGCTGCCGGCGGGTGATCGCGGTCGATGTCTCCGCCGCGATGCTCGCGCTTCTCCAAGCGCGAGCCAGCGCCCAGCGTCTCGCCAACATCGAGTGGGTGCAACGCGGCTTCCTCACCTACGAGCACCGAGGGGAACCGGCCGATGTCGTCTACTCCCGTCACGCCTTGCACCACCTGCCGGACTTTTGGAAGGCAATCGCCCTCGGTCGCATCGCCGCCATCCTCAAGCCGGGCGGCATCTTCCGTCTGCTCGATCTCGTGTACGCCTTCGATTCCGGCGAAGCCGGGCCGATCATCGAATCCTGGCTCGACGGCGCGGCGGCAACACCCGCCCACGGCTGGACCCGGCCGGAGCTCGAAACCCATCTCCGGGAGGAGTACAGCACGTTCACCTGGCTGCTGGAGCCGATGCTCGAACGGGCCGGCTTCGCCATCCAGGACGCCAGCCACGACTCCCGCGGGATCTACGCGGCCTATACGTGTGTCAGGACTCGTCCCGACCTCGGGTGATCGCTCCGCGCCGCCGGCTCCGAAGCGGTCACGAGCTACTCACCGGCCGGTCGCCAGCCGCGGGCGGCGCCACCAGATGCGGCAATCGGGCCGGCCCCGTATACTCCGCTCCACAGGGAGGAGCGGCCAACCCGTGTCCCAGTTGCGCCAGGCAGTTCGCGGGTTCGGCACATCGCTCCTCTCTCCCCTTCCCCGGAGCGCTGAGCCGGAGCTGCTCGATGCGGCAGATCCCGACCCGGCGGAGCTGGCCGAAAACTTCCGCGACATCCAGCGTGTCAACCAGCTCCTGGGCGGCAGATCGATCATCTTGCGCCATCTGCCGCCGCTGCTCGCCGCGATCCCCGCCCGCCAGCCGGTGACCCTGCTCGATCTCGCCACCGGCGTCGCCGATATCCCGCTGGCCGTCCTCCGCTGGGCGGAACGCCGCGACCTCGCCGTGACCATTGTCGCCAGCGATTGCTCGATCCCGGTCCTGAACCTGGCCCGCGAGCGGGTCGCCGGCCATCCCGCGATCTCCCTCGCCCGCCACGACGCTCGCGCCGTCCCTCTCCCGGACAAGCGGTTCGACGTCGTCCTCTGCTCCCTGGCGCTGCATCACTTCACCCCGGACGACGCCGGGCGGGTGCTGCGCGAGATGGACCGCCTGGCGAGCGTTGGCTTTATCCTCAACGATCTCCGCCGCGATCGTCTTGGCTACGCCGCCGCCTGGATCGCCTCACGGCTTACAACCCGCAACCGGCTCACCCGCCACGACGCGCCGCTCTCGGTCCGCCGCGCCTACACCCCGGACGAGCTGGCCGGCCTGCTCCGCCGTGCCGGGATCGGCAACGTGACGATCACCACCCACCCCTGGTTCCGGATGGCCGCGGTCAAGATTGGCGGCGATTGCCATGCCTGATCGGGCTCCAAGCCCCTTCCCCCGCGAGCGCGAGGCCGAGGTCATCGTCGTCGGCGGTGGTCCCGCCGGCAGCACGGTCGCCACCGCCCTGGCGGACGCGGGGCATCGCGTCCTGCTGCTCGACAAAGCGGCCTTCCCGCGCCATAAAGCCTGCTCGGAATACATCAACCCGGCCGCCGCCCAACTCCTCGGTCGGCTCGGCCTCGGTGACGACCTCCTGCTCGCCGGCGCTCACCGGATGGCGGCAATGCTGGTCCACGCCCCGGATGGTCGGCGCTTCGTCGCCGACTTCGCGCGGGCGGAGCCGGGGCAGGCGGCCCTCGGGCTCTCCCGCTACCGCCTGGACCACCTGTTGCTCGAACGGGCGAAAGCGGCCGGGGTTACCGTCCACGAGCGGGCCCACGTCCGCCAGGTTGTCCGCGAGGGGGGGCGGGTCGTCGGCGTCGTGGCCACGATCAACGGCGAGCGCGAATGGCTCCGTTCGTCGCTGGTCATCGGCGCCGACGGCCACAACTCCGTGGTCAGTCGCGAGCTGGGCTTGGACGTGACGATGCGCTGGCCCCACAAAATCGGGCTGGCGGCCCATTACCGGGGCGTCACCGGCCTGGAGCGGTCGGGCGAGATACATGTCGCCTCCGGCCTGTACGCCGGCCTGGCGCCGTTGGAAGATGGCGTGACCAATGTCGCGGTCGTCGCCGGCGGCCACGCCGTGACGACCCGATCAGGCTCAATCGAGGCGTTTTTCACCGATTCGCTGCGCTCCATCCCCGCCGTCGCCCGCAAGCTGGACGCCGCGGAACGGGTGGGCGGTATCCGCGGTGTCGGCAAGATGGCTCGCCGCGCCCGTCGCACCGCCGGTGACGGCTACCTGCTCATTGGCGATGCCGCCTCGTTCCTCGACCCCTTTACTGGCGACGGCATCTACGAGGCGCTCCGCGGGGCGGTGCTCGCGGCGCCGGTCGCCAGCGCCGCGCTACGGGCCGGCGACACCTCGGCGGCGGCGCTCGATCCCTACCGGATCGCCCGCCGCCAAGCCTTCACCGCCAAGCGCCACGTCTGCTGGATCGTGCAGGGGTTCATTCATGCGCCGCCGCTGATGAACTACGTCACGGCCCGGCTGTCGCGGCGTGAGGAGTTGGCGCTCACCCTGAGCGGCGTCCTCGGCAACTTTCGCCCCGCCGGCCAGGCCCTCTCCCCCCGTTTTCTGGCCCGATTGTTGCGTCCATGACGATCGGGAGTTGACACATGCGGACTGACAACGCGATCGAGATGGCCGGCGATCTAGACCGGATCGTGGCGCTGGCGGCGGATGTCGAGCGCTGGCCGGTCATCCTGCCCCACTACCGGTGGGTGACCCTGCTGGCCGGCGGCGGCGACCGCAAGACGGTCGAGATGGCGGCCCGCCGCGGCCGGATCCCGGTCCGCTGGCGCGCGATCCAAACGATCGAGCGCGAGGGGTCGACGCCGATCATCCGCTATCAGCACATCGGCGGCGTGACGAAGGGGATGACGGTCGCCTGGACCTTTGCCCCCGGTCCCGGCGCGATCGCGGTGCGCATCGACCATGACTTCACCCCGCCCTGGCCGATCGTCGGCCGCCCGATCGCGGATCGGATTATCGGACCCCACTTCGTCGGCGCGATCGCCGGCACAACCCTGGCCACGATCAAGGCGATCGTCGAAGACCGTGACCCGCGCTTCGCGGCCGACGGCCAACCCCGCTCGTGAAGCGGCGCGTCGCCATCACCGGCATCGGCCCGATCACCCCGATCGGGACCGGGGTCGACGCGCTCTGGGCGGGCGTGCGCGCCGGCCGCTCGGCGGTCGGCGCCATCACCCGCTTCGATGCCTCACCCTTTTCGAGCCGGGTAGCGGCCGAGATCGATTTCGACCCGCTCTGTTTCATGACGCCGAAGCGGGCCCGGCGGCTCGACCGCTTCTCCCAGCTCGCCCTCGTCAGCGCCCAACTGGCGTTGGCGGACGCGGGACTGACCGCGGTGGAGGCGGCGGGCGCCGGCGCTGGCGCCTACATTGGCTCCGCCCTCGGCGGCATTGCCTTTGCCGAGGCCCAGCACGAAGCCTTCGTCCGCCACGGCCCGCGCTCGGTCAACCCGCTCCTCGCCCTCTCCGTCTTCGGCGGCGCCGCCTCCTCGAACGTCACGATCGAACTCGGCCTCACCGGCCCCTCGCTCGCCAACGGCAACTCGTGCGCCGCCGGCCTGATCGCCATCGGCGAGGCCGCCCGGCTGATCGCCGACGGCCGGGTGCCGGTCATGCTGGCCGGCGGCGCCGAGGCCCCGCTGTCGCCGCTCGCCTTTGGCGCCTTCGCCATGATCCGCGTCCTCAGCACCCGCAACGACGATCCCGCCACCGCCAGCCGGCCCTTCGACCGTGACCGCGACGGCTTTGTCATCGCCGAGGGAGCCACCCTGCTGGTGCTCGAGTCGTTCGAGCATGCCCAGGCCCGCGGCGCCCGGATCTACGCCGAGCTGGCCGGTTACGGCACGACCTCCGACGCCCACCACATGACCGCGCCCCACCCGGACGGGATGCACGCCGCCCGCGCCATGTGCCACGCCCTAAACAGCGCCGGTCTTGCCCCCGAGGCAATCGACTACGTGAACGCGCACGGCTCCTCGACCGTCCTCAACGATGTCACCGAATGCCGCGCCATCCGCCTGGCCCTCGGCGCTCATGCCGACCATATCTCGCTGAGTGGCACCAAGGGCTTGCACGGCCACGCCCTCGGCGCCACCGGCGCCATCGAGACCGCCATTTGCGCCCTCGCCCTCGCTCGCCGCCATCTCCCCGGCACCGCCAACCTGGAGCGGCTCGATCCCGGCTGTGATCTCGACGTGATCCCCCCCGGCGGCCGGCCCGGCCACGCCGCCCACCTCCTCTGCAACGCCTTCGGCTTCGGCGGCGTCAATGCCAGCCTCGCCCTCAGCGCCGTCTAGTTTTCGGATGCTGGATTAATCATCAACCGTGAGGTCGATCGCATCGCCACCGGTAGCGGCGGCGCCCGTCGCGTCGCCGCCGGTGATGGGGCCGATCTCGATGATGACCTCGGCGTCGCCACCGGGCCGGCCGTTGGCGCCGGCGCCGCCGATAGTGTCCCCGATCGTGATATCGACCGTGGCATCCCCGCCTCGCGCCGAGCCGCCGATCGCGGCGCCGCCGCCGGCCGTTCCGGGATCGGTCTCACTGGTAGGAGCCGCCTCCAGCACCAGGAGCGAGCCGAGCCAGGCGATCCCGGCCGCGGGCACACTCGGGGTCGCCGCGCCGCCGGCGCCATCACCCGCGATGAGCGCAATGCCATCGCCGCCGGTCGCCTCCCCGGCGACAGCCTGGCCGCCGCTGACCGGGCCGGTGCGGACGACAACGGTGGCGTCCCCGCCAGGGGCGCCGGTCTCGCCCGCGCCACCCATCGTATCGCCGACCTGGACAGTGGCGCCGGTCTGGCCGCCGGCGGCGACGCCTTCGACCGCGATGCCGTCCGCCACCGGGTCGGCCGCGGGGGGAGGCTGGACGATGGCGCTGAGCGCCCTGTCTTCTAGGACGTCGTTCGTCACCGTCAAGGACGTGTCCGGGGACTCGAGCGCGCGGGCGATCGCGAGCTCGGCCAGGCCGATGTCGCTGGAGGTTGTCGCCGCTTGGCGGGTGGCAACGTCACTGGCCGCGCCATCAGCGGCGGCGGCCGTCTCGGTGACGCCGGAGCTATTAAACGCGACATGGTTGACCGTGGTTCGGAGCCCGATCTCGATCGTGACCGAGGCGTTGCCATCGGCATCGCCCGCCGCGTCGCCAGCGTGGGGATCGGGCGCTTCCTGATACCGGCCGGGGAGCGGGGGGGGCCAAGCGGGGCAGCGGCCACCTCCGCCACGCCCGCGCCGAGTACGCAAGCGAACGCGGCAAGTCCACGCGGCGCCGCTGGCGCGGTCGGTCGCACGCTACCCTCCCCAGAGTCCCGCGGCTGGTGCTACCCGCACCCGGTTGGGTTCGGTGTCCCCTACGTCACCGAGCCGCGATGACCGCCGCCCCATCCCGGGCGCGACCTGCCTCGATCGAGAGGGTAACCTCTGGCGGACCGACCCGCTACCCCGATTCCGTGATCGTCGTGATCAGGTCGGCGGTGGTGGTGACGATCCGGCCGCCGGAAGCCTCGATGAAATATTGCACCTGCAGGTTGACGGTCGAGCCCGCGTTGTCGCCCGTGGTCCGGAAATCGGTCCGCAGGCCCCAGATACGCTTGCCCAGGGCGAAGGCATAGCCGATCTCGGCGGCGGTGCCGGAATCGACATCGACCCCATCCAGGACGCCGATCAGCCAGTCCGCCGCCTGGATTGCCGTCTCGTTGGCGGCGGCGATCCGGTGGTTGAGGGCGTGGACCGCCGCCATGTGCGCCGCCCGGTCCCGGATCGTCTCGGCCCGCGCGAACTCCTCGGCCGCGATCGTCTCGAACCGCCAGGGATTGTCGATGACGACGTGCTCGCCGAGGGCTTGCTCCAGCTCGTGCATAAACCGCTTCGTGGAATCGGCAAAGCCAAGCGGCGAGGCGAGATACACGCGCTTCATGTCACTGTCCGCTCCCGTCTTGCCGCTCGGCTCCGGCCCGCGCGGTCGATTGCCGGGCAATCGTCGCGGGGTCGCCCATGTCAGGCCCGCGCCGGACGTGATCGCCGCGCCCCGGCTTCCCCGCATGCTACCGTACCGCGAAGCTAGCGCGTTCGCTCGAGGTAGCACGGAGCATGCCCCATGACCGACCCGAGACCAGCGATGCCCGCCCAACCGGCGCAATCCGTGGCCGAGCATCGCGCCGCCGCCCCGGATTCGGTCGGCGTCGCCATTCTCACCATCAGCGACACCCGGACCAGGGAGACCGATACCAGCGGCGCCATCATCCGCGAGATGCTCAACCTGACCGGACACACGATCGTCGACTACCGGATCGTCCCCGACGAGCCGGAGCGCATTCGGGAAACCCTGGCCGCCTGGACGGACAGCCCCGCCATCCAGGCCATCCTAACCAACGGCGGCACCGGCATCGCCAGCCGCGACACGACCTACGACGTCGTCGCCGGCCTCCTGGAGAAACGGCTCGATGGCTTTGGCGAGCTGTTCCGCATGCTCAGCTACCAGGAGATCGGCGCCGCCGCCATGCTTTCCCGCGCCGTCGCCGGGGTCTACAAGGGACGCTTGGTGCTGACGATGCCCGGCTCCCGCAACGCGGTCCAACTGGCGATGAGCAAGCTGATCGCCCCGGAGCTGGCGCACCTGGTGTTCGAGGTCACGAAATAGCCAGCTCGAGTAAGAGCGCTTCAAGCAGAGGGATTGATGATGACCGCCACGCCGGCGCCAGCTCGCCTGTACCTCTTTCCGACCGCGACGGCGATGCTTTCCCTCGGTGGGCGGTCGGTGGCCTGGTCAGCCGGTTGCTACCTGATCCAGTTGAGCGACGGCCGCAACCTCCTGGTCGATAGCGGGCCGCCGCCAGATTTTTCCTTCGGCTCGGGCATGCCGCCGGTTGCCCATGGGCCAAACGTGATCGACCGGCTTGCCGGTCTGGGCCTGGAGCCCGGCGACATCGACGTCCTCATCTGCTCGCACTTCGATATCGACCACGTCGGCTACCACGCGGCGTTCACCAACGCCGAGCTCGTCGTTCAGCGCGCCCACCATGCGGCGGCCCGCGACGGTCATCCGCGGTTCGCGATGTCGCGGCCGCATTGGGATCTCCCCGGCCGCCAGTACCGGCTGATTGACGGCGATGCCGAGCTGCTGCCGGGACTCAGGTTGATCGCGACGAGCGGGCATGTGCCGGGTCATCAATCGGTGCTGGTTCGGCTGCCAAACACTGGTCCGGTCTTGCTCGCGATCGATGCGGTGGCGATGGCGTTCGTCTTCACGCCGGAACGGCCGCCGATGCCCTGGCTGGACGAGGATCAGCCCGCGCTCGTTGCCAGCACCCAAACGCTGATCGACTTGGTCGCGACCGACGATGTGGCGCTCGTCGTCTTTCACCATGACGGCGCCCAATGGGAGCGGCTCAAGCGGGCGCCGGACTGGTACGACTGAAGGTGCGCGCCTCACGGCCAAAACGTCGCGCGATATACTCCGGGCAGCACGATGCAAGGGGAACGCATGGCAACCACCGTCAACCGCCTCACCTACGACGACCTCGTGGAATTGCAAGATCGTCCCGAGTATGAGCACGTCCGGCTTGAGATCATCGATGGCGAGCTTTTTGTGTCGGCTGCTCCGGTTACGTTTCATCAGCGTGTCATCACCAACATCCTCTACGCCCTGGAAGTGGTGGTGCGGCCGCGACGGCTGGGTATCATCTTCACCGCGCCGGTGGCGGTTCGGCTCTCGATGGAGACGACGATTGAACCGGATATCCTCTACATTGGTCGGGACCGGCGCCAGATCATCAGTACGAAAGTGGTGGAGGGGGCGCCTGATTTGGTCATGGAGATCCTTTCGCCCGATACCCGGAAGCGCGACCTGACCGTGAAGAAAGCACTGTACGAGCGGTCAGGCGTGGGCGAGTATTGGATCATCGACCCAACGAAGCGAGAAGTCGCGATCTTCTCGCTGATCGACGGTGCGTACACCGCGATTCCGGTGAACGACGCGATTGCCCGCTCGATCGTGATCCCCGAGTTTGCGATTACCCTCGCCGACCTCTTCGACCTGCCGGACTGAGCACTGTCTCGCCATCCCCGTTCTACGCCGGGGCTTCAAACCACTCGGGCGAGCCGACCGTGGTCACGGTCAGGTGGGTCATGCTCTTGCCTTCGGCCGCGCCGTGCCAGTGCCGCTCGCCCCGCTTGGAATAGACGACATCGCCCGGAAAGACCTGAAACTCCTCCGTCTCGGTGCCGACCCGCCCCTCGCCCGCGATGATATAGAGTACCTGCTCACCGGGATGGACATGCCAATTCGTGCGCGACCCATCCTCGAACCGGACCACGCTGACCGCCGTGCCCTCCGGCTCCTGAGCCGGAATCAGGCGGGTCAACCACGTCTCGCCGGTAAACGTCGTACCCTGCTCGACCCGCCCTTCGGTGCCTCGTACGATCTGCATCATTCTTTCCCTTTCGTTCAAGACTGCCGGCCCAAGCTCAAGCGTCGCCCGGCATCATGCTGGTGAGCGCCAACTGAGTCGATCTCGCGGAGAATAATGGCAGAATCATCCTGGCAATGGATTTCAGAGAGGAAGTCCAGCGAAGGAGGCCGGAATGACGGACAAGACGTACAGCCTGTTCGATGCGGGTATCAATCGGCTGCTTGGAGTCTACGATACCGAAGACCAGGCGCTCGACGTTGTCGCCGCGCTATTGCGGGTCAACAGCGATGACTATGCCGATGATTTGGTTGTGGGTTGCTTACCTGCTGACGGTGCGAGAGACCCATTGACCGGCAATGAGCTGCGCGCACGCGTTCGTATGATGCAACAGCATCCTGAACGTGCCGCCGCCACGTCGTCGTCGAGCGCGCGAGGATTCAACGCGGTCGGGTGAGTCGGTCGTCGCCACGGCTCGCGCGGCTAGGATTCTCCTCATCCATGATCGGGCCTGGTATTCGGCCAGGCAAGGTTGCCCGGCCCGTCATCGTCATCGCGCATGCTCAAGACCCAAACCCATACTTTGGCGCTCGACTCGGGACCGCCCACGGGGTAGCATGCTGGGGTGGGGTCGCCCCGAGATGCGGCGGCGCCGATACATTCGCGTAGCTAGCGAAAGTGTGCTCCTCGATGGTGGACCGTAAGCCCCGTGTGTTGAAGGGGTTCCGCGATTTTCTGCCGGCCCAGATGATCCTCCGGCAACGGATCATCGGGGTGTTTCGTGAGGTCTTTGAACGGCACGGCTTCGAGCCGCTCGAGACGCCCGTCCTCGAGTACCTGGAGGTGCTGACCGGCAAGGCGGGCGAGAACGAGAAGCTGATGTACCACTTCGCCGACCACGGCGGACGTGACGTCGGTCTCCGCTACGACCTCACGGTGCCCTTGGCCCGCGTCGTCGCCATGCACCAGAACGACCTGGTGCTTCCCTTCAAGCGCTATCACATCGCCCCCGTCTGGCGGGCTGAAAACACGCAACGGGGCCGGTTTCGCGAGTTCTGGCAGTGTGACGCCGATATCGCCGGCACCGCCTCGATGCTCGCCGACGCCGAGGTCGTCGCGATCATGGCCGAGGCGCTGACCGCGGTCGGCCTGCCGAACTTCACGATCCGGATCAGTCACCGGCGGTTGCTGGCCAGCCTGGGCAGCGCCGCCGGGGTGCCGGCCGAGGCGGCGGCCACGCTCTACCGGACGGTGGACAAGCTGGACAAGATCGGTCCCGAGGGAGTGCGGCGGGAACTGGTCACCGCTGGCCTAACGGACGAGGTCGCGGGGCGAGTCCTGGCGCTGGTCACCGCCACCGGTGAGCCGCGGGACCTCCTGCGTGAGCTGCGGCCCCGCTTACAGTCGGTGCCGGGCGCGGACAGCGCCTTGGCCGAGCTGGATGAGCTGTTTTCGTACCTGCCCGACTTCGGGGTGCCGGCCGATCGCTACCAGCTTGATCTCAGCCTGGCCCGTGGCCTCGATTACTATACGGGACCAATTTACGAAGCAACCGTAACCCAGCCGAAGGTCGGCTCGATGGCGGGGGCCGGCCGCTATGATGGCCTGGTCGGTGCCTTCCTCGGCCGGCCGGTCCCCGCCACCGGCATCTCGCTCGGCTTGGAGCGGATCATCGAGGTGATCCACGAGTACGACCTCCTGCTGTCGCCCACGACCGTGGCGCAGGTCGCGGTCATCGTCTTCCCGGAGACGGTCGCCGCCGCCGCCCGGATCGCGACCGAGCTGCGGGGGGCCGGTCTTCGGGTCGACCTTTCGCTCCAACCGAATCGGAGCGTTGGCGAGCAGTTGAAGCAGGCCGGGCGCAAAGGCGTGACGCTGGCCGTCATCGTCGGCGCCGCCGAGCTTGCCGCCGGTCGGGTCGCGGTCAAGGATTTACGCGGCGGCGAGCAAACCGCGCATCCGTTGGTGGAGCTGGCGGGCGTGATCCGCGATCGGATGGGCGGCGACTAAACCAGGGGCGGCATGATACGCCGGGACGGGCAGCGGAAGGGATTGCGGCGGACCCATGACATCGTTCAGTGACGAGTTTTCAACCTACATGGTGGTGGCGGCCCACCCGGACGATAGCGAGTTCGGGGCCGGGGGCACGGTGGCCCGGCTGCACCAGGAGGGCAAGCGCGTCGTCGTGGTGCAGGTGACCTCGGGCGATCGCGGCAGCCCGCACCGGGAGGCGGTGCCGGCCGAGGTGGCGTCGACCCGCGAAGCGGAGCTGCTCGAAGCGGGGCGCCGTCTCGGCGGCTCCGAGATCGTCTTCCTGCGCTGCCCCGATGGCCAATTGATGCCCGACCTGAGCCTGCGGGAAAAGATCACCCGGATGATCCGCGTTCACCGGCCGGACGTCATCATCACTCACGATCCGTTTCGCCCCTACGCCTTGCACCCGGACCATCGCGCCGTCGGGCTGGCGACGACCGATGCCGTCTACCCCACGGCGCGGGACCCACTCTACTTCGCGGAGCATCTGCGCGAGGGGCTGGAGCCGCACAAAGTCGCCGAGATCTGGTACTTCGGGGCCGAGCATCCCGACAAGTTCATCGACATCAGCACGACCTTCGAGGCCAAGATCCAGGCCCTGCTGGCCCACGTCAGCCAAATCGGTGACGGCGATCAATTAGCGGAACGAATGCTCGAGCGCGCGGTCGAAGTCGCCGAGGAGCAGGCGTTCGAGCTCGGCGAATCGTTCAAGGTGATCCAACTGCGGCGGTAGTCGTGAGTCGTGAGTCGTGAGTCGTGAGTCGAACGCAACGGGGGGCAGGCGAGTCTCGGCGCATCGCTTGACCCCGCCTGGTGCCCGAGGGTTCACTCTCCCCGACTCACGAC
>JALZJP010000065.1 GCA_030859715.1 Chloroflexota bacterium
CGTGAGCGGCATCGATCATGCATCCCTTTCCCACGACTGGCATGCATCGCGGAAGGACTCAACCATGACCGAACGCAACCCGACCACCGACGACCTCATCCACGTCATCGAGCAGGAGCGGGCCGCCTGGCACGATCTGATCGCCGAGGTGGGCGAGGCGCGGATGGAGGACCCCGGCCCGATGGGTGAGTGGACCTTCAAGGATCTCGCCGCCCACCTGACGGGCTGGCGCTCGCGCTCCCTCGCTCGCTTGGAGGCCGAGGCCCGCGGTGAGCCCGCGCCGCCCCCGCCGTGGCCGCCCGAGCTGCACGACGACGATCCGATCAACGACTGGATCCGCGAGCAAAACCGGCACCGGCCGGTCGGCGCCGTGCTGGCCGACGCCGACGCCACCTTTGACCGTCTCCGCCAGGCGGTCGAAGCCCTCCCGGAAGAAGCCGTCTGGAACCCCGACCATTTCCCATGGACCGAGGGCGACGCGATCGGCCAGGCCATCGTCGACCGCACCTTCTTTGGACACTTCCACGAGGAGCATGAGCCCACGGTCCGGGCCTGGCTTGCCGAGGTCAATCACCCCGAGTAGCGCCAGCCGGTTCTCGGCTTGTCGCGATCCCATCCGCCCTGTTTGACAAGATGAGCCGTCCTCCACAAGATGCGGTACAGGTTTGTGATACACACGAAGATTGGGTAAAGCCGTGGTGGACGTTGGAGCGATGCTCGGCACGCCGAACGCGAGCCGTAATCGCCTGGCGCCGGAAGACAGCGCCGCCCACGACTGGTATCGCTTTGTCCTTTCCTACCCGCCGCATCTGGTCCGTCACTACCTGGATCGCTTCGGCGTCACCGAGCACTCGCGGGTGCTCGACCCGTTCTGCGGCACGGGCACCACGCTCGTCGAATGCAAGAAGCGCGGCATCCCCTCGGTCGGCATCGAAGCCCATCCAATGACGCGCTTCGCATCGTCTGTCAAGACCAATTGGGCAGCGGACCCCACGGGCCTGCTTGCTCACGCGGAGACCATCGCCGGCATCGCCCTGAAGCGCATGGCCGATCAGGGCATCGATGATCATCTCCTCGCTACAGCCAACGGGCGCGATGACTACCGCACGATCCCGCCCGAGAGCCATAAACTGCTGCTAACCAACTCGATCAGCCCCCGGCCGCTGCACAAGGTCTTGGTCCTGCGTGACGTGCTTGAAGAATATGCAGTTCCTGAATACGCCGATCACGAAAAACTGGCGCTCGCGAAAGCCCTCGTCTACTCCATTAGCAACCTGCACTTTGGCCCGGAAGTCGGTGTCGGTCCGGCCGCGCCAGATGCGCGGGTGGTCGGTCCTTGGCTCGCGAACATCATCGAGATGGCCAATGATCTCGGGCACCTGCAAGCCGCTGGACGCGAAGCCGTTCCGGCGGACGTTAAGCACGCCGATGCTCGCAACGTGATCAACGTCCTTGCGCCCAGCTCGATCGACGCCGTTATTTGCTCGCCGCCCTATCCCAACGAGAAGGATTACACGCGAACCACGCGCCTCGAGTCCGTCCTCCTTGGCTTCGTCACGAGCAAGGCCGAGCTCCAACTCGTCAAGCGTGGCCTGGTGCGCTCGAACACCCGGACCGTCTACAAAGGCGATGACGACGACCAGTACATCGCCAGCCACCCTGAAATAGAGCGCATTGCCAGAGCAATCGAGGCTCGCCGGCTCGAGCTTGGCAAAACGTCGGGCTTCGAGCGGATGTACCATCGGGTGACCAAACTCTATTTCGGCGGCATGGCAAAGCACCTGGCCGACCTGCGAACGGTCCTCCGCCCGGGCGCCCAACTCGCCTATGTCGTCGGCGACCAAGCGTCGTTTCTTCAGGTGATGATCCGGACCGGGCAGCTCGTCGCCGAGATCGGCGACCGGTTAGGCTATGAGGTCGTCGATCGCGATCTGTTCCGGACCCGTCTCGCCACCGCGACCGGCGAACAGCTCCGCGAGGAGGTCGTCATCCTGCGCTGGCCAGGGGATCGTCACTAAGGGGCACGCGAGCGTCACTCACCAAGATCACGGATTTGCCGCAGATACGACATCATCTTTGTCTCCAGCTCGCGTGGGTACTCGTGGCCGAGGTCGCGGCCGACCCCGATCGCGAGCCGCCGGAAGAGCGCGATCGTGCGGAACAGCGCGGCCCAACTCTGCTCGCGATCGGCGCCGGTATAGGTCGCTTCGAATTCGGCCCAGGTCTCGGGATCGAGAGACCGCTGGAGCCCGCGACCGAAGAACCCCGGCCGGATCGACCACTGATGGTCAAGCTCGATCTGCCATTCCAGCAACCGGCGCAGGAGGAGGTACTTCAGCTCGTAATCGAGGATGACCCGCGCCGGCAGAAACTCATCCCGCCAGAGATACTTCGCGACGTAGGTCGCGACCCACCACAGCTCCTCGACGACGCCCCGGTACTCCGCCGCCGTCGGTGGCGCCGGAATGTGGGCCTGGTAGGTCGCCGGCGGCAGTTCGCCCGCCAACCCGTCCTTGTCGAGCAGGACGCGGTAGCCGACGTCAAACTCCTCCGGCAGGCGACCGGTCGTCCGGATCGCCGCCAAGACGGTCAGGGGCCAGACGCTGTAATCGACCTTGGTCCCGTCGTCATACAGGACCATGCAGCTCTGCTTCTCGATCCCGTCTGGCGACTCACGATCCCGCACAATGATCAGCGGTGCGCCGAAGCCATGCACCCACTCGGCGGTCTCGGCAAACGCCTCGGGCTCGCTCACCACCAGCACGATATCGTAGTCCGACAAGAGATCGACCGGCCCGTTGGGGACGGCGCGGGAGCTGGTCAGCAGCACCAGCCGGATCAAGTCGTGCCCGCTCGCCCAGCGCTCGATCTTGGCCAGGACCTCCGCCTCGTCGGTAGCAAGCCGCATCACGACTCCTCGTTACGACCCGCGCCGCATTGCACGGCCAGCGCGGGGTTGGCAATCTTTCCCGGAATTGTGAGATCGTACACTCCGTCACCAACCGCGGAGGGACACCGTGGAATCATCGTCCTTTTACGTCGCCCAGAGCCCGGTGACCGATCCTGGCGCCATGGCCTGGTGGCTGGCCGACCTCCCGGCCGACCTCGATGGGCTGCGGCGGGTCGCCCGCGATCTGGTCATCCACTACCGGGCCGAGGATCCGGTCGCCCACGGCATCCCGGCCGAACGGATGAGGGAGATCGACACCCGCTATGCCGCCGCGATGCTGCGTCGCCTGCACGAGCTGGCGGCCCAGCCGCTGACCATCGCCCGGCAGCCGGCCCAACGGTTGGTTGGCTGCTGCCGCGACTTCACTATCCTCTTCCTAACCCTCGCCCGGCACCAGGGCATCGCGGCCCGCGCCCGGGTCGGGTTTGCCACCTACTTCGTCCCCGGCTTCAACGTCGATCATGAGATTGCCGAAGTCTGGTCCGAGACGGAGCGGCGATGGCGCTTGATCGACCCTGAGCTGAGCGACGACCACCTCGACCCGACGAACGGGGCGGCCCTGGACGGGCTCGATATCCCCCGCGACCGCTTCCTGACCGGCGGGGTCGCCTGGCTCGCCTGTCGCGACGGGCGGGCGGACCCGGCGCGCTTCGTGGTCGACCCCGGCCTCGATCTTCCCAGCACCAGGAGCTGGCCGCAACTCCGGAACAATCTCATCCACGACCTGGCCGTCTTCAACAAGGTGGAACCCCTCCTCTGGGACGCCTGGGGCTTCATCGAGCGCGACGACCTCTCCGCCGCCGAAGAGCGGCTCCTCGACGACGTGGCGGGCGTCACCGCCGCCGGCGACACCGGCGTGGCCCACGCGCACGCCCTGTACGCGGGCCATCCCGAGCCGCGGATGCCGCCGGTGGTGGTGAGCTATGACCCGCTGGGCGGTCCGCCTCGCCAGGTCCGGCATGCGATATGATAGGGATCAGGAGCGGGGTGCGTGCCGTTCGACCTCGGACCGTGGGTCGTTGGATATGGTCGATACCGGACGACATCAGATTTCCCTGAACCGGAACCGGATCGCGGCGAGGCGCGGGCAACAATGACGCCCCGCGAGCCGGCTCCGCCCGTCCCTGGGCCACACCCGGACGATCCGCTCCAGGCGTTGCCGGTCACCGTCGAAGAGCCGCGGGATCTGGTCAGCCAATTGCGGGCCGCCAACGAGGCGCTCGCGGCGCAACGCCGGGCGGCGGAGGCTGGCGACGCGCGGCTCAGCCTCATCCTCGAAAGCCTGAGCGATGGCTACTGTGCCCTCGATCTCGAGTTGCGGATCACCTCTGTCAACGCGGCCGCGGAGCGCATCTGGAACCGTCCTCGGGACTCGCTGCTGGGGCGGCGCTTGGCCGAGGCGCTCCCGGACGAGGCCGCCGCCAGCATCGATCAGGCGATCGTCGCGGCGCGGGAAACGGGACACCCGATCCCCTTCGAGGCGCGCTCCCCCGTTCAGGATGCCTGGCTTGCCGGCCGCGCCACCCCCACCCCCGCCGGCGTCGTGGTCTCCTTCCAGGATACCTCCGTCGAGCGCGCGGGGCGGGGCGCCGCCAGCCAGTATCGGACGCTGCTCAACTCGATTGATATCGGCTTCTGTGTCTTCGAGGTCCTGTTCGCCCCGAATGGTGAAGCCACCGATTACCGCTTCGTGGAAACCAATCCTGTCTTCGAGCGGCTCACCGGCCTCTATGGCGCCCCGGGGAAATGCGCCCGCCAGCTCGTCCCCGGGCTCGAAGCCCATTGGTTCGAAATCTATGGCCAGGTGGCCGCCACGGGCGAGGCCGTCCGCTTCGAACAGCAATCCCATGCCATGAACGACCGCTGGTTCGATGTCTATGCCTGCCGCCTCGGCGGCCCGGAGAGCCGGCGGGTTGCCCTCCTCTTCACGAACGTGACCGAACGGAAGCGCTGGGAACGGGCGCGGGAAGACTTCATCGGCATGGTCAGCCACGACCTGGGCACGCCCCTGGCCGTGGTGCGTGGCTGGGCCCAGCTCCTGCGGCGGCGCCAGACCTACGACGCGATGGGGATCGACGCCATCATTGAGCAGACGCGGCGGATGGAGCGTCTCGTGATCGACCTGCGCGAGCGGATCCGGTTTGAGACCGATCGGGTGGAGTTGGTCCTGGCCACTGTCGACCTGATCGCGCTGGCCGATGCCGCCGCCGCCCGGGCGCGGGTGCAGGCGCCCTCCCATCCGGTACGGGTCGAGGCCCCGGCGGCGCCGATCATGGCGTGTGTGGACGCGGGCCGCATCGGTCAGGTCTTGGACAACCTGCTCGGCAACGCGGGGAAATACTCGACGCCCGCGAGCGAGATTACGATCCGGGTCACGGCCGGCCCCGGCACGGCGCGGCTCCAGGTCACCGATCGCGGCGCGGGGATCGCGGCCGACGTGCTGCCCCGGCTGTTCGACCGCTTCTTCCGGGCCTCCTCCCCAAACGGCGGCCAGGGGCTCGGCCTCGGGCTCTACATTTCCCGGATGCTGGTTGAAGCCCACGGCGGCCGCATCGCGGCTACCTCCGAGGTCGGGCGTGGCAGCACCTTCACGATCACCCTCCCCCGGAACGAAGCGACGGTGGAGACCGCGTAGCCCCTCCACGCGGAAATGAGAGTCCCGTGAGCGTCGGTGTCATGTCCCGATTTGTCAACGTCTACCACCGGAATTGCCAAAGTTGAGGAGGCGGGGAGGGCAATTGCCC
>JALZJP010000169.1 GCA_030859715.1 Chloroflexota bacterium
ATATACCCCTATTGGGTATATTGACGCCCGAGCCAATGTCCGTTATCTCGACATCCAGGAGGACGAGAGCGGATGAGAGGGACCACCATGGATGATCCAAACGGCCAACCAGTTGCCGTCGACGCACCATCATCCGGCGCGGGAACGGAATCCAAAGCCTTCTGGCGGGGCCGATTCAAGCAACCGGCAAGCGCCCGGGAGATGCCACACCGACCGCGACCGCGCGCGGTCGCCCGGCGCTCCCCGCTCACGATCGCGCTCCTCGCCCTCTCCCTGACCGGCGGCACCCTATGGCTCAGCGCACGAAGCGGGATGACGATCACCGGTGGCGACGTTGGCGCCGAAGCGGCTACCGCGATGGAACGAATGGACATGATGATGACCAGTGGTGAACATGAGGAGATAAGCACCGGGACGGGCGTTGTCGACCCGGCCGCGGTTGGGTTGCGGGTCGAGTGGTCGAGCGACCCGATGACACCCGATCCCGAACAGTCGGTGACGTTGACCTACCGGGTCGTCAACGAGCAAAGCGGCGAGATCATCACTGATTTACCGCTTGACCACGAGCGGCCCATGCACCTGATCCTGGTCAGCCACGATCTCGAGCACTTCCAGCACATCCACCCCGAGCTCGGAGCCGACGGCACATTTCGCGTTAGAACCACCCTCCCAGCCGCGGGCACCTACCTCCTGTATGATGAGTTCACGCATGATGGCCACACGGTCCTGGATCAGCGTGAGCTGGTCGTGGGCGAAGCATCCACGACCGCGGCTACCCTGGAACAGGATCTGGCCCCTAAGACCGTCCGCGACGTCACGGTCGCCGTGAACGGACCGGAGGTGCTCCGGGCGGGTGAGATCACCCAGCTCACCTTCACGCTCAGCCGTGAGAACCAGCCAATCACCGACCTCGCCCCCTACCTTGGCGCGGCGGCGCACGTCGCGATCGTCGCCGAGGACGCCGACGGCTTTGCCCACACTCACGGCGAAGCGGTTGCCACCGAGCACGGAAGCGCGGAGGAGGCGCATGGCTCCGGTGACGATGGGCACGCGGTCCCGGCGGCGTTTGGACCGGAGGTTCGGGTCGAGCACACCTTTCCGGAGCCGGGCCGTTACAAGATCTGGACCCAGTTCAGCCACAAGGGTCAGGTGGTGACCGCGCCCTTCACCGTGGAGGTACGGTAGCATCCAGCCCGGCGCCCACCAGCCATGGGTAGGAGAAAGGAATTCGCCCCATGCGCAACTCACCAGAAACCACTTCCGCGAAGGATCCTGTCGTCGAGATGGCGGTCGTGCCAACCTCCGACCAGCACGCCTACCAGGACGATCCGTCGCCCGTCCGGCAACAACAGACACGCCGACGCGTCACTATGCTCCGCTCTGGAAACCTGGTGCTGCTCCTGGCCATGATTGTCGGAGGACTGCTCGCCGCTTTCTTCGTCGGGATCGTCGCCGCCGACGACGCGACGCCCAGCGCCGGGCATGGCCACGGCGCGGGCCATGCCAGCGGCAGTCCCGCCGCCGACACGCCCTACGCCGATGGCTACGATCCGGCGGCGCCAATTCGGGCGTTGACCCCGGAGGAGATTGCTCGGATCGAGCGCGGCGAGGGGGCGGGTTTCGCCCTCCCGGCCGAGCTCAACGGCGTCCCCGGTCCTCGCCATGTCCTTGACCTGGCCCACGAGCTCGGCGTCTCGCGGGAGCAGCAAACACGCGTCCAGGCCATCTTCGACGAGATGCGGGCGGCGGTGATCCCGGCCGGAGCGCGCTACCTCGCCGCCCTGCAAGCGCTGGAGGCGGATTTTCGAGCCGGCGCTCTGACCGAACAGGACCTGCCCGGCCGAGTCGCGGACGTGGCCCGGCGCGAGGGAGAGCTGGCCGCCGCCCATTTGTTGGCGCATTTGCAGACGGCGCGGGTGCTCACCCCGGAGCAGATCACCGCGTACAACCGGCTCCGGGGCTATGTGGAGGGCGAGCGGTGACGGCTGAGCGCGTCCTCGCTCGATCAGCACGTTCGAGGAAGGACGCGGTCAGCCGGATGTCGTGCTACCGAACGATGATCGTGCCGGCCATGCCCGGTCCTTCCGGGCCGCTGGCGTGCAGGATGCAGTAGAAGGGATACTCGCCCACGGTATCGAAAGTCAGCTCGTACGGGTTCAGACCGGGGAACGGCGGCCCGCCGGGCGCGGTGACGCCGATGAAGCCGGAGTTGAAATAGCCCTCGCCGCTGTAAACGTCGCCGCCTTGGGGAAAGAGCGTGAGCGGGTTCTGGACGAAGGTCAGCGTCCCATCCGCGCCTGGCTCCACCAGCACGTCCTCCGGCGGCTCCGCCCCGGCGCCGACAAAGGTCACGGTATGTGGCTCGCCGTCCGAACGGTTGACCCAGCGCACCGTATCGCCAACGCCGATCTCGAGTGTATCCGGCAGGAAGCGGAGGACCCGGGCCTGGCCGTTGCCGGCCCCGGCAGCGATCTCCCACAATGTCGTGCCGTCCTCGCGCTCGGTTGAAGTCGCCGTCGCGTACTCGTCAATCGCGGCCAGCCCTTCCTCGATCAAGGCGGCCATTTCCTCCTCGCCGCGGGCGTCGGCGGCAGCCTGGTCATCCGGCAGCTCGGAGCCCGCGTCCTGCACCACGATCTCGCCCGTCATCACCACCCCATGCGGGATACACAGGTACTCGTAGGTGCCCGGTTCGGTGAAGGTGATCACCACCGGCGGGTCGCCCGGCTGGAGGAAGACGTCGAGCCCGGAATTGAGATAGCCGGTGCCGTCGTAGGTCGTGCCCCCCGCGGGGAACGCCGCCACCGGATTGAGCACGAGCCTCGGCGGCCCTGGCGGCGGCGTCGCCGCCGGATCCGCGGCGGGGTCGGGGATGATGATCGCCGGCGCCGCTTCGCCGGAGAGAAAGGTGACCGTGTGAAAGCCGGGCGGCTGGTGAAACTCGAAATTGACCGCGTCCCCGGCATTGATCGTCAGCGACCCGGGGAAGAATCCTTGCAGATCAATTCCCCGTTCCATGTCCATGCCGCCGACGCCGACCCGCCAGAGAAAGCTGCCATCCGGTTGCTCGCCAAGCGCTACCGCCGTCGGCTCCGGGGTCGCCCCCTGGCGATGTGACGCTGGCGCGTGCTTGCTGAACCCCGTTGCCGCCCCGCCGCTGGCGAGGTCGCTCGCAAGCCGCCGGCGCCAAGCGTCGCCACCCCGGCCGCCGCCAGGCTGAGTGCCGCCAAGGTGCGCGCCGCCTCCCGCCGGCTGATCTGGCCAGTCCGCACGCGGGCCAGGGTGTCGGCGACGATGATCCGTTGTTGTTCGGTGTTCATTGCAATCCTCCGTGTCGATTATTGGTCAGAATGCCTTGATCTGTTCCGTCGCGTCGTTCGCCACATCGCGTGGGCGGGCTCCGCGTCCGGTTGCCGGGCCGCCCGATCGTCCAGTGCTTCATTCCGCGGTGACCATGGTGACCATCACGCGGCCGACCATCCCCCGCATCGCGTGGTGCTGGCAGAGAAAGCGCACCTCTCCCAGCGTGTCGAGCCGGATCTCAAAGGAGCTGCCCGGCTCCATCCGGCCGGAGGCAAAGCTGCCGTCAAACGCCGCCACGCTGTGCCAGTTCGCCCCCCGGTTGACGAAGCGCAGCGTCGTCCCCACGGTCACGGTCAGGTCCGGCGCCTCGAACCGGTCGTCCAGCAGCGCGACCTCGATCACGTCGCCGGTCAGAATCGGCTCCGCGGCCGGCACCTCGGACGTGACCGGCGGCGCGGCGTCGGGCTTGCTTCCCGCCGCCGTGGGCTGGTGACCCATGTGGCCCGTCGTGACGCCGCGATCCGGGTCGAAGAACTCCGCCACCGGCCCCGTCGGCATCTCGTCGTCGTACTGGATGAGCGTCATCATCCCGTTGTCGGCGTGGTTCTCCATATGGCAGTGGAACATCCAGATGCCGGGATTGGTGCCCACCAGCTCCAGGTCGTACCGTTCGCCCGGTCCGATCAGGACCGTGTCCTTGGTCAGCTCCATCCCCGGCGGCACCGGGTTGCCGTCGGTGGCGACGATCTTGAAGGAGTGGCCATGGGAGTGGACGGCGTGCGGCAGGTTGCCCGCGTTCATCAAGCGGATCAAGACGCGCTCGCCTGCCGCCAGCTTGATTGGGGGAATGCTCTCGTGGGCCCGGCCGTTGATCAGGAAGAGATCGGTCCCCAGCTCGCCGCCGCGCAGGAGCTGGTCTCCTGGCCCCAGCGGCGCCTTGCCTTGGGCCACATCCGGCGTCAGCTCCAAGTCCCACTCATTGAGCATGTAGGTGTACTCACGGTCGTAGACCGTTGATCCCGCGGCGGGCTCGACAATCAGCGGCCCGTACAGCCCGAGCGCGATTTGATACTTGGGATCGGCGTGGGCGTGATACCAGCGGCTGCCGGTGTTACTGGCGACGAACTCGTAGGTGAAGCGTTCGCCTGGCTCGACGGCGGCCTGGTTGAGGCCGACCGGCCCGTCCATGGCGGGCGGTACATCCATTCCGTGCCAGTGGATCGTGGTCCCGACCGGGAGCTTGTTTTCGAGCCTGACCCGGACCAGATCGCCTTCGCGCACCCGGATCTCCGGTCCCGGCAGTTGGCGGTTATAGCCCCAGGCGCGGACCACCACGCCGGGCATGATTTCCCAATCGAACTCCTCCGCCACCAGGGTAAACTCACGCTGGCCGGGCGCCTCGGCCACGGCGGGGGCGGAGCCGCCCCCCGGCCGGACCAACATCATCACGAGCAAGACGAGGCCGGCCCCGGCCAGGAGCGCCAGGCGGCGCGACACGCCCCGGCGCCGATCCTGCCGCGGGACCGGGATGTCACGGACAAGGCGATACCGGGCGACCTCGTCGCGAAGTCCCCGAGCATGCTGCTCATGGGCCAGCCGAACGGCCTCACCGTGAACTGGAAACATTGAGCCTTCCTTTGGTGGTGGAGTGGGATGCAGGCGATTCATCTGACGTATCCTTCGGCCTTTCCGCAGTGGCCGGCATTGGCCGTTTCTGGCTTCATCGTCCGGCGCCGCGCCGCCTCTCGCGAGCGGGGTTCCGGCGGCTGCCCGCGGCGATGCGGGCAACGACCGTACTACTCTGCGCCGGATTGGCGTGGCCCGCATGGGTAGAAATACTCATTTCCGGCGACGGCGAATACGTAGAAACGCCTTGGTGTCGCGGACCGTCCGCTCTTTGAGCCTACCGATCGCGGCCGTGGGCGGGAATACCAGAAACCTGGCAATCCAGGCCGGTTCGTCATTCGCCCCGCTGACCGGGGGCGACGCGCGGTCTCCTTCCATTCAGCACGCATCGAGATCAGTGGTCGAAAGCCGGCATTGGCCCCCGCCACGATCGCGCGGGCACGCTGACCGGACCCACCACCGGCGCCGCCACAATGGATCCGGACCGCGTTTCACACACGATTTGGCGGTGGCACGGCGCACTGATTGAGCCGGCGCCCGTGCCGGTGCTCGCGCTACGCGCCGGGCGCTGGCTCCGGGACTTCGACCCAAGGGGCACGCCAGGCCGGCGGCACCCAGGGGTCGCCGAAGAAGATCGTTTCGTGCGTCACCTTGCCGTCTCGAAACTCCATGATGTTCACCGCGTGGACCGGCGCGTCGCCATCGTAGGTAAGCACCAGCTCGCTGACCCAAAGATCCCCGCTGTTGCGCATGCGCTGGATGGTGAAGGTGAGCTTGGCCGGGTAAGCCTCGCGCATGCCCCGCACGTTGGCGAGCCCCAACAACCGCTCTCCCGACTGGGGGAACTCCAGGACGACGTCGTCATGGTAGATCTCGTGGATTTGCTCCTGGTCCGCGGGGTCCGACCAGTGCCGAACCAGTTCCGCTCGGGTCTCCGCATCGGTCATGTCGAATTGCCTTTCTCTGGCAACGAACGGGGCTAGTGCCTCATCCGCCGTCGCTTATCCATTTGTGTTCGTCATCTCGCGTCAGCGACCGAGCGCCAGGCGTGGCGCCGGTCTCGACCGTGTCACGAAACGGCCACGGCCGGCCGGTGTGACGCCACCAGTTGCTCCAACAGCTCGACCGCGTGCGCGGGGCCGGGCAGCGCCGCCATCTCCTGGCGCAGCCGGGCCGCGTTGTGCCGAAACCGCGGCTCGGCCAAGACGTGCCGGGCTGACGCCTCAATGGCCGCTGACGTGCGCTCCGCCGGCCAGAGGGCGACGCCCAGGCCCAGCTCCTCGCAGCGCCGCGCGTTCGCCGGCTGGTCCGCTCCCAGCGGGATGACCACCTGGGGCAGCCCCGCGGCCACGGCGGCCAGCGTGGTGTTGTGACCGCCGTGATGCACCACCAGATCGCAGTGCGGAAAGAGCAAACTCTGCGGCACGTAGCGCTCGACCCGGACATGGTCTGGTTGTGGCCCAAGGGCGGCGGGATCGCGGTCGCGGCCGACCGTCACGATCAACGTCCCGGCCACGTTGCGCAGCCCCGCGATCGTGGCACGAAAAAGATCAGGGAACGCGTTGAAGTGCGTCACCGTACCAAACGTGGCATAGATGACGGGACGGGGCAGGTCCGTGTGAAGCCAGGACGGCGCGGTCTCGGCCCCGGAGCGGTCGAAGACGATCGTGCGCAGGTGGCGCTGGGTCGGGATCGCGTTGTTGGGATCCTGATAGCTCGGCGGCACGAAGGAGAGCAGCAGGTGCCGGTAGAGCATCGCCAGCTCCGGATCGGCTGGCAAGCCCACCGATTGACGAATCGGATCCAGCTCCCTGCTGGCGTCCCGACGTAACCAGGAGCCGTCGATGAGGTGGCCGACTTGCACCGCGGCGTGGGGGAGGCCCACCGCCTCGGCGGCAACCGCGCCGCCCACCTCGTACAGCTCGCGGACGACCAGATCCGGTTGCCACAAGTGGAGCACCGGGATCAGGTCGGGCACCATCCGCCGGACCATGTAGCCGGAGCTGAGCTTCGCCCAATAGAACTCCATCACCTCCGCGCCCGCGAACTCGCCGGCCTCTGGGCCGGGCCTGAGCGTCTCGAGCTCAGCCCACAGCCCTCCCAGCTCGGTATCGACGCCGTCGGCCGGGTCGTACCCAGCGGCAAAGTGCTGATAGCCGAGCGCTTCGACCGTGGGCGCGAACGATCCGGGGCCGGCGAAGGCAACCTCGTGCCCGGCATCGGTCAACGCCTGGGCAAGGGGGACGAGTGGATGAAAATGGCCCGATGAGGCCGATGTCGTGAAGAGCACGCGCATCGTGGAGCCTCCAGTGCTACGAATCTCGGATGAAGAGGCCGTGTTCGACGGCCCGGCCCCGTGCTGGTGACTGGTTTCGATCACTAGCGCTGTCACCAGCGCTGGCTCGGTCGAATGTTCGCGTTCAGGCGAAAGACGTTCTCTGGATCAAAGCGGTCCTTGAGCGCGGTCAGACGTTGCCGCCGCTCGCCGTAGGCCGCCTCGATCCCCGCGTCTCCCTCGTCCGAGAGGAAGTTCGGATAAGCGCCGGCGCTGAAGCGGCGCACGCGCTCCCAGCCCTCGCGCACCCAGGCCAGATGGCGTTCGCTATCGAGACCGGGGGGCGGCCAGGCGGCGATCATGTTGATGTTGAAGCCGATCTCGCGCTTCCCCAGCGCGGTCGCGCCGGGATCGATCCGGCTCACCGCCCCGCCGACGGTCAAGATGGCCACCTGGGAGAAGGGCGAAGTGAGCGTCTCCACCCGATCGACGATCGTCGCGATCACCTCATCCGCCAACTCCGCCACCCGGTGTGATTTCCAGTAGTAGTGCCGGCCATGCGGCGCTCCGCCGTCCAGCATCGATTGGAGCGCCACGTACGGGGTCAGGCGTACCAACTCGGCGATCGGCGTCCCGATCTTGCGCAGCGGCGCGATCGCCCGCTCCCCCGTCGCCGGGTCGCCGGCCCAAACGGGGATGATGGCCAGGACCGGCTGGCCGTACTGCTCCGTTGGCAGAATCGGCAGCGGCGGCGCCAGCAACGCCGACATGGACAGACCCAGCTCATCCGGCGCCGTGGGGGCGAAATCGCGGATAAAGCGCAGGACTTCCGGCGCCTGAGCCAGCGGCCAGAAGATCGGGCCGCCGAGCACCAGCGGTCCCACCGGGTGGAGGTCGTACTCAAGCGTTGTGGCGATCCCGAAGTTACCGCCGCCGCCACGCAGTCCCCAGTACAGCTCCGGCTCCGATACGGCGTCGCCGCGTCGCCGCTCGCCATCCGCCGTCACCAGGTCCACGGCCCGCAGGTTGTCGACGGCGAGGCCGAATTTGCGCATCAGGTGGCCGAGACCGCTGCCGAGCGTGACGCCGGCGATCCCGGTCTGGCTGATGGTCCCGCCCGTGGTGGCGAGGCCAACCTGTTGGGTCGCCCGGTCGAGCTCACCCCAGAGGACGCCGCCCGCGGCGCGAACAGTGCGCGCCGCCGGATCGACCTGGATCACCTTCATCAAGGAGAGGTCGATCA
>JALZJP010000067.1 GCA_030859715.1 Chloroflexota bacterium
GTGGCGGTGTTTATGGGCCTGAACGCCGTCTATTTGCTCGGCTTCGCTCGCCATCGCCTCCTCGCCTACAACGTGTACATCGCCCTCAGCATCGCGGCAGTGGCGGCTCGATTCTACGCGCAGCTCGAAACCGGCGACGACGGCCACGCCTGGCTGTTGCCCGTGCTGTGGGTCAACCTGGGCCTGGGGTCAATCGTTGGGCTTGCCGGGATGATTCGGCTGGCGCATCGAGACCCCCGAGTCTGGGCGACGCGGGAGACGGTCGAGGCGCGGGCCGAGGAACGACGGCCGTGACCGCGCTCTGTGCCGAGCACGCCTGGTCCAACATCGTGGGGGGCGTGCTGGCGATCCCGCTGCTGGCGGCACTCACCGTGGCGATCCGGGCCACGGGCGGCATGGGGCGTCGGACGTGATGACAACGAACACCCGGAGGATCGTGGGGCCCTCCGGGTGCTCGCGAGGAAGGCTTGCGAGCGCTGCCGGCACGAATGTGTGCCAGTGACGCCCGCGTGACGAGCGTGGTTCGCACGGAGAGTGCCACGGAGGCAAGGGTGGCATCACTGGCTGGGCGCTCACGCACGGCGCCAGCCTTTTTCCTATCCATTCTACCCCGGATGCTGTTCTTGTGATCGTCTATAATGACATCGGCGAACGGCGAACGGACTCGACAACAGGGGGCAGATCAGGTGTCGAAACGGCGCACGACTGTCACTACGGAGCGAGCGGCATGAACAAGCTCATCGCCTGCGCCGCTTGTGGCTATCGCGGCACCGACGGCGCCTGGCCCACCACGTTCTGCCCGCGCTGCTCCGCGTTCAATCTCGGCCTCTATCTGCGGGACCATGCCGACCCGGAGCGGGCGAAGGGAATGACGATGGCGGAGGTTCGCGCCGAATACGCCGCCGCCGGCCTCGTGTTCGGGCCAATGGCGGGGGGCGGGTCGAGGTACCAGCATCGGTGGGGGGCGAAGTAATGCGCCACCTGCTGGCGCCGGCCCTGGTCCTGGTGCTGCTGGTCGGCGGGGTGCCCGTGGGCCTGGTGGCGGTGGCCCAGGAGCGAAGCGACGCCACGACGATCGAGATGAGCGGCACGGTGACGGAGCTGGTGAGCCTGGACCCGGCCGATTGTCCCGAGGGGCTGGTCTGTGTGGAGATTGACGAGGCGGTGGTCGAGGTCGACCCTGCCTGTGGGCCAGTGGTGGGCGTGATCGTCTCCGAGTCGCTGGCCCGCACGATTGATTTTGACGGGGTGCGCGAGAGCACCGGCGTCCGCGGCGTGGTCCTGATTGCCACCGACGACGGCGGGTACACGGTCGCGGGCGAGTTCGCGGGACCGGCCGTCAATGCGCTGGCGGGCACGGCCTTTGGCGACATTGGGTGCCTGGCGTGGGGTGAAGTCGATGGCTGATCCTGGACGATCCCGCATTCGACCGAAATCCCCGGACGCCGACGCCATCCGCGACGAGGTGGCGGACCGGATTGAGGAAGCGACGGACGATGCCGATGGCGTGACGCCCCGCATCGACGGCGCCCACCGGGTACCCCGAGGGGGTGACGAGATCGTGGAGGCGGACCTGTCGCCCGCGCCGAAGCCGAAGCGAACCAAGGAACCTCCCGCCCCAACCCATGAACCTACTCCCAAGGTAGCCATGAAGCTGCCGACCGGGCCAGTTCGCGCCCGTGCGCCGTGGGGGAGCTTTGGCTGCCCGTGGGAGAACGCCACCCGCTTCCTCCCCCACTATCAGGCCGCGCACCGCAAATACCCGACCGTATCGGTGGCGCTCGGCGCCTGCGTGAGCATCCTAGAGTCCTGTGCGACACCCGGCGCCATCAGCAAGGACGATGGGCACGGTGGCGGGCCGGCGCGGGGCATCATGCAGGTGAAGGCCCATTGGGATCGCTTGGCGCCAGGCGCCGACGTCATGACCGCCGCCGGCGGTATCCTGCTCGGCTTCGCGGTGATGGACTACGCGATCCGTGAGCAAGGGTCGTGGCAGAACGCGATCCGGAACGTCTACCATCCGGGCGTCGACCCGAATTCTGGGGCGACGCCGGAGACCTATGTCCAGTCCATCACCGCGTTGCTGGCGGAGTGGGAGGCCGCAACGGCGCTCGATCCTGGCCCGGAGCCCCGGCCACCGGTGGAGACCGACCCCTACCACGTCCTCATGGGCGGCGACTACCCGCCCGTGACCTACGGCTTCCTCGCCGATGTGGGTCTCAACTTCTATGCCTACGGAGTCAATCACGGCACCCAGCGATCCACCCAGCACACGGGAGATGACATCGCCGTCGCCTGCGGCACGCCGCTCTACGCGCCGGCGCCCGGCATCGTGGACTGCGTCGGCCACGCGGGCACGCCACGCTGGGGCCAGAGTTGTGGCGCCTACGGTGACGACGGCGGCGGCAAGGGCAACCTGACGATCCTGCTTGACCCCGGTAAGGTGAAGCTGACACTCGGCCATGTCCGCGACGTCTTCGTGCGCCCGGGGGATCGAGTGGTGGCGGGACAGCGCGTCGCTACCGTGGGGACGATGCGGGGGTGCCACGTCCATGTCGAGACGAGCGTCGAGCGGACTGGCTCCTATTGGCTGGTCGATCCGAAGCCAGCCCTGCGAGAGGTGATCGGGGCGATGCCCCCAAAAGACGATCCCCGCACCGACTGGATACGCCACGACGTGCCCGGCGCTCCCAACGGGCTACGGCTGCCGCCCTGGATCACGGTCAAGGTGCAACTCACGCCGCGTGGGCCGAATCGATCTGGGCGGACCTTGCAGCCGATTGGGAGTGTCTTTCACGAGACTGGAAACACACGCTCGGATGCCGGTGCCCAGATGCATGCCACCTGGCAGGCCAACGGAACGCCCGGGCACCCGGACGGAAAAATCGGCGTTCACGCCTATATCGAAAACGACCTCATCATCTTCACGCTGCCGCTGAATGAACAGGGCGTCCACGCCGGGGACAGCCGGAACCAGACGACCCTAGGGTACGAGCTCTGTGTGAACAGCACGCGGGACGCGGCCCTCTCGGAGCGGACGGCGATGCACCTGCACGCGGCGACGCTGGCCGACGTGATCTCCCCACCGGCCACGGCCAAGGCGGCGATGTGGTCGCACACGACGACGGGATGTCCCGCCACGATTAACCGCCAGGGAAGATGGGGACAGGTCGAGGCCGAGGTGGATCGGATTATTCGTGAAGGCGGCTCCTCTGGCCCGGGGACGGCCCCGCCGCCGCCCGGACCCGCCTATGCCACGCTGAAGCCTGTCCCCTTTGACTGGACCGGCGATGACGTGACCCACGGAGAAGCAACGTTCATCGCCATTCACCGGAACTTTGTCGCCAGGCGTGATGGGGTCAGGGTGTACCAGTACGCCACCCGACAGGCGAGCGAGGTGAGGGCGCCGCTAAGCAAAGGAGATGAATCCGAGATCAACTGGACGGTTTTCTCCGAGGGTGAATGGTGGCTTGTCAGTCGGTGGGGATCAAGGATCAGGGCAAAGGACATGACGCCATCGGTCGCGTTTGGAGACACAACATGAGCGATCACGACTACGATCCGATTCATCCCGCTCAAGATCGCGGCTGTCACGGTATCCCGCACCCGCCACGAGGCATTGTCTTGGCCGAGCCGGGCACTGGGCACGTCCCTTCCGAGGTCGTGATTCACCACTGGGCGCAGGGCCCAGGGGGATTGACGCGAACGCCACGACGGATCCACGAGCTTCGCGACGGGAGCGAGGTGGCGACCCGGTGGCGGATGCGTTGGTTCTTAGGTGACGCGATCGGCTGTACCAGGCGAGCAGCGCTTGCCGCGCTCTACGACGTCATATTCCACCCGCGAACCGGCATGCGATCCGGGCTGCATTGGGCAAGGACCGGAAAGCTCGAATCGGCCGATCTGGTGGTATCCGTCATCCCGGCCGCGACAACGGTCTGCGGCGCGGGCGCGGCCGGCTGCTACTCCTGGGGCTTTGCCGACCACGGCAAGCCGGTGGTCGAGCTCGGCGTGGAATACCTTGGCAACGACGAATTCGCCAACCTCGTCAACCACGAGCTGGGACATGCAACTTATGCTCAACATGACATGTATCCCCAACGTGGCGTAACGGGGCACGACAACTATGTCGGCGTGATGGGAACGTGGGAGGCGGCGGCCCGATCCGGATACTACCCGCCGGACCACGAGATCGCGTGGGCCCAAGCCTGGTTGGACGGGAAGGCGGCGTTCGTCCATGACCACTGACGCGCGCCGGCTCGGGGTGCGGCCATGATGGACGTTGAAACGTTCGACCGCGCTCGGTTGTGGCATTTTCGCGCCCGGCTGGAATCGGTTCGGGATTGCGACACAATCGAAACCTTGGCCGACACGGGCTACGGCGGGCGCCATCAAGCCGCGATCCGCCTGGCCGGTATCAACTCACCGGAAAACGGCACGCCGGAGGGCGACGCGGCGACGGCGTGGATGGTCGATACCCTCTCCCGTTGGCCAATCAGCCACGCCTGGCCGCTGCGGGTGGTGTCGTTGCAGCGGGAGCGAGTCGTCTCCGAGGTCCGGTCGTTCGAGCGGTTCGTGGGGTCAATCTATCTGATTGCCGTGAACGGGCAACTGGTGAGCCTATCTGATCTCGCGGTGACCGCTGGTCATGCGGTTCGGGCGACGTGATGGCGATGGTGGATTGTCACCGCACGCTCACACCGGTGATCGGCCTGACCGATACCGAGATCGAGATCGTCCTCGATGCCTGCGATCACCATATGGTCGAGCTGGTCAGCAAGCGCCGGTTTTACAGCTGGTTGGGGACGGAGGCGGATCGAGAATACTGGGCGAGGCGAGCGCTGCTGCTCAGGTTGGTTGTGGCGAAGTTGCGTGGCGAACTTCCACCAGAATACGAGGAGACGGGAACATGAGCACGATCATCGTAATCGAGCGCCAGCTTCACGGACGAAAGCTCGCGGGGCTGCCCACGGACGGCGCCACCGCCTACGTCACCGCCACGACGAAGGCCGCGATCCTCGACGAGTTCAACTCGGTCGGGCTGTCGGCCAGTAGCGTCACGACCATGATGGCGGACATCAGCCAGATCACCACCAACCACGGGCAGGTGGCCATCGTGGTCGATGAGGAGCGGGCCCGCGACGGGATCGTGGTCGTCGGGCCGGAGGACGAGTGATGGCAATGTCGGCGCTGGTGATGGGCCGGACGCCGGTTGACGAGGAAGAGGAGACAACGAGATGAGCGCACAGGTCAGCGAAGCCGCCAAGCGCGGCGCAATCGAGGGCGCGATCGCGGCCGGCGGCGCCTTTTTCGCCGTGCTCGCCGGTGGCGGCAAGATTGAGGCGGCGGGGATCGCGGCCGGCGTGGCCTTCTTTGGGGCGCTGGCCCTGCGGGTGGGCGAGGGTCAGTTCGATGCCAACCGCGCCAGCCGCGGCGATGTGATCCCAAGCGACGTGCGGTAGCTCGCTCACTAGGGCGTTGCTTCCAGGTTCGGTAGATATCACTTGCCAAGGTGATGATGCGAGCAAGGTCGATTATCCCATCGGGAATGTCCATGACTCCAGCCTTTCGGCGATCGGCGCTCATACGCCTCTGGAGTCACTGTAAAACGCTATCGGCTATAGCCTATAGCCGATAGGATGAGTAGGAGAGTCGTCAGATCATCCCTACCTGGCATGGCGGGAAACAGGTGGTAGCGACATGACACTAGAGCCGCAACAGACAAGGCGAAGCGACCATGTAAGCCGGCGACAGATGAGAGGTGCCGGGGAGGTGTCTGAGGCCCGTCTCGTGGGGTGCCTGCCGTAATCGAGGGTTCCATGCCAGGGCAAGCGGGGCAACTACAATTGCCCCGTTTTGCTATACTGCGCGTGGCCCTCAGGGCTTACCGCTTCGGGCTCTGCGATACGGGTGGAGCTAGGACCAAATCGGCTTCGGTAGGCTGATGGCTCCTGTATTTCCACTCTGGCCCGATCTCTCGCTCACGCCTCCCCTTCGCAACCGTCCACGCACCGCCACCCAACTCCCACCTCGTATCGCCCACACCGCCGGCACAACCACCGGCCGCAGACGATGCACGGCACCAGGTTGTCCGGCCGGTCCCAGTCGATCACCGGCTCGGCCACCGGGCTACCCTCGTGGGCGATAGCCGAGCCGGTGCTGGGCGTCAGGCAACGTTCGCATAGAAACCGGGCCTGGTGGCGGATGAGCGGTTGGGCATCGTCCCAGCGCTGTTGCTTCCAGCGGGCCTGGCGCTCACGTGCCTCGTGATCGCGGCGGAACTGTTCCCGCAGCTCGCGCTCCGCCTCTGACTGTCGGGATCGCGGCATGAGACGTCCCACTCGCGGTGACACGGTCCAGGCTAATCGCGGACTCGGAGCAGGTGCCGGCGCTTGCTGACGGCGGCAACCGAACGCCCTAGTGCAAGCGCGACATCGACCGCCGGATCGGCCATGGTCGCCAAGATGTGCTCGTCGTCGGCCCGCATCCACGGCTCGCGGTGATTCGTCGCCTCACGTTTTGATGCTTCGTTGCGTTGGTAGAGATAGCCACGATGCCAGGCACGTTCGGCCGCTCGCTCCTCCGCCGTTTGCTCAGCACGCCGCGCCGCGTTGGCGACGATCTCCCGTTGATAGGCGGCTTGATGGCGATCACGCTGTCGCTGTTTCGCCGCCGTCAGCTTGGCGCGGGCGCCATCCGGGTCCGCCAGCCGCAATCTCGCCCGGCGAACGGTGCTGTGCGGCCGTTCCAGTCGCCGGGCAATGCTGGCGGTGGACTCGCTCGGGTCAGCGGCGGCGATCGCCGTCAGCTCGGCATCGGTCAGGAGGAGATCGCGGCGGCGTGGCCTCGGTGCGTGCGTGGCATCCCACGCCGCCGCCAACTCAGCCTCACGCCGCCGGTTGCGCTCCTGCCGGCGACGCTTAGCCTCGTCATCAATCGCTGCTGACATCGGCCAAGACACGGACGATCTCGCGGCTCCGATCGGCGCCGATCTCCAGGTCGTCGGCATTGCTAAGGTAGTCGCCGGGATGCTCCCCGACCCGCTCGGTTGCGATCGCCAGCGCCTCGGGCGACGCCTCCTGAATCGCGACCTTGGCGGCGTGGATCGGCGGCAACACGTCGAGCCACCAACCAAGGTCGCCCAGGTCGATGTCCGACTCGTAGTCGTCGGCGCGGTCGGTAATCGTGACGTAGGCCCGCTCCACCATACCGGTGTGGTGGTAGCCACGGTGGGCATCAACGGTGGTTTCGAGGGTCCAGGTGGCGGGATTTGTCGCGTCCCAGCCAAGCTCAGTAGCGGTCGGTGTCGTCGTGGTCGTCATGGTGCTCTCCTCTGATGTCGCGCTTCTCGACTAGACTTATATTAGACGATATAATGGGTTCTGTCAAGTGGTTTCAGGGGTTATCTCGGCGGTCATGTCTGTTGTGGTCCGGCGCCGGATGCCGGAGTTTCGGGCGCGCTCAATATCAGAGCGGCGAACATAGGTGTTGCGCCCCCGACCGGGAATCTTGAATCGCTCAATTCCAGTTTGCTTGAGAAACAGCCACACTGAGCTCCGGCCCATCTGGTACTCGTCCATCACCTCGTCGATCGTCATCAGTGTTTCGCGGGTCGGCGCCGAGTCAATCATGTCCAATCTCCTTGTCGCCACCACGGTACACGACAATCTACGATTTGTCTATCAAACGTCTTGACAACCGGGCTGTTTTCGTCTAATATAAGTCTAACGAATCGGACGCGATCATCCAGAGGAGACACCAGCCATGACCACTCGCCGCCCGACCCTCGGTCAGCAGCTCACCGCCCTCGTCGCCGACTGCCGGCGCGAAGGAATCGACCTCACGCTAGAGATGGTGCCCATCGCCAGTGCCCGCCGGGCCAGGGCGCTGGGGACCGCGCCGGTGCGTCAAGCGTCCGCGGCTCCCGTCCCCGCGCCGGTCGTCGAGCCGCTCCATTGCGCCAACTGCGGGGCGATGGTTGGCGTCGGGCCAGACGGGTATTGCGGCGAAAGCTGCCGCCACGCCTGGCTCCACGAATGCGGCGATTGTCAAGGGGTCGGGTGGATGGAGGAATGGGAGCCACTCAATCCATCGGCGGGTGATGACGGCTACGCGATCGTGCCGTGTGGCTGTCCAGCGGGCGATGAGTGGAGCGAGCGGTACGCAGTGGACGATCCGTGTGAGGCGGCGTGATGGATCCACGGGACAAGACGCTCTGCTTCATCGTCGTTGCCGGTCGCCTCTATCGGCTCACCTAGCGACCAGCCAGCCGCAACATCGACATCTGGTTCAACGATGTGCAGGTCGGCTACATCTTCGAGCGCCTGTTCGGCGACGGCTACGGCGCGAGCGACGGCGAGGACTACCCATCGCTGACCACGGCCGCGATCGCGGCGATCAATGACTGAAACACCAGGAGGACACGATGCCAGACCGGGTTTCGATGTATGCCGAGATCGATGCGGAGCGGGACAAGCAGAATCGGGCCTGGGCTCCGCCTGAGTATTCGGTCCCGCCATCACCCGCCGCGCTCTTGCGCGAGGTCCGCGAGGTGACAGCGCGGACGATGGTGCTGACCCCGATCACGGCGCACGAAAAGCGTGCCGCCATGCGTCGCCGATTCGTCGTTGCCGCGGCGGTCGCCATCGCTGGGATTGAAGCCATTGACGCTGAAGAGGGCCACGCCATGATGCTCCCCACCTTCGCCGTCGGCAATCTCGAAACCCGGCTCTTGCAGATCGACGACGCGCTCTCCGCGCTCGAATGCGACGACGATCCGGAGCAAACCGACCAGGCCGCCGCCTTGACCGATGAGCGCGGCGAGATCATGGCGATCCTTGACGTCCATGACGACGCAGTGCTGATGGAGCTGGCGGACGGCGATGACGACGATCCGATCTGTGTCTGTGGCGTCCACCGCTCCGAGCATATCCTCTGTGGCTGCCCAGACGGGTTCGAGCGCCGTCGTTAGCTACGGCCGCGATCGCCGCCATCAACGCGTGACGCGCCGGGTGACGCGCCAGAAACGCGGACTCGGCCGGAGCCAGCCGGACCCACCGGCCCAGGACTGCCCGGTGACGAGTGATTCTCCGCGTCAACTGGCGCATTCCCGGAATGCTGGACCCCGTGTCGGAGTGAGTGGGAGTCGCTTCGTCGAGTCCCTTATCCGGCACCAATCTCCAATTCTCGGCTTTGCGGAGCCGAGTAGTTTTCGCCGTTGCCCAACTTTGCCGGAAATTTGCCGGAAAAGGCTTGGACCGCGGATCAAGGTCGGCCTGGCGCTTGACCGAGAGCACCGTCGATTGCAGTCGCGCCGCTAATGGGGGGTGATGCCTACGGCCGAGGCACAGCCGCACGATGGCGAACTCTACATTCGCTCGCTGATGATCAACGTGACGCTGGCCGAGGTCTACTACAAGCTCTGGCAGCCGGCGGTGAAAGAAGTGGAGCCGCGGACGGGCTACCGGGACGCGGAGATATCCCGCATAAGGGGACGATTCAGTACTTCTGCCAGCGGGCTCCGACGGCGGACACCGCGGTTGCGTCGAGGTTGACACGGCCAAACGAGATCCACCCCACCCGATCGCGGGCTCAATTTAGATGGAGGGCCGATCCCACTACGCCGGGTGCGCGTCAAAGTCTTGCACAACCGCTCACTCCAGCCGTCCAACCGTTCCAGACGCGGCCGGACGTGCCGGCCCCGGACAGCAATCAGCCGGAGGCCAGGGACGCGGGCGCGGTCACCGGCGGGGTGGTGGCGCGACCCGGCGGCCCGAACGCCGCTCCAGCATGCGAAACGCAAAAAGATGGCGCGCACCCCACTACGCGCAGCATGTCGCCCCCTTGCGCATTCCGGTGGCCCGGCATATCATCAGGGTACAGATCAATCCAGGTCGGGCATTCGCGGTTCGTGACGCCTTCCAGGAGGACTCTTATGGACGCTACCCACTTCGATGCCCTGACTCGTACCTTGCACGCTCGGCGGACCGCCCTGACCGGAGTGCTCGGCGGCGTTGTCGCCCTCCTCGGCCTTTTTGGCATTGACGAGGCGAGTGCTCACAACCCGCTGCCGCGTTGCCGGAAGATCAAGGATCGGGCGGAGCGGCGCCGGTGTGCGCGCGACGCTCGCCGCCACAACAAGCAGCAGCACTCCTGCAAGCCGAAGCCGACGGCCAACTTCTGCTGCAACCGTTGTGGCACCACGCAAAACAACTGTCAGCAGACGGTGAACTGCACCTGTCCGGCGGGCAAGGGCTGTCTCGCCAACAACGGCTGCAACCAGACGTGTTCGCCGGCGCAACCAACCTCCTGCGTTGAGGGCTGCACCTGCGGCGTCCCGCTCGTGGAAGATCCAGCGATCTTCCACTGTGTGCCGAGCCTGATCCTCAGCGCCGGCGGCATCGAATGCGGAGACTTTCTCTCGTGCGAGACGACTGCGGACTGTCCGCGAGGCTACTTCTGTGGGGAACAGACGGGGTCGTGCGGTATGGACCTGTGCTTCCCGAACTGCCCGGTTTAGGACGGACGCCCCACGCGCATCGTGACCGGCACCCGGCACCGCCTGACGCCGGGCGCCGGGCCGGCCGCGATGTCCGAATCTCAGCACCCCGACACTGGCGACACGCACCCCACTACGCCTATCGCTATTGACCGCGGATGTCTCGCGTGCGAAACTCGGCCACGCGATGCTTATTGGAGTAACTCGTGCCGCGGCTGACCGTACGGAACTCGCGCAAAGGAAACGCCGTGATTCGTCAGATGGTCGTTTGCTTGCTCTTGGTGCCTGTCGTCCTGCTCGGCCTCGGTGCCAGCAGTGTGTCCGGCGCCGCTGTCCAGACGCCGGTTGCCAGCCTGGAATGGACGCCCTGCCCGTCCGAAAGCGCCGCCACCCCGTCTACCGGTGACACCGCACCGTTGCTGGAATGCGCCACCCTGTCCGTGCCGCTCGATTATGCGAACCCCGACGGCGAGCAAATCACCATAGGGCTCAACCGCCTGGTCACCACCGATCTAGAACAGCGTATTGGCAGCTTGATCTTCAACCCCGGTGGTCCCGGCGGCATCGCGTCCGATATGGTTGCCGCCCAGGCGAGCGGCGTTCCCGTCTTCACGGATGCCCTGCGGGCTCGGTTCGACATCATTGGCATGGATCCCCGTGGGGTCGGATCGAGTGCCCCGGTCCAGTGCGACCCAGACGTCTGGAATGAACCGGCGCCAGTGATGCCCCGCTCGCGGGCCGAATTCGACCAGGCGCTCGCGCATGCCCAAGCGGTGGGCGAAAGCTGCCTCGAGCTGACCGGCCCCCTGCTTGGCCACCTCGATACCGTCAGCGCCGCCCGCGACATTGAGCAGGTCCGGATCGCGCTCGGCGGGGAGCCGCTGAACTATCTCGGGCTCTCGTATGGCACCCAGCTCGGCGCCACCTATGCCTCACTCTATCCGGACCAGATCCGGGCCATGGCGCTCGACGGCGCGCTCGATCACAACACCGCCGGCCTGCAGATGCTCAACAACGAAGCGGCCGCGCATGAGGCGACGCTGCGGCAGTTCGCGCTCTGGTGCGACGCCAATCCCGACTGCGCCCTCCACGGCGAGGATGTCCTCGCCGTCTATGACGAATTGGTCGCCCAGGGGAACGCATCGCCGCTGCCGGCGCCCCGCTGTGAAGCCTCAGGGACCTGCCGCGCAACCGTGACGGGCGACCAACTGCGCTTTAGCGCCCAGGGGCACTTGCTCTTCGAGCCGCCAACGCCGGCCTATGGCCATCCCGGTTGGGCCGGCCTCGCGGAAGCGCTGGCCGCTGCCCGCGATGGCGATGCGTCGGGGTTCTCGTTGCCGTTGGCCCAATCCACGACTGCCAACCTCTATCCCCAGCTCCTCATTTCCTGTGTCGAGTGGCCGACGCCATTCTCATCCTATGATGAATTGGCCGCGGCGACGAACATGGTCAACGTAGTGTCGCCACATGTTGGCGGCGCCACCCAGACCTGGACGACTAGCGTCGGGTGCATGGACTGGCCGGTGCCGATCGCCAATCCGCCGACCCGGCTCGACGTCACCGGCACGCCGCCGATCCTGATCGTCAACGCCACCCATGACCCCTCGACGTCCTACGTCTGGGCGCAGTTGCTGCACGAGCAGATCGACAACAGTGTCCTGCTCACCCGCAACGGGAACGGCCACACCTCGTACCTGCTCCCTGGCGAGAGTCAGACCCGCGACGCCATCGACGCCTATCTCCTCGACCTGGAGCTGCCCGCCCCGAACACGATCCTCGACAACTAGCCGTTCCCAGGTCAGCGCGGTGGCCCGCATCGTGCCGGGAATGACCTAGCCAGCGTAGGTTCGTCACCGCCCACATGCGCGGCGTGACCCCGGTCGACGTTTCTCGACC
>JALZJP010000199.1 GCA_030859715.1 Chloroflexota bacterium
CGCCGGTGGCGCGGCCAGGGTCACGACGCGATCCAGCGGCAGCGAGACCGGCCGTCCGGTACGCGACGACTCGTAGATCGCGAGGATGATCTCGAGCGCCTTCCGCGCTTCCGCCCCGGTGACCGCCGGCTGTCGGCCGGCTATGATCGCCTGTAAGAACTCCTGGATCTGGAGCCGGTGAAACTCGGGAAATCCAGGATTGGTGGCCCGGCCAGGAGCGAAGACGTCGAGGTACTCCTCCGTGCCGTCGACGGTCCAGATATCGATCACCCCCTCCACCCCCTCGGGCCGTTCCCAGACGCTGGCCGTGGCGTGGCTGTCGCCATGAACCGCTACCCGGAAACCGAACTCGGGCGAGATCGTGGTCGCCGCCTCGATCGTCCCCAGGGCGCCGTTGGCGAAGGCCACGGTGGCCACCACCGTATCCTCGACGTCGATGTAGTCGGCGTGTTGCAGGGTGGCGTACTTGCCGTAGATCTCGGTCACCGGGCCCATGAACCATTGCATCAGGTCGATGGCGTGGATTCCCTGGTTCATCAGGGCGCCGCCGCCCTCGGTCGCCCATTTGCCGCGCCAGGCGTCGCGGGCGAAATAGTCCCGCGGCCGCCAGATCCGGACCTGGCATTCGGCCAGGGTCAGCCGTCCCAGCTTGCCGTCGTCGATCGCGGCCCGGATCCGTTGCGCCGCCGGCCAGAAGCGGCGCTGGAAGATGCCGCCGAAGGTGATGCCGCCCCGTTCGGCCGCTTCCACCATCGCGTCCGCCTCCGCCAGCTCGACCGCGATCGGCTTCTCGACCAGCACATGGACCCCGGCCCGCGCCGCCGCGATCACGATCGCGGCGTGGCTCGGATGCGGGGTGCAGACGCAGAGCGCATCAACCGTGCCGCTCCTCAACAGCTCGTCCAGGTCGGTGAAGACATGGGGGACGCCGAACTGCTCCGCCAGCGCCCGGGCGCGGGCCTCGTCCACATCGCAGCAGGCGGTGAACGTTGACTCCGGCAGGGAGGCCAGAGCCGCCGCGTGTTGGACCGCGATGCCGCCACAACCAATGATCCCGGTTCGTACACTCGCTCCCATTCGCTCCGTCTCCGCTTCGCTCCGTCTTGTCAATGCTTCGTTCGCCAGGCTTACGCTCGCTCAGAGCAGCTTACCCACTCCCACCGACGGGGCGGGCAGCAGGCAGCGCCGCAGGTAGTTCGCGGCCCAGGCCGCTCCTTCCAACCCCAAGCACATCGGATCTTCATTCTCGATCGAGAGGCCGCCCTGATACCCGACCTCACGCAGGGCGGAGAGGATGGCCGGCCAGTTTGCCTGGCCCTGGCCTGGCAACCGGTAGCGCCACCAGGCATTGCCGGTGATCCCCTGCTTCGCCAGCGCGGCGGGCAGCACCTCGGCGTCTTTGCCGTCCATGTGGTAGATGCGGTCGCCGTAGGCGCGGATGACGCCGGGGATGTCGGGGACTTGGAGCCAGACCAGGTGGCCAGGATCGAAGCTCAGGCCCAGCGCCGGCGACGGCACCTCCGAGAAGATGATGTCCCACAGCGCCGGCGCATGCGCCAGGTTCCCCTCGCCACCGCCGCGCGGCGCCGTCTCGAAGGCGATGCGCACCCCGCGATCTTCGGCATAGCGGGCCAACGGCGCGTAGACCTCCTTGAACGCCTGAACATTCTCGGTCAGCTTGTTCGAGGGATGACCCGACCCTACCGCCGGCAAGCCCAAGAAGTGCATGCCGGCGGTCGACCCGCCATAGGTCACGACCACATCCGATTCGAGCGCGACACAGGCATCGATCGCCTGCTTCAAGCTCGTGATCCGTTCTTCGCGCCGGGCGAGATCCGGAGTGAGCAGATTCAGCATCGGCGCTATCGCGGTCACGGTCATGTCCTGCTCCGCCAACAGATCGAGAACCTGCCCGGCGCCGCCGTTGGCGACCGCCCGGAGATCGATGTGGCCGCCATACTTGGCACCGCCGATCGGCCGAAAGCCCGGCCCGGCGTTGATCTCGACCGCCTCCAGGCCGAGGGCGCCGGCCCGCTTCACGAGATCCGGAAATGGTATCGGCTCGATCCCGACGAGCGTGGCGAACCCGATCTTCACGCCCTCAGCCCTCCGCGGAGGCAATAACCATTCGGGAATCTCATTGCAGCTGGCTCCGCAGTCTCGGGTCGAGGAAATCGCGCAGCGCGTCACCCAGCAGATTCGCCGCCATGATCGTGGTCGTGATCGCCAGCCCCGGCGCCAGCACCAGCCACCACGGCGGCCGAAAGGCACCGGCCAGCACCCCGCCCAGCATGCTGCCCCAGGTGGGAGCGGGCGGCGGGGTGCCGACGCCGAGGAAGCTTAGCGCCGCCTCGGCGAAGATGGCGGTGCCGAGGTTAAGGCTGGCCAGCACCAGCATCGGGGCCACGCATTGGGGCGCGATGTGCCTCGCCAGCATGCGCACCGGGGCCACCCCGATCGCCCGCGCGGCGTCGACGAACGCCATCTCCTTGGTCGAGAGCACGATCGCGCGGACGACCCGCGTGGTACCGGGAATCCGGGTGACGGCGATCGCGATCGTGACCGTCACAACGCCCGATCCCATCCCGGCCAGCAGCAACATGGCCAGGATCAGCGCCGGAAACGCCATCATCAGATCGAGCAGCCGCAGGCTGACCAGGTCGAACTTGCCGCCAGCATAGCCGGCGACGAGCCCCCAGACGAACCCGATACCATCCCCAATGGCCACCGCCGCCACCGCGATCAAGAGTGTCAGCCGGGTGCCGTACATGATCCGGCTCAAGACATCGCGGCCCAACTGATCCGTCCCCAGCGGATGCTCGGCGGTGGGCGGCTGGCTAATGGCGACGAAATCGGCGGCCAGGGGATCGTAGGGGGCGAGCCGGTCGGCGAGGAGGGCGACCACGATCGCTCCCAGCAACAGGAGCAAGCTGACGATCCCTACCGGCGAGCTCCGCCAGAACTGGTGGCCGGTCCGGCCCACCCGTTGGCCCGGGTTCGGCGGCGCCACGACCTCGGCCAAGCGCGGCCCCACGGCTCCCAAGTTGGTTATCGCACGCGGTTCGCCCATGCTGCCGCCCTCGCCACGCTCCGCCGCGTGACGCTACTGATACCGAATCCGGGGATCGACCAGGCCATAGCTGATATCGACCACCAGATTGACGACCACGAAGATGACGCCGTAGAGCAACACCAAATTCTGGATCACCATCCAATCCCGCTCATTCAGCGCCAGCACCAGCGCCGCGCCCAGCCCCGGCACGCCGAACGCGCGCTCGACCGCGACCGAGCCGCCGAGCAAGCCGCCGAAGGCCAGACCGGAGACGGTGATGATCGGCAGCAGCGCGTTCCGCAGGGCATGGCGCAAGTTCACCGTGCTCGCCGACAGCCCCTTGGCGCGGGCGGTGCGAACAAAGTCGTCCTGCAAGACTTCGAGCATGGCCGAGCGGGTAAACCGGGCGATGACCGCCGCCAGGCCAATGCCGAGCACCAGAATCGGACCGGCCACGATCTGCAAATGCCGCCCCGGGTCCTCATTGATTTGGACCAGGTCCAATGGCGGCCGCCAACTGAAGGCCAGGACCGAGCCGGTGATCGCCAGCATCGCCAGCCAGAAGCTGGGCACCGCCAGAAACAGAATCACCCCGAGCCGCGTCACGTAATCGAGCCAGGACCGCTGCTTGACCGCGCTGACGATCCCGATCGGGATGCCGATCACCCAGGCCACGACGACCGTCATCATCGCGATCTCCAGCGTGATCGGGCCGCGCCGCAGGACGAGATCGCGCACTTTGTCGCCCCGCCAGAACGACTCGCCGAGGTCGCCCCGCAGCACCTGGCCCATCCAGTCCAAGTACTGGACGTGATAGGGCTGGTCGAGCCCGAGCGAGGCGCGGGCGGTCGCCAGCTCGGCCTCGCTCAGTACGATCGTGGCCCCTTCGCTCGCCTCCATCATCGCCAGCGGATCACCGGGGATCACCCGCATGGCGAGGAAGATCAAGACCGTCACCCCGAACAGGGTGGGAATCGCGAGCAGCAGCCGGCGCAGAATATAGACTCGCATCGCGGCTCCCTACGGAAGTCGTGAGTCGTAGGTCGTGAGTCGTAAGTAGAAGTCGACTCTCTGCTGGATCAAGTGCTTGGTGCGCGGCACTCCAACTCGACTCACGACTCACGACTCGTCGAGCCAGACGGTCTCGAACCGGCCGAACTGCGAAAAGAGCCGGTCCTCCAGGGCCAGACCCTTCACGCTGGCGTGCCACATCGCGGAGTGGGCGCAGAACCCGATCATCAGGAACGGCGGATCCGCGTCGAGCATGGCGATCCCCTGGTCGAACAGATCCTGACGCACCGTCTCGTCCGCCTCGACCGTGATCTGGTCCAGCAGGGCGTCGAACTCCTCGTTGGCGTAGCGTGACCAGTTGGTCGAGGCGCCGCTGCGGAGATTGGCATTCCAGAGCAAGGTCGGATCGACCAGGTTGGAGGTGAAGGCGCCCTCGACGATGATGTCGAAGTCGCCGCTTTGATAGAGCTCGGACAACAGGCCGCGCTCGACCAGCCGGATCTCGCTCTCGATCCCCAGCGAGCGGCGCAACTCTTCCTGGACCGCCGGCCCGTTGATGCCGGAATGCTGCGGATCGGAGGCGGTCACCAGGTCAATCGGGCCGAAGCCATCCGGGTATCCAGCCTCGGCCATCAGCCGCTTGGCTTCGGCGATGTCCTCTTCCTTGTCCGGTCGATAACCGGGCCGGGTCGCCAGCTCTTCCTCGGCGGGCGCGTATGGGGCCACGGCCGGCATCCAGGTGGTGAGGAACACCGGCTCCTGGGTGGCCGAAATGGCCGCGACCAGGTTCTGCTTGCTGACCGCCAGATGAATTGCCCGGCGTACCCTTGGATCGTTGAACGGCTCATGCTCGTTGTTGATGATGGCCGTGTGCGAGTTGAGGCAAGGCAGCCGCGCCGTGCCGATATCGTCGCGGGTGGCGCCTTCCTCCCAGGTTTCGGGCGAGACGTTGAACGAGAGATTGGCCTGTCCGGTCAGCACCGCGGTGCCGCGATCGGTCCAGACCGGGACGTGCAGCATCTCGATGCCGTCGATATACGGCAGCTCGGGGTTCCAGTAGTCCTCATTGCGAACAAGGGAGAACTTTTCCCCCGGCAGCGCTTCGGTGACGATGAAGGGACCGGTCCCCGGCGCGATCTCGCGCCGCAAGTCCTGGTCGTTGGCATCGAGGTACGATTGCGAGTAGACAACCAGTGCCGGGTTGGTCAGCACTTCGAGGAAGACGGGCCAGGGCGAGGCGAGGACGAACTCGACGGTCGTCGAATCGAGCGCGGTCACGCTCTCGACCGGTCCCAGCTCGCTGCGATAGACGCTGACCATCCCCTCCGGCGGGAAGATGATCCGGTTGAAGGTGGCGGCCACGTCATCGGCCGAGAACGGCGTCCCATCGTGGAAGGTCACGCCCTCGCGCAGGGTGAAGGTGTAGGTCAGGCCGTCGTCCGCGATCTCCCAGCTCGTGGCGAGGCCGGGAATGATCGTGCGCAGCCCGTCCGCCAAATTCTTCATCACCAGCAAATCGTAGACATTGGCCAGCACCGCCGAGCTGGCGCCCTGGTGCAGGTCGTAGTGCGCGGTCGTCGCCCCCCAGGCGGTGCGCACCATCCCGCCCCGTTGCGGGTCCGCCTCCGGCGCCCGCAGCAGTTCCGGGGTTGGAGTCGCCTCTTGGGCGAGGGCCCGGCCGGGGGCCAGCGACGTGACCGCGGCGCCGCCCAGGGCCACCGCCCCAGAAATCGCGAGTACGTCTCGTCGTGAGTACCGGTCGCCCATCTGATCCTCCTAAGGTTGGACTCGCTATCGTCCGCCCGGTGAACTGTCTACCGTCACGAGACCGGTATCCTACGATGCCGCCATTCCGGCTTGGTGCGTCACCTCCTGGACGCTGAACCCCAACCGGCGCGAGATCGTGGCGGCGGCCACCGCGACCTCCTCGCCGACCACGGCCACTCGCTCCGGTGGGAACCGCATCGTCGGCGCGGCGAGGCTGATGGCCGCCACCGCCTCGCCCTCATGCCCAAACACCGCCGCCGCCACGCAGCGGACGCCCTCGGTCCGCTCCTCATTGTCCACGGCGTAGCCAAGCCGCCGGATTTGCGCCAGGTGCCGGTGCATCGCCTCCGGCGTGGTAATCGTGCGGGGGGTGACTTCCGGCATGCCATCGGCCAGAATCGCGGCCACCCGCGCCGCCGGCAGGTAGGCAAGGATCGCTTTGCCGGCGGCGGTGCAGTAGGCGGGGCGACGGGAGCCGACCTCGGTTTGGAGCGAGAGGGCGCGCTGGCCCTCGAAGCGATCGACCGTCACCACGCCGTCCTCGTTCATGACCGCCAGATGCACCAATTCTTGCGTGCTGTTGCGGAGATCGAGCAGGATGGGGCGCGCGATGCGGCGGACATCGAGGTTGTTGAGGAGGGAGGAGGCCATCGTCAGCACCCCGATCCCGAGCCGGTAGCGATCGGTATCTGCCTCACGCTCGACATAGCCGCGAGCCCGCAGCGTGGCCAGGAAGCGAAACAGGGTCGTCCGGTGCATGCCGAGGCGGTTGGCCAACTCGGTCAGGGTCAGCCCCTCCGCCGCCTCCGGCCGGGCCAGCATTTCCAGCACCCGCAGCCCCTTGTCGAGGGTGCTCAGGATGGTCGATCCGTTGGGGGCCGATGCCGTCACGAGCGTCGTCCTTGGGTATCCAGACGGGGAACCGCGTGTCACCCAAACCCCGTCGTGTGTTTTCGGATACTGAAAACGATGTGCGAATGCGAAAACATGGTACGCAACTCGCGGCGCGCTGTCAACCGGTCACCCCGCTCGATAGTGGTTTTGACAGGGCGCTCAGCGACCCGTCATCATCGCGGCAGCGTTCTGGTTGGTGACCAGGCGCGGAGAGATAGAGGAGACCGCTTCATGGATGAAGCATCGATTCGGGCGCTGCTCCTCGATGACACGGGCATCGGCGACGAGCTTCAGCTGAATCAGGAGCAGATTCGGGACGTGGTGATCGAGGGCTCGTGGCTGGCGGTCCAGCTCGATCCGCCCGCGGTCACCCGCATGTTCCCGCGGCGCGTGTACGACGAGCTTGCCCGCCGGCTTCCCGATCTGACCATCGAGGTCCGCGCCGGCAATATGGTGCATCGAGGCGGGGTCGGCTTCGGCCCGGGACGGCATGTCATCGCGGTGCTGGGCGGCAAGGGGGGCGTCGGCAAATCGACCCTAGCGGTCAACCTGGCCCTGACCCTGGCAGCCATGGGAATCGCGGTCGGGGTGGTCGATGCCGATCTGAACGCGCCCGATCTGCCGCACCTGCTCGGGGTCCGCCCGGCACCGCCCAAAGAGCATCCGGGGGAGAGCCGCGACTGGGAGCTCTGGACGAACCGCATCCTGCCACCGTCGCGATGGCGCCAGCCGCACCAGCGTCTGGGGCTGGAGGTGATGTCGATCGGCTTTGAGGTGCCCGAGCGGGCCGCGCTGGCGGCGACGGGCCGGACCCTGGTCTCGGCCCTCCTCCGCCATCTGCTCTTTGACGTTGCCTGGACCGCCGACGTGCTCCTCATCGACGCTCCACCCGGCACCGGCGACGAGCTGCAGGTGATGGCCGGTGAGCTGCCGCTCTCTGGCGCTATCTTCGTCACGACCCCGCGGGACCTGGCCCAGATGGATGCGGCGCGGACGCTCAGCCTGCTGACGGCACACAACGTGCCGGTGATCGGCGCGGTCCAAAACATGTCGTCGCTCATCTGTCCCCACTGCCAGCGACCGGTCGAGCTGGACGCCCATTCGGCCCGACTGACGGAGGCGGGAGTCACACTTATTGGCCAGATCCCCTTCGATCTCGGCCTCTCCGTGGCCGCCGATCGCGGCGTGCCCCTGGTGCTCGCCAATCCCCGCGGGCCGGTGGCCTACGAGCTCGCGAAGATCGGCCGTCATGTGCAGCGGTGGTTACACCATCAGGCGATGGACGGTGGAGCCGGCCTCGCCGACACCTAACCCCTCCTCCAGTGCCGGGGAGGCATCTTCCACGGACGGGCGCCGGGGCCACGAGGCACGGCATCCGCGGGAGGAACGTTATGACGACATGGCTCCGAGCCGAGGGCGCCGCGGTCTTTGTCGCCGCCCTGATCCTCTACTGGCAGACGGGCGGCCCCTGGTGGCTCTTCCTGCTCCTCATCCTGGCACCCGACCTCTCCGCCCTTGGCTACTTGGCCGGCCCCGGCATCGGCAGCCGGACGTATAACCTGGCGCATACGTACGTCGGGCCGGTCCTCCTCTACGCGGTGTCGCTGGCCGCCGGCTGGCCGCTCGTCACCCACCTGGCCTTGATCTGGCTGGCCCATATCGGGATCGACCGCGCCCTCGCCTACGGCCTGAAATACCCATCCGGGTTCAAGCACACCCACCTCTCACCCCCGGCGCCGGCCGCCGCGGATTGAGCGCCGTTCGCCTAGCGCGGACGCGATTAGCCAAAATGCTCGGCATAGGAGCCGAGCCGGAGAAACTCAATCATGTCCGGCATGATCCGGTAGATGAGCAGCAAATCTGGTTTGAGGTGACAGTCCCGGCTACCCAGCCAGACGCCGGAGAGGGCGTGGTCCTGATGCCGAGGAGCCAGTGGCTGACCAGCGGCGAGGGCACCCGACACGATCCGCAACTCTTGATCCAGGATCGGGCCAAAACGCCCCTTCTTTGCCCGTTTGTAATCACGCGCGAACCGATTCGACCAGCTAACCGCCGGCATTCAACTCGGCCAGCATCTCGTCAAAGGTAGCGGCCGAATGGAGGCGTCCCTCCCGCGCTTCGCGCAAGGCGTCGAGGCTTGCCTCGTTCGGCACCAACAGTTCCATGGGGAACGCCTTCTCGGCTACCACCCTGGTGAGGAAGAGGCGGACCGCTTCGGACGGGGTCAGCCCGATCGCTTCAAAAATGAGCGTCGCTTCTTCTTTCAAGGCAGGCTCGACTCGAGCCTGCACGATCGCCGTCGCCGCCATCGCATCTACCTCCCGTGTACGATACTATCATACGTCAATCAATCGACGGAGTTTTGCTTGTAGGTGCAATCATTCCCAGCCAGATCGGACCATTGACGGTCGTCGACAGCCTGGGCACTATCAGTTGTATGACCATGTTTTACGCATCAAGGAGTATTGCCAATGGCAGCGACAGCAATTGTGCGGGTTCGCGTGGATTCGGACGTCAAGGACGAGGCAACGCGTATCTTGGCGGACATCGGCCTGACCCCGTCGCGGGCGGTGCGGCTGCTCTTTGCGCGGATCGTTGCCGAGCAAACCTTTCCGAGCTCCCTCTTGGTGCCCAACGCAACCACGATCGCCGCCATGCAAGAGGGGGAGGACGGGGACTTGCCTTCCTTTGCTAGTATCGACGAGCTGATGGCCGATCTGAACCGGACGATTAAGCGAATCGGGCAACGTGCCGGGCATGCCGCCAATCGATGGATTGACGCGAAGACATAGCTCGCCGCGAACGGTAGTTGGTGGTCTGTCGGCTGGCGCCGCCTCCGTACCCCGTCGGGCATTGTGAGCAGACCGTGGACGGCGGCATACAACCAGGGCCGGGTCGGCAGCGCCTACCACGTATCGTCGCCCACCAGCCGCTCGTAGAGGGCGTCCAGCGCCTCGTCGGAGTGGTAGTGGATGGTCAGGGCGCCGCCGCCGCCGCGGTGCCGTTTGAAGGTCACTTTGGTGCCCAGGGTCGATTGGAACCGCTCGACGAAGCGGCGCTCGTTGGCCGGGGCCGGGGCGGCGTCATGCCGGCGGACGGTGGTTTGGCTGCCCCAGCGGCGGACGGCCTCTTCGGTTTGG